>JAVBMB010000061.1:0-3242 GCA_031552995.1 Oscillospiraceae bacterium
GGACAAAAGACTCGGTTATCTCGAACATTATGGCGCGGCGCGGGAACGCATAGCGCGCGCACGCCGACTCGACCTGCTGCTCGAACTGGCTGCCCGCGAACTCGTCCCGCGAAATATTGAAGCTGATATAATAGTCATTGCCCCAGTTGACGGCGGATTCCGACGCGATTTTGATGCCCTCTTCTATAACCCAGCCGCCTATCTGAGGCATCAGGCCGAGTTTAGCCGCGACATCAAGGAAATCGGCCGGCATAAGCATCCCGTACTCGGGGGAATCCCAGCGAAGCAGCACCTCTGCGCCGACATTCCTGTCGGCAGCGGCGTCGACGATTAGATTAAACAGAAGCACAAACTCGCTGCACCCGTCGCCGACCGTGCGCCTGAGCGCAAACTCGGTCTGGATTTTCTGCGCGGCGGGCGACGCCGTCTCGAACACTGCCAGACGCGATTTTCCGTGGTTTTTTGCCACGTACATCGCCGAGTCCGCCGAAGTGAGCAGCTGGTCAAATGTCAGGCCGTTTTTCGGGTAGCTTGCCATGCCGATACTCATCGTGCAGTAGTATTCTTTGCCGTCGATGCGCCACGGGTTCTTGCAGTGCGCTATCACCTTTTCGGTGGCCGATATTATATCCTGCTGTTTTGCGCCGTCAAGCATCACAATAAACTCATCGCCGCCATAGCGGTAGACACAGCCGCTGTACTCCGGCACGCTGTTGAGATAATCGGCGACGCGTGCGAGAAGAATGTCGCCGATTTCGTGCCCGAAGGCGTCGTTTATAAACTTAAAGCCGTCAAGGTCGGCAAACAGCAGCACGCCACATCCGCCCTCTGTGCCGACTTTATAGAGAACCTCATCAAAATCCCTCTCGAACTTGCGGCGGTTAGGTATGCCTGTCAGCGCGTCATTGTAGGCCATATGCTCAACAAGCATCTCGTTGCGCTTATTCTCGGTTATGTCGACGCTGCACACCGCCTGGGCCATACGCCCGTCGACCCAGTTAAACGCCGTGGAAGAGACGCGCAGCCATGCCCGGTCAAACTGGCGCTGATAATCCCACACATATGTGCCGCGGGGATTACCCTCTACGTCGAGAACATACTTTTGCGGGCAGAAGTCACATACCTTCTTCTGCCCGGGATACATCACTTCATAGCATTTGCGGCCCAGCATTTTATCCGGCCCGCCGTAAGGCGCCGCCATCGAGTTATTGACATACAGTACTTCTTTTGTATCAAGATCGTTGACATATATGTCGACCCCGACATTGTCGAGCGTGCCTTGAAGCGAGCGTCTTGTCCTGCTGAGCATGTTCCTAAGGCAGCGCAGCTTAACGAATGTGCTGATTGTGCCGAAACACGACGCAATGCGCCGGGTCTCGTCCGAATCAAGCCTGCGCCCTGCTTTGCGGTCGCTGCCGCCGACAAACGCAATTAGCTTCCCGTCCTCGATGATAGGCGCCATGACAAACAGCTCTATGCCCTGTAAAATATGTATTACGGCGTCTGGGTTCCCCTGCTGAACGCCCCCGTAGAACACAAGGAGCCTGCCGTCCTCAAAGTCCTCGTCGCTGAGTGTCGTCACGGTGCCGTCAAAGCTTATCGCTCCCGGAGCGCCATAGTCGTCCGCAGCAGAAAACTTCTCTTTAACGAACAGCGTCCTTTTATAGTCGGCCTCGTAGATGAACGCGCAGCTCAGCGAAAAACTCCTGCACGCCCATTTTAAAGCGGTTGAGTAATCATCTTCACCCGTTGCCCCTCTAAGAATGCCCAGTACCTCAAGGCATCCGAAGCAACCTTTTTGCGCATCCAATTCCATTCGGTCACCCTCTTCCTCCAAGAAATGTAGTATGCCATACGGAAAAACAAAGCCTGCTCTTTATCAGAATGCAGGCGATTAATATATTATAGCACAATATTTTGGAGAAATCTACAATTATTGCCATTTGAAATATTACTGTAACAGTAGGTATACCCGGCGCAGCAGTGCAAAACGGACAAAAATCGCAATAATTATGGGCTATTCGGGCAAGAAGAAGTGTTGGTAATCCTTTGTGTTTTTCCAGTCTCCGCCCCACGAGAAGCCAAATTCGGTAAACAGCTTGTAGCACAGGTCGTCTTTGTCGATTTTCCCCGGGAAGTCGGCACTGCGGTCGGCATATTGCGCGCCCTCCTCAGGCAGAACACGGTTTGCCGTGACGTACGGGTTATAAAGCGGGTTGATATCAACCGCCAGACCCAAGCTGTGCAGCGACAGCTTGTCGCCGCCGGGGACCGAGCGGTAATTGAAGCATGACGTGTTGTTATCGCTCATCGAAAGTTCGTCGTCGCCGCCGTATTCGTCAACAAGTTTTATCGAGTGGATTGGGTACTCTTCCTCGTACAGCCGCCGGAATATCTCAGCGATGCAGTCCGCAATAAGCGTATTCACTATCAGCTCGCCGCTGCGGGTCTCGCCCTCGAAATCGATATACAGCACCGATATGTGTCTCAGCTCGTCAAGCGATATCTCTTCCGCACCGCCCGGCGGATAGCTGACGCCGACTATTCTTTGCCGCACGGTCTCGTCCAGCTCGGACACCGTGAAGCCTTGTTCTATAGCAATCGGCTCGGACGTGGACGGCGCGGTATCCGTATTGCCCGCGGCGGGCGCGGACGATGATTCGGACTGGACCGTGGACGGGGGAGGCGCTGTGCCGCCGGGTTTACCGTGCCCGAAAAGAACCGGCAGGCTGGCGCAGGCGGACAGCATCATTGCCGCCGCTAAAACTGCAAAAACCAGCCTGCCGTAACGCATTGCCACTCTATTCCTCCGGTAGCGTCAGCTCACCCCAGCTTTACGAAAGGATACCTCAGACTCGAGTCGCTGTTCATCATAAACATGCCGTTTGCGCAGGGGGTGACCTCCGCCCAGCTTGGGTACAACCCCGCCGTAAAACCGCGAACCGTGCCCTCCGGCGTGTAGACCAGCTTGACTTTGAACGAGCCGTAGATGAAATACAGCGCGCCGTCCTGAAGCTCAATGGTAAAATCCTCGAACGCCGGGTGGAAGTAGCGGCCGCAGTAGAGCGCGGCTTCTTTTTCGCCCAGCGGTTTGAGGCCGGCGTTTGCGCCGTTTGTTTTTATGGCCTCGTCGCGCTCCCGCTTCCATACTTCAATTTTTGCGGCAAAATCGCTGTCTGCCGCGCCTGTAAGCCTGTCAAGCAGCAGCTGCTGCATGATTCTTGACGACGGAGTCATGGCGG
>JAVBMB010000024.1:0-32738 GCA_031552995.1 Oscillospiraceae bacterium
GGCAAACGCGTGGGCAAAGCTCAGGCGCGACAAGCTGGCTATGATTGGCTTTGTTTTTATCGTGCTGATTATTCTGCTTGCGATATTCGGCCCGCTTATACAGCCCTACACATACGACGGGCAGGATTATTCGGCCATAAACCAGACACCGAGCGGAGCCCATTGGTTCGGCACCGACAAGTTCGGGAGAGACCTGTTTGTGCGCATCGCCTATGGCGCGCGCATAAGCCTGACGGTCGGCTTTGTCGCCGCCGGCATAAACATGGTCATCGGCGTGCTGTACGGCGGTATCGCCGGCTATCTGGGCGGCATGGCGGATATGGTGATGATGCGCATTGTAGATATTATCAATGCCATACCGTCGCTGCTGTATATCATACTCGTCATGGTGTTTTTGGGGGCGAATATGACGAGCATCTTAATCGCGCTGACGCTGACGTATTGGATAGGCACGGCGAGAATGGTGCGCTCTCAGGTGCTGACGCTGCGCAGTCAGGATTTTGCGCTTGCCGCTAAAGTGATCGGAGAGACCGATTTAAGCATCCTTTTGCGCCACCTTGTGCCAAACAGCATGGGGCCGATTATCGTGACGGTGACATTCCTCATACCTCAGGCGATATTTTACGAGGCGTTTTTAAGCTTTATCGGCATCGGGATATCTGTTCCGGTGGCAAGCTGGGGCACGCTCGCCAACGACTCAATTTCGAACATGAGCATGTACCCGCACCTGATGATATTCCCGACGCTTGCGATCAGCCTTACAATGTTTGCGCTCAACTTCATCGGCGACGGCCTGCGCGACGCGCTTGACCCGCGCCTTAAGAAATAAGGGGGGCGCAGGTATGAGTGAACATCTTCTTGAAGTAAAAAACCTTAAAACCGGCTTCAACATCCCGGGCGGCGTCGTCTCGGCGGTCCGCGGGGTGGATTTTCATGTCGACCACGGCGAGTTCCTTGGTATCGTCGGCGAATCCGGCTGCGGCAAAAGTGTGACTATGCTGTCAATCATGCGTCTGCTGGCCGACAATGCCTTCGTCACCGCCGACGCGATAAGCTTTGACGGCGCGGATATGATGGCGATGAGCGAGAAAGAGACGCGCAAAATCCACGGCAACCAAATAGGCATGATATTTCAGGATCCGCTGACATGCCTCAACCCGCTCTTCACTATCGGCAACCAGCTGTGCGAACCGCTTAAAGTACACAAAAACATGAAAAAGACCGAGGCAAAAGCCCGCGCGATAGAGCTGCTCGACCTTGTCGGCATCTCAAGCCCGGAGAGCAGGCTGAAGCAGTACCCGCACGAGTTTTCCGGCGGTATGCGCCAGCGCGCGATGATTGCGATGGCGATGTCGTGCAACCCTAAGCTGCTTATAGCCGACGAGCCGACAACCGCGCTTGACGTGACGATTCAGACACAGATACTCGAGCTGATGAAATCGCTTCGCGACCGGTTTTCGATGGCGACGGTGCTGATAACCCATGACCTCGGTGTTATCGCTTCAACCTGTTCGCGCGTCATAGTCATGTACGGCGGGCTTATTATGGAGCACGGCACCGTCGAGGATATATTCTACCGCACCGGCCATCCTTACACAAAGGGGCTGCTCAACTCGGTGCCCGGGATGGGAGAGCGAAAAAAAGACAAGCTGATACCGATACCCGGCAGCCCGCCGGACCTTATGCGTCCGCCCGCTGGCTGCCCGTTCGCGGCGCGGTGCGACTATACGATGCGCGTGTGCACCCTTGCCCAGCCGGAGCTGACAGAGCTTTTACCCGGGCACCATACGGCATGCTGGCTGAAGCATCCCAAAGCTCGGGCGATGACGGAGGTGCTGTGATGGACGAGCGCAAAGCTCTGCTTAAGGTCGACGACCTTAAGATGTATTTTCCGATACGCTCCGGCGCTTTCGGCAAAGGCTCGGTAAAATACCTCAAAGCCGTAAACGGCGTCACATTCGATATCGCGGTGGGCGAGACATTCGGCCTCGTCGGTGAATCTGGCTGCGGGAAGACGACTGTCGGCCGCTCTATAGTCAAGCTGTACAATACAACAGGCGGCACGATTGAGTTCGACGGAACCGACATAACAAAGATGGACAACAAGCAGTTTTTCCCGTTTCGCCGCCGCATGCAGATGATATTCCAGGACCCGTATACATCGCTCGACCCGCGGCAGCCGGTAAGCGAGATAATCGGCGCGCCGCTGACCATTCACGACATCACCTCCACAAAGGCCGAGCGGGATGAGCGCGTGCGCGAGCTGATACATATGGTCGGGCTTAAAGATGACCACATCAACCGCTACCCGCACGAGTTCAGCGGCGGTCAGCGGCAGAGGATAGGTATAGCGCGCGCGCTTGCCGTCATGCCGCAGTTCATCGTCTGTGACGAACCCATATCGGCGCTTGACGTATCGATTCAGGCGCAGATAATCAACATACTCGAGGAGTTTCAGCAGAAGTTCGGTTTCACATATCTGTTTATTTCGCACGATTTGTCGATGATAAGGCATATCTCTCACCGTGTCGGCGTTATGTATCTCGGGTACATGGTGGAACTGGCCGAGGTGAATGAGTTGTACAGCCACATCAGACACCCGTATACCGAGTCCCTGATAACGGCGGCTCCCGTTGCCGACCCCGAGCTGGCGCGCAAAAAGCGGCGCATCGTGCTGGAGGGTGATGTGCCGTCACCGCTTAATCCGCCGTCGGGATGCCCGTTCAGGACTCGCTGCCGTTATGTAAGCGACATATGCGCCAAGGAGAATCCCGCGCTAAAAGACGTCGGCGGCGGGCATATGGTCGCCTGCCACAATATGCTGGATAACTGACGTATTGCGGCGTCCAAGTGCCGCTGTTGTCAAAACGCAAAGCCGCCTGTGACAGATGTCACAGGCGGCTTTTTGGACCTGAATTACAATACGAGATATATGAGTCATATTATACAAATAGTATTAGATTTCGTCTGTCTTGCGAAGCATCCGTCCGGCCATCGCACCCAAATGGCGCTTGTTCTCTATGGTAGGCACGCCGTTGACGACAACATGCTCAAAGCCCTCGGGGTACTGAAGCGGGTTTTCGTCCATATCATAGCTGTAAAGCTTTTCTCTGTCCAGCACAACGATGTCGGCATAATTCCCCGTCTTTATTACGCCGCGGCCGGGCAGGGCAAATCTCTCGGCGGGGTAGCCGCTAATCTGGCGGATTGTGTCCTCGAAGCGGGGCTTGCCGTGCTCAAGGATATACCGTGGTATAAAGCTGATGGTCATCGGGTTTGGCAGCAACGGCAGCTCGTCGTTTTTCATATAATTTGTGTCTTTTGTGCAGCAACAGCCGTCGGCGCACGGCATGGCCATCGGATGGCGGCTGAGTATTGTATTCGCCTCGACAAAGCCGGCCATATTGATAGTCGCGCCCATATCCGGGTCCTCGACGAACAAATCCATCATCAGGTCAAGCGGATGCATCCCCTTTTCCTCGGCATAGGCTTGGAAGCACTTGCCTATGTGCGCGGAGTTCTTGTGCGCCGTTATCGCCATCAGGTTGAAGTAGTTCATCGGCTGCGCGCTGTCCATCATCGGGAACATCCCGGCTTCGATAACCTTATGCACCATCAGGCGGAAGTCGGGCACGGTGAAGTTTGTCGCCAAATGCGCCCTCGAGCCGGACATCAGTACAAACGGCTTAAGGTACATCGCAAAATAGGGGGTTGTAAAGTCCACGCTGTACGGGCTGGGGATGACGTCATACGACAGGTCAACACCCTCGGCAGCCATTTTTTCAAAGTATGCTATGGTGTCCAGCGCTGCCTGCGCGCCGCCTTCCGGCGTCGCCGCCATGCCAAGGACATGCACGTGAGACACGTTTGCGCGCACACCGGCAGCCTTGGCCTGCTCAAGCATCTCTATGTAGCCCTCCATACGCCCACCGGTGCCGTCCATCTTCATGCTATATGTATGTGAGGCAAATGTGCCGTCATATTTCTTGACGATTTTCAGCATCTCAATCGTCTCGGCGTCGCTTGCGAACGGCCCGGGTATGTAAGTGGGGTCACGTCCGGTCGACAAACCAAACGCGCCGGCTTTCAGGCACTCTTCCACGGCGTCGGCCAGCTTTTGCAGCTCTTCCGGCGTCGCCTCGCGCAGGCTGTCCATGCCCATAACGGCGCCGCGGATGGCGCTGTATCCGGCAAGCGGCGCAATATTGCAGTCCATTCCGGCTTTGTTGCACTTGTCGATATACTCGCTAAACGTCTTCCAGTCAAGCTCGATGTTATACAGCTCCTTCAGCGCAGCCGCGGCTTTATCCTTTGGCAGCATCAGCGTAACACGCTCAAAATATTTCGGCTGCGCTTTAAACGACACATCAAAATCGACAATCGCGCTGCGATACACCTCGTCGCCCATCGGCGCCATCGCGTGGCCGCAGTTGCCGCCTACAACGGTTGTGACGCCCTGCATCAGGTACGCCTCCGTGCTCGGCTGCATAAGCACGCCCAGGTCGGTGTGCCCGTGCGGCTCGATAAAGCCGGGCGTCACCGCCTTGCCCCCGGCATCAATCGTCCGTTTGGCGCTCTCGCCGGCAAGGTCGCCTATTTTTGCAATTTTATCGCCAATAATGCCAAGATCCGCCTTGTACGCGTCGCTGCCGGTGCCGTCGAAGATTGTTCCGTTTTTAATAATCAGATCAAACATAATTGCCTCCCCAATACCATTCCGGCGCAAGCCGGTGTTTTGTCCGCGCTCCATGCCGCAAAGCGGCCGTCGGCATGTAAATATGACTTTAGTCATATTGTAGTTGACATTTACATTTTTGTCAAATAAAATATAGATGAATAGCGCAATCTGTATATATTGCCCAATCAGGGGCGCTGCAATTATCTATAATCCATAATCAACGGGAGACAATATGCCACACAAAACATTCTATAACCTGCCGGATGAAAAGCAGAATCGAATAATAACCAGCGCGATTGACGAGTTCATACGCTGCCCGTACGACAAGACAAGCATCAACCGCATCGTTGACGGTGCCGGAATATCTAAGGGCAGCTTCTACCAATATTTCGATGACAAGAACGACCTGTATATCCACTGCCTGACCGACCTGTTCGGCAAAACCGCCGCCCGCGTTATGGACAAATACAAAGCCCCTCTGCACGCAATAATGGAGCAAGTTACCTCGCTTGGCATGGAAAAGACAATCAGCATGCATCGCGGCGATATTGTCGAATGGATAGGCGAGCGCAATTACAGCTTTTTGCTGACCATAACCTCAGCCCCGCGCATCGTGCGCAACGCCGTGATGCTGGAGGTTGCCGCCACGCTCATTGCGCCGGTCATCCGAAGTGAGCTCGGGCGCGATGAGAGCGTGCGCAAAGATGTAGACCTGGATTTTTTCACATACCTGCTCAGCATCGCCGAGTTCGTTGCGGTCGAGTACTCCGGCCAGCGCGGCATGGATATGCCGGCTGTCAGCCGGCATGAGTACGACTATCTGCGCGCGATATACGGCTATATTACCCTGCCGGAGGGCGACCGCTCCGCGCGGCCCTAAACGTGCGTTTAACCAACCCGACAGGCAAGCGCGGCAAACCGCCCGGCAAAGCGAACAAAAAGCGCGGCAGATGCCGCGCTTAGATAAGAAAACAGCAAAAGACATCGTTATCCGATGTCTCCTGTAATCAGTATAAAGACGTAAACCCTTATGCCGCGGGGTTGTCTGTTCGCAATTTTACCGCCAGCTCTTCAATGCCGCCGGCAAACTGAATAACATTGGGGAGCCAATAGAACGCAGATGTGTTGTCATCACATTTAAAGTATCTATCGTCCTCATGCGCTATGTAAATGCTTTTGTTCAAGGCTGCCGCTATCCCCAGTTCTACGTGCGTTCCCCTGCCTTGTGGGGTTAAAACAATTAAAATATCGGCGTTCTTCACTCCGTCAAGCTCTTTTTGGCCGACGGCCTTTAATGTTTCCGCGTCAGTTTCTTTAATCGAGCCGTGTACGGTCCAATCGTAAGTATGCTCCCATCCGCAGCTTGTCAATAATTTTGCCAGATCTTGTACCTGCCTGTAGTTTTCCAGCTTGGACGCTATATAAAACTTCATTCCATCCCTCCGCAAATATAAGCTTTTTTGTCAGATGATGTGTCAATTATAACACTCTTGCCCCGTAAAGCAAATCAAAAAGGCGGCAAATATCACGCCGCGCGCAAAAGAGGCGTATACCCGCCTCCATAAAAGACCAATACCCGGCAAGGCTGAAAGCCTTGCCGGGTATTGCGAAAAATACTTTATATCAGGCACTCTGCCGCCGCGCCGGTCAGATATACTTTTCCTCCGGCTCGCCGCCCGTGCCGCTCTCGGCATCGCGCGCGCGGTCGCGCTCTCTTCTGCTTTTCACTCCGGCCAGCGCGTCCTCTTCAAGCCGCTTGTTCTTCGAGGCGCTTTTGCGGTCGACAAACGCGTTTTCGCGCTTTTGCGCATTGTACTCATCCCACCGCTCGCCCGGCAGCGCACCGCTGGAAAGGGCCTCACGCACGGCGCAGCCCGGCTCGTTTGTGTGGCCGCAGTCACTGAAGCGGCAGCGAGAAATAACGCTCTCCACGTCGTCAAACATCGCCTCAATACCGCCCACCGCGTCCCACAGCCCAAGCTCTCTCATGCCCGGCGTGTCAATTATCATTGCGCCGGACGGCAGCATAATAAGCTGACGGTGTGTTGTTGTGTGCCTGCCGCGCGCGTCGTCCTCCCGTATTTCCTTCACTTCCATCAGCTCGCTGCCAAAAAGCGTGTTGACAAGCGATGACTTCCCGACGCCCGACATACCCAAAAATACCGCCGTGCGCCGGGGCCGGAGATATGCGCCCAGCGCGTCCAGCCCGTCTCCGGTTACGCAGCTCACCGGAATCACATCGATGTCCCGCGCGGTTGCGCGCGCTTCGCGTATCTGCGCCGCGGGGTCGGCGCACAGGTCGGCCTTTGTAAGCAGCACAACGGGCAGCGCGCCGCTCTGCCGCGCCATAATCAGATATCTGGCGATTCGTGCCGCTTTAAAGTCGCGGTTTAATGACGACATAATAAAAACATAGTCAAAGTTTGCCGCCACGACCTGTTCCAGTATGGTTTTTGCGTATCCCGCGGCATGCCCGGCAAAATCACTCCGCGAAAACTTTGTGTTGCGCGGCAGCAGCTCGGCGATGCCCGAATCCCCGATGGGGTTGTGCTTTATCAGCACAAAGTCCCCAACAGCCGGCAAATCGCCGCTCTGCTTCGCGCGAAAAAGCATGCTGCCCGTCGGCACGGCGAAGGCTTCTCCCAGCTCGCATACCACTTTGCAGCGGTCGCGCCTAATCTCGATGACGCGTGCCGGAATCAGTCCGTCCAAGTTTTGTTCCTGACACGGCCTATAGCCGTAGTCGGTAATTGAAATCAATATTTTCCTCCATTCGCTCCGCCGCGGCTTTGCGGCGGCTTTCACATGTGTACACGTCTTTTCAGGCGCAAAAATGCCGCTCGAAAGGCAGCCTTGTCCGGCTGCTCTTCTGCGGCATCGTTTTCATATGAAAACAAAAAGGGATACGACAGCCGTATCCCGCAAAAAGCAGTGTAAACGAAAGGATGTCTGTTGCGGCGCGGCATGGCAGGTATTACCTGCGCTGTTTGCGCCCGATATTCGGTTAAGCGTCAATCACCTTTATATCAAACATTCAAACAACCCCTTTCACAAAAAAATCAACGGATTATCACATCATTATATTGCATAGTGCCGCCGTTGTCAACAGCGCATGCAGGCGGCTGCCCGGCATAAACGCGCATTATCGGTAAAAGCCCACCGGCATGATGAAGCTTCATCCGGCAGGGCGTTTTTATTCGACAGTCATTTTTTTCCGGCATACAATGTGGTATACTATCTGAAGCGGTACGCATCAGCGGCGCTTACAGCAGTGCCTTACAGGAGTGTAATATGAAAAACTATAGATTGTCACAGCCCGAGCTTATGCAAATCACGGACGGAGAGTGTGAATACAAGGGCGGCTCGCAGGAGTGGTATGCCGACCAGTGGAAACGCATGTCCGGCTGCGGGCCGACGAGCGCGTCTGGCATCGTGTGGTATATCGCGCGCACGCGTCCCGATATGTCGGGCCTCTGCGAAATCGGCGGCGGCGCCAAAGATGATTTTATCAACGTGCAGGAAAAGATGTTCTCCTTTGTCACCCCGGGTAAAATGGGTGTCAACACCACCGCGATTTTCACTGACGGTATTACGCGGTACGCCGAGTCGAAAGGGCTTAAGCTGCGCGTGGCATCGCTCGACGTCACGCCGAAGCCGCTTGGCAGAATCCCGGCCGAAAAGCTGCGCGGTTTTCTAACCGCGGCATTGGAGGAGGACGCTCCGGTCGCATTCCTCAACCTGTCAAACGGCATGCTGCGCAACCTGGAAAGCTGGCACTGGGTGCTAATCACCGCGCTTGAAGCCGATTCGCTGACAGCGACAATCTGCGACCAGGGCAAGGAGCTGACAATCGACCTCGCCCGGTGGCTCGGCACCGCCGCGCTCGGCGGAGGGTTTGTCTCAGCGCTTCCGGCGGCCAAATAAATACAGCATTTTTCCTATAACAAAAAGCCGTGAAAACACTGTGCTTTCATGGCTTTTTTGTGCGGGCGGTCAATCGCGGCAACCGCTGCTTCCCTCGGCGATATACAGCCTTCGGCAGATATCGCGCCCGGTCGCCGTGCGGAAAATATTATCGTACACATTCGCAACCGACTCTGCCGGATAGTTGCTCTCGTGGATATTAACCAAAAAGTCGGCTTCGACAAGAATCTGATAATCAACGCCGTCTATATTGTCATAGCTGTGATGATGCCCGACGAGATGACATACCCGCTCGACAACGGCAGGCGGGTACGAAAGCGCTTCCAGCATGGCGCGCGCGACGGGCGGGCCCTCCCGCTCCTGCAGCGGGCCGCTTGCGCTGCCGTGTTTTTCAAGGCTTGTCTTTATGCCGATGTCATGAACAATCGCGGCCGCCTCCAGCACAGTCAAGTCGCTCGCGGGTATATTTTCGCGTTCGGCTATTGTCTTGGCAAACGACCATACCTTCAAAAAATGCTGCACCCTGTGCGGTGAATCTCCGTCATAATCAATCATTGCCATAATCAAATCCTCGTGTCCGCGCATAACGTCACTCCATTTTCTTAGAATAGCCGAAAAACTGCCTTACATATGCGGAAGCGTATTCGCCCCGCTGGGCATTATATGTGTTTTCAGGTTGCGGCTTCCTTTTATCTCATATACCATATCAAGCGCCTGCGATATGGTTTTCGCCGCCTTGATATTTGTGCGCGCAAACATCCGCGCATCCATGTCGGTCACCATAATCAGTGTATATTCGTCGCCGTACAGGCTCATAAGATAGGCGATATCCTTGCCGATGGTATAGTCGCCGCGCACATCCTTCTCGCGCTCAAGCGTGGACTCAAGCTTCGTCAGGATATACCCGGTATCCTCGCTGCCAAAGCCCTCGGCACACTGCGACGCAATAATAATCGCTCCGCCTTTTTTAGCCGCCGCAATGGCGTTGAACATCGTTTTAGATGTCTGATACAGATTCATATCCTTCGGGAAGCCTCCCGCGGTTGCTACAACCAAATCAGCCTGCTCGCGGATGGCCACCCTATCCGTCGCGTTTACATAGTCGGCACAGGCGCGGTGGCTTTTTATCAGGTTTCCCGCTGCGGCAAACGCAATTCCGTTTTTGCCTGCAACGACATTCAGGTTAAATGTCGGCCGCGCCATTGCAACGGCTTCCAGCATATCTTCATATATCGGGTTGCCGTCAAGTATACCGCTTGACGCCATATGGTTTTTGCCGCTGCCCAGCCCTGTGTTAAACGACAGCGTGTGGTTTGTCATAATCGTGTCATAGCCGCTGATTCCGGGCAGCACGCTTTTCGGCCCGCCGCCAAAGCCGGCTAAAAAGTGATACACAACCCCGCCGGTCAGCACAAGGTGGTCGCACGCCATCGCTTTGCGGTTTAGCCAAACCGGGGTGTTTGCGGTTGTTCTCCCCATATACACAAGATTTTTTTCGTCGGTGCACACATGGTCGATGACCTTTATCCGGCTGTACACATCATCCCCGACCAGGCGACGGTGCTCATCCTCGGTCTGCGCGCGGTGCGAACCGGTGGCCGATATAATCAGGATGTCCTCATCCGCCACGCCGCCGCGTTTCAGTTCGGCAATCACTGCCGGCACATAGATGTGCGGCATCTGCCACGCTCTTGTCATGTCTGGGATGACAACGCATACCGTCTGCCCGGGCTGCGTCATGTCGCCAAGGCGTGGGCTTGTGATGGGGCTCATCAGCGCCGCTTCTACAATTTCTTTTTGCGCAAGCTTTTGCTCCTCGCACGGGTTCGGCTCAATAACCTGCAAAATGTTTTCTCCTTCAAGCTCAAACGACTGTCTGCCTTTGCCGTATTTCAGCTCAAACGTTTTCATAAAACACCGTCCTATTCACATACTTTACCCTTGTTTAAAATACCGGCGGGGTCAAACGCGTCTTTAATCCGACGCATCAGCGCGACCTGCTCGGGCTCATACTGGCGCAGCATATACTCCCTTTTTGAAAACCCCACCCCGTGCTCGCCGGAAACAAGACCGCCCATCTCGGCAGCTCTGGCGTACAGCAAGTCAAAAGCCCTGTCGTGCCGCGCCTTCCACTCGTCTTCGGGCAAATCATCACGGCAGACATATACATGCAGGTTGCCGTCTCCGGCGTGGCCGAAACTGGGGATGCGGATACCCACAAGATTTGCCACCTCGTGGGTATAGTGAATAAACTGCGCCACTTTGCCGCGCGGCACGACAACATCGCACTCATCGATCTCGCTTGTCGAGGCCTTGATTGCCTCCAAAAGTGTGCCGCGCGCGGTCCAGACAGAGTCCTTGCGCTCCTTTGTGTCGACGATATATACATCCCTCGCCCCCTTTGCCAGGCACAGCTCGGCAATGGCGGTGTAGTCGCTTTCGACCTGCTCCTTCGAGTCGCCGTCAAAGCTCATCAGGATATACGCGTTGTGCCGTGTGTCCGGGAATGCCTTGCCCAGATAGTCCTCGGCAAAAAGAATCGTCTCCCGCTCCATAAACTCGATAGCGGTTGGCAGCACGCCCGAGCGGACGATTACGGGCACGGTGTCTATTGCCGTCTCGATGCTGTCAAAGGGGACAAGCAGGCTGATTGTCTTTTTGGGAAGAGGGATGATTTTCAGTATCGCCTTAGAGACAATACCAAGCGTCCCCTCCGAGCCCACTATCAAATCCTTGATGCTGTACCCCGTGCTGTTCTTCACAACCTTGCCGCCAAGCTCAAGCACCTCGCCGGTAGGCAGCACGACATTCAGCCCGCGCACGTAGTCGCGTGTCACGCCGTACTTGACAGCGCGCATCCCTCCGGCGTTCGTGCTGATATTCCCGCCGATGGTCGCCGATTTTTCGCCGGGGTCGGGCGGGTAAAACATCCCTCGCTCCTCGACATATTTGCTCAGCTCCATCAGCAGCACGCCGGGCTCTACGGTAACGGTAAAGTTATCGGTATCAAGCTCAAGTATGTTGTTCATCAGCGTCGTCTCAAGCATTATGCCGCCGTTAATTGCCACGGCCCCGCCGACAAGCCCTGTGCCGGACCCGCGGGCCACAACGGGTATCCGCTTCGCGCAGGCGTATTTCATCACGGATGCAATCTCATCCTCGCTCTTCACCCTTATGAGTATATCGGGCATACGCTCGACCCCGCCTAGCTCGTCATGCGCGTAATCGGGGTTTATCCCGTTGCCGGTCAGTATCCGCTCGCCGCCGACTATTTCGGTCAGCGCGGCGATGTCGGCGGCATCGATTATCTTATAATTCATTTTACCCTCCGATTCTCTCAAGCAGGCGCGGCAGAACGTCATAAAGATCGCCGATGATGCTGTAGTGCGCCACGTTAAAAATCGGCGCGTCGGGGTCGCTGTTTATCGAAACAATAAACCCCGAGTTCTGCATGCCGGCGACAAACTGCACCGAGCCCGAAATGCCCACAGTAATCAGCAGCTTCGGCGCGACGGTGCGGCCGCTCAGCCCTATTTGCAGCCGCGGGTCGAACCAACCGGCCTCAATCAACGGGCGGGTGCATGCCATCTGCGCCCCAAGCGCATTGGCCAGCCGCCTTACCATTCCAAGGTCCTTTTCGTTCCTCACGCCCCTGCCGGCGGCCACAATCATCTCGGCGTCGGAAATGCTCGGCGCCGCGGCGCCTGAGCTGACATCGATAATACGTATGCGCGACGTCAATTTGTTTTCGTCGATACCCATCGTTGTGACTTTGCCGTGCGGATTTACCCTTTCCTGCGCCTTAAAAATCTTGTACCGTACTGTGCAGAATTGCGGTCGGGTGTTTTGCGTCACAATCTGCGCCATAATATCGCCGCCAAATGCGGGGCGAATCTGCACCAAATCCGTATTGTCCTTGATTTCAAGCGCCGTGCAGTCTGCGGTCAGCCCGGTGCAAAAACGCGCCGCCACACGCGGGGCAAGCGAGCGTCCGGTGTTTGTGGCGCCAATCAGAATGCTCGACGGACGAACCTTGTTAATAAAATCCTCAAACGCGCCGGCATACGGCTCGATAAGGAAATCGGCAAGCTTCGGGTTGTCATACACAAAAACCTCGTCAACACCGTAGCGCAGCAGCTCATTTGCCTCGCCGGCGATACCGCTGCCGATGAAAAGCGCAAAGACCGGCTGGCCGGTTTTATCGGCCAGCTGCCGCGCCTTACCAATCAGCTCGAATGTGACGGGATGTATCCTGCCGCCTCTGTGCTCGACAAAAACCGCAATCCCGCGCCACGGGGTTTTGTCGACCTGCGACGCGGCATCCTCAATATATTCAACCGCTCCCTCGCCGTTTTTTACGCACAGGCGGCACATCTTGCACGCCGCGTTTATCGACAGCTTGCCGTTTTGATAATCAAAAGCGCCAAACGGGCAGATTTTAATAAGTTTTTAGGCCACGCGTTCGGCACTAAGCGTATTATTAATTTTCAGACTTCCCAAAATCACACCCCCAGGAACTTTCTCTCGGCCAGGGCGTCGTATATTACGCCGGCCAAATGCTCTCCGTCACCACTGAACATTTGCCGCTCCCCCGCAGCCTCCGGGGAGAATATACGCTCTACCTGCGTGGGGGAGCCTTTCAGTCCGTATCGGTTCTCATCGGCGATGTCCAGGTCATTCATGGATAGAACCGTCACCATCCGGGACTTATCGTCGCGCAGCTTTGTCAGGCGTTTGTACGACGGCAGGCGGGGGGTGTAAATATTCTTCTCAACCGTAATCAGGCACGGAAGCTCAATTTCAATAAGCTCAACCCGCTCATCGGCGGTCATGTTCACCGTTATCGCCGACTGAGACACGCCGACAATTCCGCTGACATTCGCGGCGTGCGGGATATCGAGGAACTCGGCCATTTCGGGGCCGACCTGGGCGGTGTCGCCGTCGGTTGTCTGCTTGCCGCAGATTATCAAATCCCAGCCGGGGATTTTACCTGCCCCTTGAGCAAGGGTAAACGACGTCGCCACGACATCTGCGCCCGCAAAGCCGCGATCACTAAGCAAAAATCCCCTGTCGGCCCCCATATAGCAGGCCTCCTCAATGGCACGCGCCGCCTGCGGCGGCCCCATCGAAAGGCAAGTGACGCTCCCTCCGTACTCTTCTCGCAGGCGCAGCGCCGTCTCGATGGCAAAGAGGTCATACGGATTCAGCTTTGACTCAATGCCGTCGCGCAAAAGCACACCTGTCACAGGGTCGACCTCCACCTTCGCGGCGTCGGGAACCTGCTTTATGCAAACGATAATGTTCATATCCGCCTCCTGCTGTCTTTCCGGGGGTTGGTTTTGCCGGTAAAAGGCAATTCAGTTATTTTGCATTATATAATATTTCTGCAAAAAAAGATAGCGTGATTCGCTGCAGCGCTTGCGGGAATCAAACAAAATCACGCGTTTCCCCGCTTGCGAAAAATGACGGCTGAAGAGTGGCCGGTCAGGATTCGGCTTAGCGTTGCCGGATTGGAAAACGCCGCCAGAAGCTGCATCAGCGCGCCGCCGGGGCAAAAGTGCGGCATTTGCCGATAACGACCGCATAAATGCCGGTGTCTTAAACTTTAATGCAAAAACAAAAAATGCCGGGCATTTATAATGCCCGGCATTTCTCGCTGTCCTTAGACAAAAAACTGGCTGCGGTGCAAGGATTTGAACCCTGACAAACTGATCCAGAGTCAGTCGTGCTACCGTTACACAACACCGCAATAGACTGCGCGCCCGGTAAGTCGCACTATTTATTATAAATAAAAAAAGCCAAGTGTCAAGGGTTTTTATCGCGCCGCGCGCAAATATCCCAAAAATCCCTTTTATTACGGCACTGCGCGATGTATAATTACATAAGAGCCGCCTGAAAGCGGCAGCGCGCCATGCGCGCGTCAACTGACACGGAGGACAAGCTATGAAACTCATGGCAATCGACGGCAACAGCCTGATAAACCGCGCCTACTACGGCGTGCGCAGCGCGTTGACGTCGCAAAGCGGCGTGCCGACAAACGCCGTCTACGGCTTTTTTATGATGCTTATGAAGCTTCGGGACGATTATTCCCCCGACGCTGTCTGCATATGCTTCGACCGGCGCGAGCCGACAGTGCGCCACAGAATGTACGACGGCTACAAGGCGACCCGCAAGCCGATGCCGGAAGACCTTGCCGCCCAGATGCCGATAATCCGCCAGGCGCTTGAGCTGATGGGCCTGCGCTGCCTCGATTGCCCGGGGTACGAGGCGGACGATATACTGGGCACACTCGCCGCCGCCTGCGCCGCTGGGGGCGACAGCTGTGTCATCGTAACAGGGGACCGTGACAGCCTGCAATTTGTTTCATCGGCGACTACGGTCGGAATAATCATAACAAAGCAGGGGCAGACGACAACGCAGGACTATGACCCTGCCATGTTTGCCGAGCAATACTGCGGCCTGACGCCGGATAAAATGGTCGACCTCAAGGCCATCATGGGCGACAGCTCAGACAACATCCCCGGCGTCAGGGGAATCGGGGAAAAAGGCGCGCTCGACCTTCTGTGCCGCTTTTCGTCACTCGACGGCGTATACGCCGCCATCGACGACCCGTCCGTCTCGGCGTCAACGCGCAAAAAGCTGGAGGACGGCAAGGACAGCGCCTACCTGAGCTATACGCTCGCAAAAGGGATAACCGACGCGCCGGTGGATGTCTCGCCAGCGTCGCTTGCACCGCTGCCGATGCGCGAGGGTGAGCTTTACGCCCTGTTCGACGGCCTGCAGCTGCGCACGCTGATAAAGCGGCTTGACCTCAAGCCGCCGCAGGGCGCAGGAAATGTCGGCTTCACGCCGCGAGCAGCCGAGCATATCCGCACCGCGGAGGCGCTGGCCGCGGCAGACCCCGCCGCGCTGCCGTGCTGCGCCGCCGTATTCAGCGACGCCTTTGATTGCTGCGCCGTCACCGCCGGCGATAAATCATGGGCTTTCAGCGCCGTCGATGTGGGGGAGAGCGCATTCGCCGCTTTTGCGCGGCGGCTGCTTGCGCGCGCCGATGTCACGCTGTGTGATGCCAAACCGGTGTTCGCGCATATGCTCTCTCTGGGCGAAAAACCGCCGCTGCCGGCGTTTGATGTCGCGCTTGCCGGGTATCTGCTCAACCCGTCGGACGGCGATTATACGCTGCCAGCTCTGGCGCAAAAGTACCTCGGCCATATGCCGGCCGCGGCGATATATAATGCCGAGGACAGTGTAAACCTTTTCGGAGTCACCGACGACGCGCTTAACGCGCTCGCCGAGCACAGCCAGATTGTCGCGGCGCTGCGAGGCGTGATGGCGGAGCAACTGTCCCTGCGCGGCATGGCGTCACTGCTCACCGACATGGAACTGCCTCTCATGGCGGTGCTCGCTTCGATGGAGCACGCCGGCATGGCGGTGGACAGCGCCGGGCTTACGGCGTTCGGCACGCGGCTCGCAGCGCAGATTGATGTGCTGGAGCGCAAGATATATGACCTTGCCGGCGAGACATTCACCATCGGTTCGCCAAAGCAACTCGGCGCCGTTCTGTTCGAAAAACTCGGCTTAAAATCTACAAAGAAAACAAAAACAGGTTACTCCACCGACGCCGATGTGCTGGATAAGCTCGCCTCAAAGCACGAAATTGTCGCCGACGTGCTTGAATGGCGCCGCCTGAGCAAGCTTAAATCGACATACACCGACGGCCTTGTCAAGATGATTCGCCATGACGGGCGTATACACACAACATTTAATCAAATGGTCACAAGCACAGGCCGCCTCAGCTCTACCGAGCCGAACCTGCAAAACATACCTATTCGCCAAAAGATTGGAAGCGAGATTCGCCGAAGCTTTATAGCGCCCGGCGGCTTCCTGCTTGTCGACGCCGATTACAGCCAAATTGAGCTGCGCATACTCGCGCATATAGCGGGCGACAAAATTATGCTCGATGCTTTTGCCGCGGGCGAGGATATCCATACGGTTACCGCCTCACAGGTGTTCGGCGTGCCGCCTGATCTCGTCACGTCGCAGATGCGCTCGCGCGCCAAGGCCGTCAACTTCGGTATAGTGTACGGCATATCGGCATTTTCGCTCAGCGAGGATATCGGCGTCGCGCCGAAAGAGGCGCAGTCATACATCGATGCCTATTTCGAAAAATACACCGGTGTGCGCCGGTATATGGACAGCATTCGCGCCAGAGCGCATCAGGACGGGTATGTTTCGACGCTTTACGGCCGCAGGCGATACCTGCCGGAGCTTAAGTCATCCAACTTCAACGTCCGCTCGTTTGGCGAGCGTGTCGCGCTCAACGCGCCGATTCAAGGTACGGCGGCCGATATAATAAAGCTGGCAATGATAAATGTCTGCCGCAGCCTCGAGAGCGAGGGCATGAAGTCGCGTCTGATACTGCAGGTTCACGATGAGCTGATTCTCGAGTGTCCCGGGGGCGAGCGCGAACGCGCCGCCGATATACTGCGCCGCGAGATGGAAAATGCGGCGAAGCTTGATGTGCGTCTCGCGGTCGATGTCTCGTGGGGGGAGAGCTGGTATGACGCAAAGCACTGACGGACGCATAGTGCCGCTCGCCGAAAAACACATCAGAGACATGGCCGAAATTGAGAAGCTGTGCTTTTCGCAGCCGTGGAGCCTCGAGACGCTGGAAAACGAGCTTGTAACGCCGCTGGCGCGATACTTTGTTTTCGAATACGGCGGCCGCGTGCTTGGATATATCGGCACGCGGATGATATATGACGAGTGCCACATCACAAATGTCGCGGTCCATCCCGGCGCACGCCGCCACGGGATAGCGAAGCGCCTGCTGTCCGCGCTTGAAGAGTTTGCCGCCAACAACGGCATATCACTCATGACGCTGGAAGTCCGTCAAAGCAATACGGTGGCGCGCTCGTTTTACGAAAAAAGCGGGTTCGCCGCCATAGGGCTGCGCCGCGGATACTACGACCTGCCGCCAGAGGACGCCGTGCTGATGACGAAGCATCTTGGCGGCGGGGATGACAAAATAATATAACGGCCGCGAATAAACACCAAGCGAGGGAATTAACCATGCTGATTCTTGCAATCGAAAGCTCGTGCGACGAGACAGCCGCCGCCATAAGCCGCGACGGGAGGACAATACTGTCCGATATCATATACTCGCAGGCCGATATGCATGCGCTGTACGGCGGCGTCGTACCGGAGATAGCGTCCCGCCGCCATATAGAAAAAGTCAGCCTCGTCGCAGACCAGGCGCTTTGCGCCGCCGGGCTGCAAATGTCAGATATCGGCGCCGTCGCTGCCACATGCGCGCCCGGCCTTATAGGCGCACTTCTCGTCGGCGCCAACTTTGCAAAGGCGTGCGCGATGTCGCTCGATGTGCCGTTTATTCCGGTGCACCACATAAAAGCGCACATCGCGGCGGCCTATATCGCCTTCCCGCGGCTTGCGCCGCCGTTCACTGCGCTTGTCGCCTCGGGCGGGCACACGCTCATCATTGACGTCGCGGATTACACGGTGATGAAAATAATCGGCACAACGCGCGACGACGCCGCCGGCGAGGCGTTCGACAAAACGGCGCGTTTGCTCGGCCTCGGCTACCCGGGCGGCGCCGCGCTGGACGCGCTGTCGCGCGGGGGCACGGCCGGCGTCTACCGTCTGCCCCGCGCCGATATCACAGGCGCGCCGTTCGATTTTTCGTTCAGCGGTATAAAGACGGCCGCCGTCAACCTGATTCACAACGCAGCGCAAAAAGGCATCGAAATAAACCGTGCCGACCTCTCCGCAGAGATATCGCAGGCCGTCGCCGACGCGCTCGCGCCGCGCGTTATGCGCGCCGCGCTTGAATGCGGCCGTAACACCGTTGTCGCGGCTGGCGGCGTCGCCGCAAACAGCACGCTTCGCGCTATGCTGGCGTCGCTTGCCGAAAAACACAACCTCAGCCTTTTTATACCGCCTGTCAGGCTGTGCGGCGACAACGGAAGCATGGTAGCGGCGCAGGCGTACTACGAGTTTGCGGCGGGCAATACCGCCGATATCACACAAAACTGCTACGCGACGATGTCTGTCGAGGCCGATATCCGTGCGTGAGCCGCTGTAACCATTTCGTAAACAGATAGTAAAGGCTGCTTGACGAAAAACGTATTTTTTCGTGGTTTGCCTGTGGGGAAAAAGGTCAAAACTATAAAAGCGGGCGCCGGTAAAAAATGTAAATAATTCCGCTCAGACTTGAATATCAACGCCTGAGAAGCTGTTGAAAAACCTGTGCAGAATGTTAATAACTAGCTGTAAAGGGCAAAAATGATAAAAAGGCGCGCACCAAAATAATTTTTGTATATGCGGTTTTATATATAAAAAATTATGACAAAGATGTAATTTTTCTCACCGCAGCATATTTTCAGCCCTAATTTTACCTGCGTGATTGGCTTTGACAAGTCGCCCGTGCGCTGGTATAATCTACATATCGTGTCGGCGTGGCCGGGGCGATGAAATCTCTGGCATAAAGGAGACAAGCCGTGCGCAGCAAACGACTCATTGCCGCAATACTGCTTACCGCCCTGGCGCTGTGCGCCACGGCTTATGCCGCGGGCAACACACCGGCGGATTCGCTTATCACGCTGTCATATCTTGACGAAATATTTGTACGTCCGATAAACGACACAATAAAAAGCCGCGCCAATCAGCTTCTTGCCGACGGCGCCGCCTCGGCCGACAAGGCCATTGCGGCGCTGCGGGCCAAAGAGCAGGCCAAGCTGGACGCCGCGCTTGCCGACAGCATGTATCAGCGCGTATCCGTCAAGGTAGGCTCGCTGATTTCGTCGCTCAACACTGGCTCCATGTCGACGCTGACGCTTAAGAAGGGCGACCGCGTCGTCGGCAAAACCGGCGCCGGCGTTGTGCTGATATCCGGTACGGCGCAGACATGCGGCAACGCCGGCACCGATGTCGTAAACATCACTGCGGGCAAGACTATGGCGCCCGGCACCGCCGTCGCCGTCAACGCCTACAGCATGATAATGGGCGACAACGGAAGCGGAATCACTATAACGTCGGACAGCGCGACTGTCTATGTGCGCGACGGAGCGCGCATGCTGCCGGCCTACACTGCAGCCAACACAAAGTATGCCGATGCACTTCTCGGTCTGAAGCTGTTCCTCGGCTCAAACAGAGGTTACGAGCTTGACCGCACGCCGACGAGGCAGGAGGCGCTCATCATGCTCATCCGTCTGCTGGGAGAGGAGCAAGACGCGCTCGGTTACACGGGTACCAGCACGTTTACCGACCTTACAGGCTGGCTCGAGGGTCGCAGCTACATAATTTACGGCCACAATAAGGGATATACAAACGGCGAAAGCGCCACAGTGTTTGCGCAGGCCAAGCCTGCATCGCTCGAGATGTATCTTACATTCGTGCTGCGCGCGCTGGGCTACAGTGACGCCGCGGGGGATTTTGTCTGGAACACGTCGTCGCGCACGCTCGCTATCGACCTTGGGCTGATAACGCAAAGTGAGATTGATTCGATACTCACATCCGGCTTCATGCGCGACCATGTCGTCAGGATATCATACAACGCGCTGGACACAAACCTTAAGGGAAGCGGCGAAACGCTGGCCGAAAAGCTTACGGCGGCAGGCGTCATCACATCGGAGCAGCTTCGCGCGGCGAGGCAGGCCGTTCGGTAGAATATACATTTCAAAATCCCCGTTCCGCGGCTGCGGAACGGGGATTTTCTCGCGTCGGTAACACATGCCGCAATAAAAACATATACTGCTTGCAGGATGGGTGTGCCGCATGACGCCATCGCCGCAAAAAACTTTGAACGCGTTGTAACAATGCGGCTCCCGTCGAATAGTATGGAGTGAGAAATCTATTTAGGAGGTAAACGCTTCTATGTTTTCATGCAATAATCGTAACTGTTGGGACTCTACATTTTGGATTGTTGTCATCATCGCGCTTGTAATCCTGTGGATACAGCCATCGTTTAAGAATAACTGCGGCTGCGGCTGCAACGACGGGTGCGGCGAGAATAACAATTGTGGCTGTGGCTGCGGCTGTGGCTGCGGAAGCTTCTAAGCAAGCTATACTTAACGAAAAAGAGGGGGGTACCCCTCTTTTTTGCTCCCCTAAAAAATCAGCCCATAAGAATGTCCCGCGCCGACGCCCCCCATTCGCTGTACAGCAACACGGCGGAATGCAGCCCGCGCGCCTGAGCCCGGTCCAGCTTTGCGCCGGCAGTGTGCTGGTCATCAAACAGCACAAAGCGTGTTGTGCCGTCGCCTGTGCGGTATGTAAAGTATTTGCACAGCATATCGGGGGAAAAATATATCGAGGGGTCGCTCTGAGCCATAATATCGCGCAGCTGCGCGGCGCTCAGTGTTTGCCCCTCCGGAGAATATGCCGGCATAGTGAACTCATTGCATGTGCGTACGATTTCAAGGCATAGGTTTTCGGCGCCATAGCGCGAGGCATAGCTGTCCAGCATCTCGTCGAACGAGCCGCCGCTGAGCGCCGAGGGTACAATAATTTTCGCCGGTGTTCCGGGTGTCGCCAGCGCAACGGGAATATAGCATTCCATGCTTTTGGCGGCAAGGTGTGCCGCAAGCGCCGCAACTGTCGCGGAGTTTGCGCCGTCCGGCTCTATGTCTATCACGACGCCCCGCATCGAGCGGCGCGAGCATTCCAACGATATCTCGCGCACCAGCTTTGCGGGGTCGCACCTTGTAAGCCACGGGCTGTCAATCAGTCCCATCAGGCCGTTTTGCCCCGTACACGATGCGGCCTGCCGCTGTAAAGCGCCGTTTTCCCCCACCCTGTAGATGAGATAGACGCACGGCAGCCGCAGCGCCTCCGCGGTCTTGCTGTGTTCGGCGGTTGTCGCCAGATAGGCCTTAATTTTTCCGCTCATCCCTTCCTCCCCCTTGCATCACATGCGCTTGCAATGATATAATAATTATTAGAACACTTAATCTGTGAGCTTTTGCGATTATCGGGCGCTCAAACACACAGAACGGTTAAAGTATGCCATAGCGCCGCGAAGCGGCCATGATATGCCGACTGCCAGTCATGATTAAATCTATTGCCGGCCGGGCTCAAATATGTCTTGCCAGCGATTTCGTATTTGGAGGCTTATCCATGCCCACCCTTCGTCCCGACCGAATGTATTCCAGCGTTACCGATATCACGTATGCTCAGCTTTCCGAAATGGGCGTGCGCGGTTTGCTGCTTGATATCGACGGCACGCTGATGCCCACAAAGACGGACAGGCCGACGCCCGATGTGTTGCGCTGGCTGTGCGAGATGAAAGACGCCGGCATCGCGCTGTTTATTCTTTCCAACAGCCGCCGGCCCGGCAGGGTCGAACGCCTGAGCCGTTCTCTCAACATACCGGGCTTCATTGCCCGCGCCGGCAAACCAAGGCGCGAGGGGTTTTACCGGGCGGCAGGTCTGCTCGGTCTGCGCGGCTCGCAGCTTGCCATGGTCGGGGATCAGATATTCACCGATGTATACGGGGCAAACCGCAGCGGCATCCGTTCGCTGCTCGTCATGTCCACCGATACCGATTTGTGGTATCAGCCGCTTCGCCGCGCGTTCGAGCTTCCGTTCATGCGCGAAAAGAAGGAGCGCATAAGGTGAGCGCCCTCTTCGGCCCGGCGGGCAACTGCGACAGCTTTATAAAGACGCGCAAATCCAGCGTCCACGCCCCTGCGTGGCTTAGGAATAAAGGACTCGACTGTTACGAATACCAGTGCGGCCGCGGGGTGAACATCAGCCAGGCGCTAGCGCGTGATCTTGGCGCGCAGGCCGCTTTGCATGATATTGCGCTTTCGGTTCACTCGCCGTATTTCATCAACCTGTCCGCCGCCGACGAGGTTAGAATGCGGAAAAACACTGATTATATCCTGTCTGCCTGCCTTGCAGCGTCATGGATGGGCGGTGACCGCGTCGTCGTGCATTGCGGGGGGCTGTCGGGCATGGCTCGTGCCGAGGCGATGCAAAACACGCGCCGCGGTATCGCGGACGCCCTGCGGGTCCTTGATGAGCAAGGGCTGGGGCATATCACGCTGTGTATCGAAACTATGGGCAAAGTGAACATGATAGGCACGACGGACGAAGTGTTCAGCCTGTGCGCGGATGACGAACGCCTGCTGCCGTGCATAGATTTCGGGCATGTCAACTGCCGCACCGGCGGAGGGCTTAACGATAAAGCCGCCTACACCCGCATATTCGACGATATGGAAAATATGCTAGGCGTGTCGCGTGCCTCGAGGCTGCATATACATTTCAGCAAAATCGAGTATTCGGCGGGCGGCGAGGTTCGCCATTTAACGCTTGATGACAGCGTGTACGGCCCCGATTTCGAGCCTCTGATTGACATCATTGCAGCGCGATCCTACTCTCCGCGAATCATCTGCGAATCCGCCGGCACCCAGGCCGAGGACGCGCTGACGATGAGGCAATACTACACATCGATAAAACGGGAAATATAAAAAACGGAGGTCATTATGACAAGACTTGAAAAAATCGCGGCAGTGATAGGCGCCGAAGGGCTGGACGCCATACTGCTCACCGGCGACTACAACCTGCTGTACGCCACACAGCTGTGCGGGCTCGAGGGGGTCGTACTCATAACGGCCTCCGGACGCGGCTGGTGCCTGACGGATTCACGCTATATCGAGTCTGCGCAGGGCAGTGTCGCCCCGCGCGGATATACCGTTCAGTTGAACGGCGGCGCGAAGTATTCCAAGATGGTTGCGGGCCTGCTTGCCGAAATCGGCGGCATCGACAGGCTTGGATTCGAGGACCACGAGATGTCGGTCTCGCAGCACGGCGACTATGCCGGCGCGCTGACCTGCGCGCTTGTCCCGGCCTCGTGCTGCATGGAGGTGCTGCGTGAAGTTAAGGAGGAGTGGGAGGTCGAGCAGATAACCGCAGCTCAGCGTATTGCCGAGCAGGCGCTGAAGCAGCTGCTGCCGGACATCAAACCCGGCAGGACAGAGCAGGAACTCGCCGCCCGGCTTAACTACAACATGGCAAATCTCGGCAGCACGGAGCCGGCGTTCTCGACGATATTTGTTTCCGGCCCGAACAGTAGCCTGCCGCACGGTGTGCCTACCGGCAAAAAAATTGAAAACGGCGACTTCGTCACCATAGATTTCGGAGCCACGTGCAACGGCTACCGCTCGGATATGACACGCACCTTCGCTGTCGGCAGCGCCGACGACGAGATGCGCAGGGTCTACGCGACGGTGCTCGAAGCGCAGCTCGCCGGCATTGAGGCGATAGACGCCGGCAAGTCGGGGCACGATGTACACATGGCGGCGCACAATGTCATAGAAAAAGCCGGATACGGCCGATATTTCGGCCACGGTCTCGGCCACAGCCTCGGGCTTCAGGTACACGAGAATCCGCGCGCCGCAAAGAATCGCAATGAGGCGTTCAAATTGGGCAATATAATCACGATGGAGCCGGGTATCTACCTGCCCGGAAAGTACGGCGTGCGTATCGAGGATATGATATTCCTCGCCCCAGCTGGCAAGCGCAACCTTACGATGTTCCCCAAAGAGCTTACTATTCTGTAAACAAACTACTGTATTTTGTGGTTTTTCTTGCAAAAGCGGGCAAGTTGATATAAAATATCGGTATTATTATGATAACTCGGCGCGCCGCTCGCTTAAATACGCGGCAGTCGCGTTTATAATGCGCGGCGGATGGAGCAAATTATGGTTTCAGCAGGTGATTTCAGGAACGGCGTCACATTCGAGATGGACGGTCAGGTCCTGCAAATAATCGAGTTTCAGCATGTCAAACCGGGCAAGGGCGCGGCGTTTGTTCGCACAAAGTGCCGCAATGTCATCACCGGCTCGGTTGTAGAGCGCACATTCAACCCCGGCGACAAGTTCGAAAACGCCTATGTCGAGCGCCGCGAGATGCAGTATCTGTACCAGGACGGCGACCTGTACTATTTCATGGACACCGAGACATACGAGCAGATTCCGCTCAACGCCGACAAGCTCACCGACTCGTTCAAGTTTGTCAACGAGAACATGGTCGTCAAAGTCCTCAGCTACAAGGGGAGCGTGTTCGGGCTTGAGCCTCCGTTTTTTGTCGATCTCGTCGTCACCGAGACAGAACCCGGCGTCAAGGGCGATACCGCGACAAACGTCACAAAGTATGCAACCGTCGAGACCGGCGCCGAGGTCCGTGTGCCGCTGTTCATCAACGAGGGCGACAAGATTCGCATCGACACCCGCACGGGCGAATATCTCGAGCGCTCGAAGGAATGACCATATATTGAAAGGAGAACGAATATGACAGTAAATGAAAAAGCTGCATATCTAAAAGGCCTGTTTGACGGGCTTGATATCAAGAAAGACACCGATGAGGGCAAGCTGTTCGCATCGCTCATCGACACAATCGCCGAAATGGCCTCCCACATACACGAGCTTGAAGTTCAGCATGACGCCATCTGTGACGAACTCGACCTCATCGAGGAAGCGCTTGAGGACATCGATGATGCCATAGACGACCTCGATTCCGACCTCAGCGACCTCGACGATGATCTCGAAGAGATAACCGAGATGATCGACCCCGACTACGAGCGGCTGTACGGCTACGACGAGGACGAGGACGAGGATGACGACGACGATGTCGTCGATTGGGAAGAGGATTATTACGAGCTAACCTGCCCGTCGTGCGGCGAAGAAATTGTCGTTGACGAGGATGTACTCGCCAAGGGCGAGATGAAATGCCCGACCTGCGGCGAGGACCTTGAGTTCGACCTGTCATCCCTCGAGGGCGGCTGCAGCTGCGGCTGTCAGGATGAGGATGAGGATAACGAAGGCGAGTGCGACTGCGGCTGCAAGCACGAACACTGATTTTAATACCAGCATAGAGCGGCGGCGCTGCCGCCTGTGCAAAAGGGCACTCGCCGGCCGAGTGCCCTTTTGATGAAATAAGAGAGCCGCGCCGGGCGCGGCAAATACACTATGGGTAGTCGCACACGAGACAGGAGCATTATTATGGACGATAAATCACTGGTCGAAGCGGCGTTTCAGGCGCTAAAAACGGCGTACGCGCCGTACTCCGGCTTTTCCGTCGGCGCGGCGCTGCGCTCAGGCGACGGCCGCGTCTTTTTGGGCTGCAATGTCGAAAACGCCGCCGGCATGTCAATCTGCGCCGAGCGCACGGCGTTGGTCAAGGCAGTAAGCGAGGGCTGCCGCGAGTTTTCGGCCATAGCCGTCGCCGCCGCATCGCCTTTTTTCTGCACGCCGTGCGGTGTGTGCCGCCAGATGCTCTACGAGTTCTCGCCGTCAATGCGCGTGCTTTGCGCTAAGGACGGCGGAGAGTGGGAAGAGTATCTGCTAAGCGAGCTTCTTCCGCACGCGTTTTCGGCAAGTTCGCCGGTATGATGCGCGCGCTTATTGCGATGAGCGGCGGCGTCGACAGTGCCGTCGCGGCCATGCTGGCAATGGAGAGCGGCTATGAATGCGAGGGCGTCACGCTGCTGCTGCGTGAGGGCGGAGAGCGCGACGCGCTTTCGGCGGCGCATACATGCGCCGCGCTCGGCATACCGCACCGCACCTTTGAGCTGACATGCGAGTTCAGCCGTCATGTCGTGCGGCCGTTCATCGACGGGTATCTGTCCGGCGTCACGCCGAATCCCTGCGTCGAATGCAACAGGAATATAAAGCTGGGCGCTCTGCTTGATTACGCGGTAAGCTCCGGATTCGACAGGCTTGTCACCGGCCACTATGCCGTCAGCGAATCTGGCAGTGACGGCATTACCCGCCTGAAAAAAGCCGCCGACACAAAAAAAGACCAGAGCTATGTGCTGTATACTCTCCCGCCTGAGAAGCTCAAGCGCGTGATGTTTCCGCTGGGGGCGATGACAAAAAATGCCGTCCGCGCCCTTGCCGCTCAGCACGGTCTTATGGCGAGGGCAAGTGCGGAAAGCCAGGATATATGCTTCATCCCGGACGGCGACTACGCCGGGTTCATCGCCAAAAACGCGAGCGATACGCTGCCGCCGCCGGGGGACTTCATCGACACCGGCGGGCGTGTCATCGGCCGCCATGACGGGCACATACACTACACGGTCGGTCAGCGCCGGGGGCTTGGTGTTTCGGCCGCAAGCCGCCTGTACGTCATCGATAAGGATGCCATCCTCAACACCGTCACGCTGGGGAGCGAGAGCGAACTGCTGACGCGGCACGCCCTCGTCAAAGATATCATCTGGCACATCGAACCGCCGCGCGCCCCTGTGGAGGCCGCCGTCCGCCCGCGATACCACGCCTGCGAGTATCCTGCGGTTATTACGCCATGCGGGCCAGGCGGCGCGCAGGTGGCGTTCGCCGAACCTGTGCGGCGTCCGGCGCCCGGGCAGGCTGCCGTTTTCTATCTGGGCGATACCGTGCTGGGCGGCGGAACCTTTGACCGCGCGCCGCGCGTCCAATTGGAGGAATCGCAATGACATGGCGTTCGCGCACCGAAATGGTGCTTGGGGAAGAGGGAACAGAGCGCCTCGCGCGCGCCGCAGTCGCCGTATTCGGGCTTGGCGGCGTGGGCAGCTGGGCTGCCGAAGCTCTCGCCCGGGCCGGCGTCAGCAGGCTGATGCTTGTCGACGGAGACACGGTGGACGAGACAAATATAAACCGCCAGCTTGTCGCGTCGCGCTCGACGCTCGGCCGGAACAAATCGGACGTCATGGCTTTGCGGGTGCGCGATATCAATCCGGATGCGTGCGCGATATCGGTTCCCCGTTTTTACACGCCGGAATCTGCGCAGAGCTTCGGCATAGAAGGCTATGATTTCATCATTGACGCCATCGACATGGTCACGGCCAAACTTCATTTAATCTGCGAGGCCCACCGGCTTGAGGTCGATATAATCTCGGCAATGGGCACCGGCAACAAGCTCGACCCGTCGCGGTTTGAGATTGCCGACATAAACGCAACAACGGTATGCCCGCTGGCGAGGGTCATCCGCCGCGAGCTTAAGGCGCGGGGCGTAAGCCGCCACACCGTGCTGTATTCAAAAGAGGAACCGATCACCCCGCGCACAGGGCCGGGGCGCACACCGGGCAGCCTGCCCTATGTGCCGCCTGTCGCCGGGCTGATGATGGCGGGTCATGTTATTCGCCGCATATGCGGCATCGAGCTATAAAAATATCAACCGGAGGGAAATATGGAAGAGAACACAGGGGAAAAGCTGCAAAAACCTGTCAAAGGCTGGCGGATGTTTTGGACGCTTTTCTCATCGACATTCGCTATAAGCGCGCTTACAGTTGGCGGCGGCGGCGTTATTGTCCCGCTGATTCAGCGCAAGTTTGTAGAAGGATTAAAGTGGATTGACGAGAACGAGATGATGGATATGGTGGCTATAGCGCAGTCGGCGCCGGGGGCAATGGCTGTCAACACATCGATAATTGTCGGCTACCGCGTCGCAGGGGTGCTCGGCTCGCTTGTCACGGTGCTTGGAACCGTGCTGCCGCCGCTCATCATCATCTCCATCGTCGCCGTCATATACGAGCAGTTTTCAACAAACCGCTACGTCGCCATGGCTTTGGCGGGCATGCAGGCCGGCGTCGTAGCCGTCATGCTTAATGTCACATGGAAGATGGGTAAAAACGTCATAAAACAGAAAAAAGCGCTCGCCAATGTCCTCATGGCGCTGTCAGCAGTCGCCGCGATAATTTTTAAGATAAACATCATTTACATAATACTGGCCTGCGGCCTTGTCGGCGGCCTTGCCACGGTTATATCCTCCCGCAGGGAAAAGAAGGGAGGCCGGGAATAATGCTGCTGCTGCAATTGTTTTGGGTGTTTTTCATCGTCGGCCTGTTCTGTTTCGGCGGCGGATACGCCGCGCTCCCGCTCATTCAGGCCCGCGTTGTCGACGGACATCACTGGCTGACGATGGCTGAGTTTGTGGACATTACGACGATTTCGCAGATGACGCCCGGCCCGATAGGCATCAACGCCGCCACATTCGTCGGCATGAAGCAGGCCGGCGTACTCGGCTCAATCGCCGCCACGCTCGGCTTTGTCGTCCCGTCGGCGATAATCGTGCTCACGATTTCCCACTTCTATTTCAAATACCGCAGCATGAAGACATTCCAAGGCGTCCTCGGCGGCCTGCGCCCCGCGGTTGTCGCGCTGATAGGCAGGGCGGCATGGCTTATACTGAGAGAGGCGTTCTGGGGTACGGCGGCCATTGGCTTCGGTACGCTTGACCTTGTAGCGGTCGGCATTGCGGCGCTTGGGCTTGTCGTGCTGGGCAAGACAAAGCTCGGGCCGATGACCGTCATCATATCGGGCGGCGCGCTCGGGATAATTTTTTACAGTATAGTCGGGATGTAAGGGGAGGATAGCGCATGTTCCATTATATAAGCGGCAAAGTGGCCGAGATAACACCCGCGCTCGTCGTCATTGACACAGGCGGTGTCGGCTACGCGATAAACACATCGCTGACATCTGCCGGTAAGGTTAAAATCGGCGACAGCGCCACATTCCACACCTACCTCAACGTCAGGGAGGATGTGTTCGAGCTGTACGGCTTTTCCAGCCGGGAAGAGCTGACCTGCTTCAGGCAGCTCATCGCGATATCGGGCGTCGGGCCAAAGGCCGCGGCCGCGATACTCGGCGCGGTCACGCCGGATAAGCTCGTGCTCAGCATACTTACCGGCGACGAAAAAGCGCTGTGCGCCGCTCCCGGAATCGGGAAAAAGCTTGCGCAGAGGATTATACTCGAGCTAAAAGACAAGATATCCAAGACAGCCGCCGCCAGCGGAGACTTTGGTATCCCGGCGCCCGAGGCCGCAGCCGCGCCGGGCGGCGCGTTTGAGGACGCGATTGCGGCGCTGGGCGTACTCGGCTACAGCCGCGCCGACGCGCTTCGCGCGCTGGGCGGCGCCGACCCGGCGCTTGGTACCGAGCAGCTCGTGCGTCTCGCGCTCAGCCGCCTGTTCTAATCGCGCACCTTCGCCGCATAATGATATTTTACCGCGGCGCGGCACATGCGGCCGCACAGCCGCGAAAGGGAGAAAGCTATGGCAATCGAGTCCGGAGAGGAGTATATCGACAGGATAGTCTCCACAGCCGAAACACCGAGCGACAGTTTCGAAAACGATGAGTCGCTGCGCCCGCGTTACCTGAATGAATACATCGGGCAGACGGCTGTCAAGAACAATCTGTCAATCTACATCAAAGCGGCGCAGATGCGGCTTGAGCCGCTTGACCATGTGCTGCTGTACGGCCCGCCGGGTCTGGGCAAGACGTCGCTCGCCGGGGTAATCGCCAACGAGATGGGGGTCAATATCCGCATCACGTCGGGGCCGGCGATAGCAAAGCCGGGGGACCTGGCGGCGCTGCTTACCCACCTTCAGCCGAACGACGTGCTGTTCATCGACGAGATACACCGCCTCAACCGCAGCACAGAGGAAGTGCTGTACCCCGCCATGGAGGATTTCGCGTTCGATATTTTTCTCGGCAAGGGGCCGTCGGCGCGCTCGGTCCACATGGCGCTGCCCAAGTTCACGCTCATCGGCGCGACGACGCGCTCGGGGCAGCTTTCTTCGCCTCTGCGTGACCGTTTCGGTGTCCAGTTCAGGCTCGATATGTATTCCGCGCCCGAGCTTGCCACAATAGTCACCCGCTCTGCCGGCATACTCGGCATAGAAATCGACGCCCCCGGCGCGCTTGAGATAGCATCACGCGCCCGCGGCACGCCGCGTATCGCAAACAGGATTCTTAAGCGCGTGCGCGACTTCGCGCAGGTCAAGGGTGACGGCGTCATCGACCGCGCGCGCGCCGATATGGCGCTCAAGGCGATGGATATTGACTTTCTGGGGCTGGACAACACCGACCGCCGTATGCTTGAGAGCATAATCAACAACTTCCGCGGCGGGCCTGTCGGGCTGGATACGCTTGCCGCCACCATCGGAGAAGAGGGTATAACGCTCGAGGATGTCTACGAGCCGTATCTTATGCAAATCGGCTTTCTAAGCCGCACACCGCGCGGACGCTGTGCCACGCACCACGCCTACCGCCACCTCGGCATCCCGTTCGACGGGCAGATGGAGCTCTAGCGGGCAATTAATTTACTTGATGACAGGAGAAAATCATGCCGAAATACTTTGGGACAGACGGTATCCGCGGCGTCGCGGGAAGCGAGCTAGACGCCGCGCTGGCGTATCGTGCAGGTTTTGCGCTGGCGTGTATCCTCGGCGCGCCCGGCCGCAGGCCGGCCGTGTGCATCGGCAGGGATACGCGCATTTCGGGCGACATGCTCGAGTCGGCGCTTTCAAGCGGCCTTATGGCCGGCGGGGCCGACACAATCAGCCTCGGCGTCGTGCCGACTCCGGCTGTCGCGCTGCTGACGGCAAGCGATGACACCATAGACGCCGGCATCGTGATATCGGCGTCGCACAATCCGTTTTACGATAACGGCATTAAGATATTCGGCGGCTTCGGCTTCAAGCTGACCGACGAGCAGGAGGCGCAAATCGAGAGCTATATCGATTCGCCGCCTTTAGAGCTCGCCAGGACCGGCGCCGATATCGGCCGCGCGCTGCCGCGCTCGTCCGGCACGGCGCAAAAATATGTCGACCACATCATATCCTGCGCAGGCGGGGCGCTGAGCGGCCTTCGCGCCGTAATCGACTGCGCCAACGGCGCAGCCAGTGCCACAGCGCCGCTGATATTCAACGCGCTCGGCCTGGAGGCCGAATATATATCTGCCTCGCCCGACGGCGTCAATATCAACGCCGGATGCGGCAGCACACACATTGAAGCGCTGTCCGCCGTCGTCGCCAAGGGCGGGTACGACATCGGCATCGCGTTTGACGGCGACGCCGACCGCTGTCTGATGGTTGACGCCGCCGGCAAGCTGATTGACGGCGACATCACACTCGGCGTCATTGCGGGCGACATGCATGCCAGGGGTACGCTTCGCCGCGGCGTTGTAGGGACAATAGTGACTAATCTCGGTCTAAAATCATATCTTGGCAGTATTGGGGTAGAGATGCCCGCCACCGCCGTGGGGGACCGTTATGTGCTGGAAGAGATGCGCCGCTCGGGCCACAATATCGGAGGCGAGCAATCGGGCCATGTCATCCTGTCCGACGCCGCGACGACAGGTGACGGCCAGCTTACCGCCGTCAGCTTTCTGCGCGTCATGAAGACAAGCGGAAGGACTGCGGCGCAGCTCGCCTCGCAGATAGAGCTTTTCCCCCAGATTACCGTCAATGTCAATGTCCCGGGCGCGCTCAAGGCCGGCATCGCGAAGTCCGCCGGCGTGCTCGCCGTCGCCGATGAGGTTGCCGCGGCATTCGGCGAGCGCGGAAGAATAATCGTCCGCCCGTCCGGAACCGAGCCGAAGGTGCGCGTCATGGTAGAGGGCCCGGATATAGAGACGGTGAAGTGCTTTGCCGAGAAGGCAGCCAATGCCATCAGACGCCAAATTGAAGCCTGACAGATATAATGCCACAGCACCCGGGTGCGCCGCGCGGAACAGCCGGCGCGCCACGGTAATATAGATAGCCGGCCGCAGACGGAGAGAGGAGATGAGACATGAGCAGTGCTAACAAGCGCCGGGGCTGCAAAGCGCGCCGCGCCTCTTGCAGCTGACGAGGTCGGAGGTTGGGTATATTACCCTAAAATCGAAATAATCGGCGGATGCCTCCCGCCTGAACCGAACAGGCGAAAGAAGGCCGGCAAATCCCCCGGGCGACCGGGGTGACAACACGGCAACATTCGGTATGATATGCAAAACATGCGCCGAAGCGCAGGTTAAACTGCGTGTCATCAAATGCGCCGCTGTCTGCGTCGCGAACATTGCCGCTACCCGCAAGGCTGCGGGCGGCTGAAATATCAACACACCAAGGAGAATAATTTTATGTGCGGAATAGTAGGATATGTAGGCTCCAACCCCGTCGTGCCGATGCTGCTTCAGGGGCTGTATAAGCTGGAGTACCGCGGCTACGACTCTGCCGGCGTCGCCATAATCGAGAATGGAACGCTGCGCATCGTCAAGACAAAGGGGCGCATAAGGGCCCTCGAAGACAAACTGAACACTCATGGCGCTATAAAATCGACATGCGGCATCGGCCATACGCGCTGGGCGACACACGGCGAGC
>JAVBMB010000053.1:0-25457 GCA_031552995.1 Oscillospiraceae bacterium
GGCGAAGCTCGACACGGCGAACCTTGCCGTTGACCGTCTTTGGCAGGTGCTTTGCAAATGTGACGATTCGGGGATATTTATAGGGCGCGGTGTTTGCTTTTACAAAGGCTTGAAGCTCTGCCTTAAGCTCCTCACTCGGCTCGTATCCGCGGTTTAGCACAACGGTCGCCTTGACGACCTGCCCGCGCGCGGGATGGGGCTCGCCCGTGACGGCAACTTCGGCGACGGCGGGGTGCCCCGCCATGACGCTTTCGACCTCAAACGGGCCGATGCGGTATCCGGACGACTTTATGATGTCGTCATTGCGTCCCTCGTACCAGAAGTATCCGTCCTCGTCCATTCTGGCGATATCGCCGGTGTGGTAGTATCCGCCGCGGCAGGCGACAGATGTTTTTTCACTGTCCCGGTAGTATTCGCTCATCAGGCCGACAGGCCTGCCGCGCGATATGTCGACACAGATTTCTCCCGATTTGCCCGGCGCGACGGGGTGACCGTCCTCATCTAGCAGCGCGACGCGGTACTGCGGCGACGGACAGCCGATTGAGCCCGGTTTTTGCGCCATTCCGGCGATGTTGCACAGCACGAGCGTCGTCTCGGTCTGTCCGAATCCCTCCATGAGGGACATGCCTGTCAAATCTCTCCACCGCTCAAATGTGTCGGGGCTGAGCGGCTCGCCGGCGGTAGAGCAGCAGGTGAGCGAGCTGAGGTCGTATGAGGCGACATCGGGGTCGGCGAGAAACATGCGGAACATCGTCGGCGGACAGCACAGCGTCGTGACGCCGTATTTGCCGACGAGGGAGAGAAGCTCGCACGAGGAGAACTTATCATAATCGTACACCATAACCGCGCAGCGCATGATCCACTGGCCATATATCTTGCCCCATGCGGCCTTGCCCCAACCTGTGTCGGCTATGGACAGGTGCAGCCCGCCTTTTACGACGCGGTGCCAGTGGCGCGCCGTGAATATATGCGCGAGCGGGTAGCTGAAGTCGTGCATGACCATCTTTGGGTAGCCCGATGTTCCCGACGAGAAGTAGAGCAGCATAGGGTCGGTGACCGCCGTCTCTACGCGCTCGAAGCGCGCTTCGGCCTTGGCGACACCCAGCCCGAAATCAAGCCAGCCTTCACTTGTGCCGCGAACAAGCATTTTTGCTTCCAGCGAAGGGCAGTTGTGCTCGGCCTCGTCAACGGCGCGGCGCGCAGTGCAGTCCGCCGTGCAGATGACCGCCTTGGCCGAGCAGGCGTTGATGCGGTATTCGACATCCTTAGCCGTTAGCATAAATGTGGCCGGAACAAGCACGGCGCCGAGCTTGTGCAGCGCGACTGAGACATACCAGAACTCGTAATTGCGTTTGAGGACGCACAGCACTTTGTCTCCCCTGCCGATGCCGAGGCTTTTGAGGTAGTTTGCCGTCTTGTCGCTCATGATTTTCATATCGGCAAATGTGAAGCGAAGCTCGTCGCCCGTCGGGTCGCACCACACCATAGCGAGGCTGCGCGGATCCTCTTCAGCTATGCGGTCGACGACGTCGTAGCCGAAATTGAAGCTGTCGTTATATTTAAGCTTGTAGCCTGTTAGTTTTCCGGCGCTGTCATAGCTCTCCATGACATAATCGGTATAGAGATCTCTCATGATAATGTGTCCTCCGTTTATTGTTGTATGCATAAATGCGTATAATGTCGCTAATGTCTCCTATCCCGTCATCGGCGCCAATACCGCACGCGGCTGTTGTGCCACACGTCATTTTGATCCCTCCCTCCGTTTTTTGAAAACAAAAAAATACGCTCATCCCATAGATATGGGACGAGCGTTAAATCACCCGCGGTACCACCCATTTTGGCGTAAAAAACGCCCACTCAGGCTCAATCAAGCCTTATGCCTGTAACGCGGCAACGCGTGAGAGCCTACCGACCGCACGGCGGTTTTCGGTCTCATACTCCGGAGTGATCTGTCGCGGCGGCTCACACCGGCTTGCACCAAGCGCCGGCTCTCTGCAGTAAAGCTGTGCTGCGACCATTCTCCCTCATAGTATATGCTACTATTATATCCGGACGGCGTGAAATGTCAACACTTTTTTGGTGCGCCGTGAAAATCGCGGCGCGGCGGCATCGGTTAGTGACATGCAGATAACATTTGCAATGAACACGCGCGATTTTTTGTGATTATTCCAGTTGCCCACGGGGCACAAGATGTGATATACTTACCGAAATTTATATGGTTTGATACGGAGGCTGTACATATATGCTTACAGTTGTCAAGTTCGGCGGCAGCTCTCTTGCCGGCGCGAAACGGTTTGAAGCGGTGCGTGGTATCGTTCTGGCCGACCCGCGCCGCAGGGTCATGATTGTCAGCGCGCCGGGGAAGGCGACGCAGGGCGACAACAAAATCACCGACCTGCTTTATCTGACATGGGCGCACATACGCTACGGCGTTGACTACCGCCCGACGCTGGCGCTTGTTGAGGCGCGGTACCGTGATATCGCGCGCGTGCTTGGCTGCGCGTGGGACGCCGGGTGCGAGTTTGAGACCATCAGGGAGCGGATTGACGGCGGGTGCGATGAGGACTATCTTGTCTCCCGCGGGGAATATCTGTGCGCCAAGCTTATGGCGAGCTGCCTCGGGTGGGATTTTGTCGACGCGCACGGGACGGTGTTTTTCTCGGGCGACGGAAGCATAGACACCGACAGGACATACGCCGCGATAAAGACGGCATATGATATATCCGGCGGGCGTATCGTGATGCCGGGCTTTTACGGCACGCAGCGCGGCGGCGAGATACGCCTGATGAGCCGCGGCGGGTCGGATATCAGCGGCGCTGTTGCCGCGGCGGCGCTTGACGCCGGCCTGTACGAGAACTGGACCGATGTGCCGGGGCTGCTGATGGCCGACCCGGGCATCGTGAAAAACCCGCGGCCGATTCCGAGAATCACATATAACGAGCTGCGCGAGCTGACGTATATGGGCGCGAAGGTTTTGCACGAGGAGTCGGTATTCCCCGTGAGGTTTAAGGGCATACCGATAAACATCCGCAGCACGGCCGAGCCGAATGAGCCGGGCACGCTGATATGCGAGGGCTTTGAAGACGACGAGCCTGATGAGTCGTTTATCACCGGCATCGCCGGCAAGCGCGATTTCAGCATTATCAGCATACGCCAGAGCCATATCGCGGGGCAGCTCGGCATCGTCAGGCAGGTTCTTGAACTGTTTCAGCGTCACGAAATCGGCGTTGAGAGCATGCCGTCGGGTATAGACGGGTTTTCCCTCGTCGTGTCGACAAAGGCGGTGAAGCCGCATCTGTACGGCCTGATCGCCGGGATTGAGGAGCTGTGCTCTCCGGGCAGCGTGACGGTCACCGAGGGGATAGCGCTTATCGCCGCAGTCGGGCGCAAGATGGTTTTGCGCCCCGGCATTTCGGGCAAGCTGTTCGGCGCGCTTGGGCAGAACGGGATAAATATCAGACTGATAAGTCAGGGCACCGATGAGCTGAACATCACAATCGGCGTGCGCAACGAGGATTTCAACAGGACGATTCAGGTTCTTTATGACAGTTTTACGGGCAGAGGGGATATATAGGATGAAGAGGAAAAATATCGCAATACTCGGCGCGACGGGCGCCGTGGGGCGCGAAATGCTTAAAATACTCGGCGAGCTAAGCGTGCCGTCGGGGCGGATTGTCTGCTTTTCCAGCGAGAGAAGCCGCGGAACGGAGCTGCCGTTCAGAGGCGGCGGCATCGCGACGCGCGCCGTCCAGCCGGGGTGCTTCAGCGGCATAGATATCGTTCTTGGCGCTGTTGAGGCCGATGTGGCGCGCGGGCTTGCGCCTGAGATAAACGCGGACGGCGCCGTGTTCATCGACAACTCAAGCGCGTTCAGGCTGCAAAGCGATGTGCCGCTTATCGTGCCCGAAATAAACGGCCGGGCGGCAAGCGCGCACAAGGGGATTATCGCCAACCCGAATTGCTCGACAATCATCACGCTTATGGCCATATGGCCTGTCGCGCAGAGGTACGGGCTTAAGGCGCTGTCGGCGTCGACATATCAGGCGGTATCCGGCGCGGGGCTTGCCGGTGTTGCGCAGCTTGAGGCGGAGATGAGCGGTATGCAGTGTCAGACACCGGCGTTTGCGCATCCTATTGCCATGAATGTCATACCGGCCATAGGCAGTGAGGCGGATAATGGGTATACATCGGAGGAACAGAAGCTGAAAACCGAGGGACGAAAGATATTGTCGCTGCCCGGGCTGGCCGTGTCCTGCACATGCGTGCGCGTGCCGGTGATGCGCTGCCACAGCATATCGGCAAGCATATCGACATCACAGAGGGTCAGCGCCGAGGAGGCGAGACGTCTGATTGACGCCGCGCCCGGTGTGGCTGTGCGCGACGACCTGAGCGGCCATATATATCCCATGCCGGCGGACACCGGCGAGCAGGATACCGTGTTCGTCGGGCGCATCCGCCCGGATGAGACACGCGAAAACGGCCTGGCATTGTGGTGCTGCGGAGACCAGCTGCGCAAGGGCGCGGCGACAAATGCCGTGCAGATCGCGGCGCTGCTGTAGCTCTGTTTCACCGCGGCGAACCGCCGCGCCTGCCGGAGCGTCTAAGCCTTATGCGGCTCGTTGCGGAATATTGAGCTTTTTTGCTAATTTATCTGATAAAAAGTATTGACATTACACAAGGTGTAAGGTGTAATCTTTATGAGGTGAACCGAGTTTGAAGATAAATCAGGTCGAACAGTCAGTGGGGATAACCAAGAAGAATATCCGTTTTTATGAGCAGGAGGGATTGCTCTCCCCCATGCGCAACTCGGAAAACGGATACCGCGAATACTCGGACGAGGATGTAACGCGGCTGAAGCAGATTAAGCTTTTGCGCAAGCTGTCGGTGCCGATAGAGGTGATACGCAAAATGCAGCAGGGGGCGCTTGGCGCCGCCGACGGCATGCGCCGGCATGTTACATATCTTGAGGACGAGATGCGTAACCTGACGCACGCCACACAGCTGTGTCAGAAAATCAGCGAGTCGGGAGACGAGCTTGACGCGCTTGATATTGACGGTTATCTGGCTGAAATGGAGCGAATGGAGAGCGAAGGGGTGAGCTTTGTGAACATCCGCAAAAACGATATTGTCAAAAAAATGGTGGCGCCGGTTGTGATTACAGTCGTGACTGTTGCGCTGATGCTTGGTATTATATATCTGCTGCTGCGCAGCACCGCCGGCGCCGGGATTCCGCTGGCCGTCAAGGCACTGTTCATCGTGATTCCACTGGCTGTCGCCGGAGGGGTCATTGCCTCTATGCTGCAGCGCGTAAGGGAGATTAAGGGGGGCGAAGAGGATGCTGCTGGTAAATATTGATTATATCCCGGGGCGCGAGCTGGAGGTTATAGGGCTTGTGAAGGGCAATGTCGTACAGTCCAAAAACTTTGGCAAGGATTTTATGGCCGGGATGAAAACGCTTGTCGGCGGCGAAATCACCGACTATACCGAAATGCTTCAGGAGGCGCGGCAGATTGCAATCAAACGAATGATGGACGAGGCCGAGGCGCTTGGCGCGGACGCCGTCATCAACATGAGGCTGGCATCGTCGGCGATTATGCAGGCGGCTGCCGAGATTATCGCCTACGGCACGGCTGTAAAATATAAGTAGCGCCGGCCCGGCCGGCAGCATGCCCGCGCGGGAAGCCGGGCCTCACTTAATTCCAGGCGCTTGGGGGTATATATGCCATTTCAGACCTACCCGTTTATATTGCTGTTTTTGCCGGCGGCCGCAATCGGCTGGCGGCTGATTATAAAACACGCGGGCGTGACAGCCGGGCAGATTTTTTTGCTTGGCTGTTCGCTGTTTTTTTACGGCTGGTTCAACCCGCTGTTTTTGCCGATTATTATTGTCAGCGCGCTGTTCAACTATTTTATGGCGCGATTTATCGCGCGGGCGGGCCTGACAGGCATGCGCCGCTTAAGGCTGGCAGCGGCTCTTGTTGTCAACATAGGCGCGCTTGTTTATTTTAAATACACAAACTTTTTTATCGCCAACATCAATGCGGTGTTTAAGACATCCGTCGGCTTTTTTGACATTCTGCTGCCGCTGGGCATCAGCTTTTTCACGTTCCAGCAGGTGGCATATCTCGTGGACGTGTACCGCGGCGGGGTAAAGCGGTATAATCCGCTTGAATATATGCTTTTTGTATGCTTTTTCCCTTACGTGATATCGGGGCCAATCGCGTTCCATGACGAGATAATCCCGCAGCTTCGCGAGCCGAAAACCGCGTCGTGGGAGCATGTTTCGATGGGGCTTACCGCGTTTGCCGCCGGACTGTTTAAAAAGATTCTTATCGCCGACACCTTCGCCAAAGCCGCCGACTGGGGCTTTGGCATCAGCGGCGGACCGGGAGGAATCGCATCGCTCGTCGTGCTTTTGAGCTACGCATTTCAGCTGTATTTTGACTTTAGCGGCTACAGCGACATGGCGCGCGGCGTCGCGTTCATCCTTGGCATAAAGCTGCCGCGCAACTTTGATTCGCCGTACAAAGCGCTGACAATCGCCGATTTTTGGAAGGGTTGGCACATGACCATGACGCGCTTTTTTACGAAATATGTCTATATCCCTCTTGGCGGGAACCGCAAGGGTGAGCTGCGCACGGCGCTGAACACCGTGATTGTCTTTTTGATTTCCGGCCTGTGGCACGGCGCAAACTGGACGTTTGTGGTGTGGGGCGCAATGCACGGCGCCGCGCAGGCGGCGAACCGTATTTTTAAGAAGCAGGCCGCAAGGCTGCACCCCGCGCTGTCGTGGGGGATGACATTCGGCTTTGTCTGCTTTGGCTGGCTGTTCTTCCGTTCCCCGTCGCTCGGCTACGCCGCGGATTTTATCCGCGGGTTTAGCAAAGGCTTTGCCGGCGGGCTTCCAAAAACGCTGACAGACTTCTTTGTACTGCCCGAGTTTGAGCTGCTGGCCCGGGTTTTGCGCATCCCGGCGGCGTCTGTAGGCCCGGTGATGTGCGCCGTGTTCATTATCGGCGCGTTTGCCGTGTGCCTTCAGGGAACGAACACCGACAGCCGCCTTGGGGATTTTGTTCCGCGCGCGCGCAGCGCCGTGCTTTATGCCGCAATGGCATTTTGGGCCATGATATCAATGAGCGGCGTGGCGACATTTATTTATGCAAACTTCTGACCGGGGGGCGCCGATGAAAAACAAAAGATATACCGCAGTGTTCATCGCCGCGCTGCTGGCGATGCTGACACTGTTTGCCGGGGCGGTGTTTGTCGCCGACCCGTACTATCAGTATCACGAGCCGTGGGGCGGGCAGCCGGTGCGGCTTGTCAACGGCAGGTATCAGAATGCCGGGGTGGCGCGAAGCTTCAAGTACGACACAATATTGATGGGCACGAGCATTGCGGCCAACTTTTCCGCCGACCAGTTCGACAGGCTGTTTGACGCGAAAACGGCGAAGCTTATTGTTCTGGACGGATATTTTTCCGACTTTAAGGCGTCTCTCGACATCGCGTTTGGCACGCACAGCGTCAAACGCGTAATCTGGGGCATAGATTCGAACATTTTGGCGCGGGGCGAAGAGGGGCGGTCGACGAACCTGCCCGACTACCTGTACAATGATTCCCGGTTGGACGACATCAAATATCTGCTTAACAAGGATATGTTCTTTGGCGATTTGGCCGAGGTCGTGTATATGGCGGTTAGCGGAGAAAAGGGCGGCATGGACACCGCCTATACGTGGGAGCCCGGGATGGGCTGGTCGAAAACCGCGGCGCTGCGCGGATATCCGCGCCCCGCGCCGGCAAAGACAGAGACGGAGCGCGACGCGTATTTTGCCGACGCCGAGAGCAACCTGGCCGTGATTCTCGGGTATGTCGACGCGCACCCCGAGACGGAGTTCACGCTGTTCCTTTGCCCGTACAGCATGCTGTTTTGGGACAAGATGACGAGGCTTCGGCAGGTCGACGCCGTGCTGGATATGCAGAGGCATATCCTGCCCGAGCTGTGCGGGAGGAGCAATGTTCGTCTGTATTACTTCATGGACAGTTATGACATAATCGGCAACCTTGAGAACTACGCCGACAGTGTGCATTTTTCGCCCGAAATAAACGCGCTGCTGGCCGAGAGAATGGCAACCGACAAGCCTGAGACGGCGGACGCGCTGCTGGAACGGATAGACATGTTTGAAATCTATGTTAAAGGGTTTGATTATGAGGCGCTGCTGAAATGACTGCATAGCGCATAAAGGCCGCATGGGTATAACCCGTGCGGCCTGTGTTTTGTGCTGCTATTTTTTGCGGCGGTAGCCTGACTTTTTATCCTTTTGGGATTTGAGGTCGGACATGCGACTTTCGCTGCTTTGCATAAACGCTTTCAGCTTGCCCTCGAACGAGTCGTCCTCCGTCTTTTGAAGCGTGCTCTGCCGGCGCTCCTGCTGAGGCTGCGGACGCGGCCGGTATTCCTGCTGAGGTTGACGCGCAGGCTGCTCGGGCAGTGCCTTCTTGACCGACAGGTTTATGCGACCCATCTGGTCGATGCCGATGACCTTGACATCGACCGTCTGCCCCTCGGTGAGATGCTTTGAGATATCGTCAACATATGTATTGGCTATCTCGGAGATGTGAACCATGCCGCTTTTGCCGCCAGGCAAAAGCACAAACGCGCCAAACTTGGTAATGCTGGTTACCTTGCCCTGATAAATACTGCCAACCTCTACACTCATAGACCGGCGTTTTCCTCCTATTTACTGGAAATATCGACGAAGACGCGCTCGCCAGGGAAGATGTATCCAAGGCTTTCACGGGCGATTCTTGCGATATATTCTTCGCTGCGCCCGGCAGATATAATGTGCTCAAGCTCGGCGTTGCGGACCTTCTGCAGCTCCAGTTGCTCGGTAAGAATAACTTTTTGCTCGCGTGCCGATGCAATATCAATTTGCAGCGACACCAGAGTAAACGCGGAATACACTGAAAACACCGCGATAAATATCTTTATTGCAATACCGACACGCTTTTTCTTCTTCACGTCAATCTCCTCATGCGGGAAAGATACTCGAAGGATATATAAGTAATGTTATTATATCCACTGAAACCACCGATGTCAACAGTGTTTGCCGGCCTTGACCGATGTGAGCGGAAAAAAACGCCGCTTTTTTAGCGGTGGTAATCTGTACAGTGCGGGAAGAATATGGTATTGTTGGTTTGGCGGCGCGGCGCATGCCGCCGGACTTTTTACTTGATGACAGGGGGAATCACCATGAACTTTGATCCGCATCTGTACCGTTATCCCTCCCGCAGGACTATGACATATGCCGGGCGCGGCATGGTTTGTACCTCGACGCCGCTTGCGGCGCAAGCGGGGCTTGAGATACTTAGAAGCGGCGGCAACGCCATAGACGCCGCCATTGCCACCGCGATGGCGCTGACCGTTGTCGAGCCGACATCCAACGGGCTTGGCAGCGACGCGTTTGCTCTTGTGTGGACCGGCGGCAAGCTGTATGGCCTGAACGCCAGCGGCTGGGCGCCGCAAAAAATGAGCGCGAAGCTGCTGAAGGATAAGGGCTATGACAAGATGCCGGCGCGCGGATGGGAGCCGGTTATGACGCCGGGCGCCGTCGGCGGCTGGGCCGAGCTTAGCCGCAGGTTCGGCGCGCTTCCGCTTGAGCAGGTGGCCGCACCGGCGGCGTATTATGCCGAGAAGGGCTATCCTGTGTCGCCCGATGTATCCGGCGCGTGGGCGTCGGCATACAACACATATTCCAAGGCGCTTAAGGACGAGTGCTTCAGCCACTGGTTCAAGACATTCGCGCCGCAGGGACGCGCGCCGAAGGCAGGCGAGATATGGCGCAGCGAAGAGATGGCGGCGACAATCCGCGACATCGCCAGGACATGCGGAGAGAGCTATTACCGCGGCGCGGTGGCCGAGAAAATCATCGACTGGTCGAACAAGACCGGCGGATATTTTGAGGCGGGGGATTTGAGTGATTATCACCCCGAGTGGGTCGAGCCGATTACGGTGAACTACCGCGGGTATGATGTGTATGAGATACCGCCGAACGGGCAGGGCATCACGGCGCTGATGGCGCTGAATATCCTAAACGGAATGGAGCTTGGCCCGCAGAAGGAATGCGCCGAGACATATCACCGCATGATAGAGGCGATGAAGCTTGCGTTTGTGGACGCGAAGGCATTTGTGGCCGACCCGCGGCACATGAAAACAAAGGAGAGCGATATGCTGTCGCCGCGGTACGCGGCGCAAAGACGCTCGCTTATTACCGACAGCTCGGCGCTCTATCCCGAAGCCGGCGACCCGAACTGCGGAGATACCGTGTATCTTTGCACCGCCGACGACAAGGGGAATATGGTGAGCTATATTCAGAGCAACTACTCCGGCTTTGGCAGCGGCATTGTTGTGCCGGGCGCGGCGGTTTCTTTGCAGAACAGAGGTAATAATTTCTCGCTGGATGAAAATGCCGACAACTGCGTGGCGGGCCGCAAGAAGAGCTACCACACAATTATTCCCGGCTTTTTGGCCAAGGACGGCAGGCCGGTGGGGCCGTTTGGCGTCATGGGCGGCTTTATGCAGCCTCAGGGGCATTTGCAGGTTGTCGTCAACACGGTCGACTACGGTATGAATCCGCAGGAGTGCCTCGACGCGCCGCGTTTCCAGTGGCTGGGGGATAAAAAAATCCAGCTTGACAGCTGGGTGCCGACGCATGTGGTGCAGCAGCTCGCAAAGCTTGGGCACGATGTGGAAATCTGTCACAGGCTTAGCGACATGGGCCGGGGCGAGATAATATGGCTGGGTGAAAACGGCGCGCTTGGCGGCGCGACAGAGCCCCGGTGCGACGGTCAGGTCGCCGCGTGGTGACGGGTAAGGTTTTATACTTCCGCATTGCGTGCAGCTGAACCGGGCTTATCCTCTGACGCGCTTCCGCAGCGGCTGTCAAACTTCACGATGAGTGTAAACAACGTGAGCGGGACGGGGCGCGATGCCGGCTTGAAGAAAAACAGCCGGTTATAGGCGGTTTTATCGGGGCGCAGTGATATATACACAAAGAAGGCCGGGGGATTACCCCGGCCTTCTTTGTTATTATTGTTTTAGCTATGCGTTTGGCGCGGCAAGACTGTCAAGCGCGGCGTCGGCGCTTTTAAGCCTTTTGGCAAGCTCCATGTAATCGGGATTTAACATCATACGCACGCAATTTTTGCCGGCTCCGGCAAAGCTTTTGCCGCTGATGGCGTATATGCCATGCTCGCGCAGGTGGGCGCACAGGTCAATATCGGGATCGTTGCAGTAAAGAAGCGATATCGGGGTTGTGTCGGCAGTTTTCGCCGCCTTGATGTTGCGCAGCGCGGCGAGCACCTGCGGTTTTTCGCTTCCGACGCGTGCCCTGACACCCTCGACATAGCCCGGGGTGTCCAGTATCGCTTTTGCGACGAGACGCGCTACGCTGTTGCAGTCGTACGGAGAGGCTATCTTGCGCAGCTGGTCGGCCGCCTCGCCGGGGGCTATCATGTATCCCATACGCACACCGGCAACACCGAAGCCCTTTGAAAATGAACGCGCCACGATTATATTATCGAACTCTCCCATGAGACTTACGGCGGAGTTTTCAAGCGGCATATAGTCTCCGTATGCCTCGTCGACGATGAGCGGTATATTGCGCGCCCTTGCGGCCTCTGCGATGCGCCGGACATCGGCGACAGGGTATATCTGGCCAGTCGGGTTGTTGGGGTTTTCCAGGCATATCATGTCGGGTGTTTCGGCGTCCAGCCCGGCTAAAAACGCGTCAGCGCTGAAAGCGAAGCCGTCCTGCCTGAGCATTTGCAGCGAATGATATTCGGCCCCGGAATATTTAAGATCATCGGTATATGCCGAAAAGCCCGGCGTGACGCCGAACACGACCGAGCCGGGGCGCAGAAACGCACGGTTGATGAGCAGCAGAATGTTGAGTGACCCGCAGCCGAGTATGATGTTGCGCCGCCCGGCGCGGTATACGGGCGACAGGTAGCCGATGATGCCGTCGACGACATCGCTGTCGTGCGGGTACTGCTTGACCTGCGCCATGCTCATCTGCCGCACGGCCCGCATGACCTCGGGCGGGGCGTCATAGGGGTTTGCACCCATTGAACAGTCCAAGCATGTGTCGGGGCAGGATTCCTCGGACGCGTAGTCATCACTGACCGCGTTAAGTATGAAAGGGTTGATGCGTTCGAGCATATTTACACCTCTCGCCGGTATATTTTGCCTGTTTGCGGCATGTGTACAGTATACCGATATTTGGCGGGGCGTGTCAACACCGGCCGGCGCTGTATTCATTTTTCATCCGGCACATTGACAAACTATTGCGGTTTTGTTAGCATAAAAATACGTTTATCAAAATAATAACGCATAACCGCAGCATGCCGGCTATGCGTTATTATAAAAAAAAATTTGAGAGGGGAAACACATGAAGAAGAGGATTGCGCTGCTGCTGGCCATTTTGATAATCGGCCTGATGTTTGCCGCCTGCAAGACAGCGGAAGCCGGCAAAAAAGACACGCTTTACATGAGCCTGCGTTTTAACCCGACGTCGTTCCACCCCATTGATTATGCCGCCGAGTCGGAGCATTATGTAAGCCAGGCTATATACATGATGCTGACTTATACGACGCTTGAGGGCGCCGAGACAAAATCGGACGCGTGCGAAAGATGGGACGTCAATGACGATGCTTCGGTGTATACCTTCTACCTCAAGAGAGGAATAACATTCCACAACGGCGAGGAGCTGAAGGCAAGCGACGTTGTTTACAGCGTGAACACCGCCGCCAACACCCCGGCCAACATGGCGTGGGGCTCGGCAGTTGATAAGGCCGAGGCCATAGACGAGTATACCGTAAAGGTGACATTAAAGTACCCGCACGCCGCGTTTTTGACCGTGTCGCGCATCTATCTGCTGCACGAGAAGACTACAGAGGCGGCCGGCGAGAGCTATCGCGACAACCCTGTGGGCTGCGGGCCGTACAAGCTTGTTTCCTACGAGCCCAGCCATCAGATTATTCTGAAGGCGTATGACGGATATAAAGGAACAAAGCCCGACTATGAGAATATTGTGTACAAAATAATCCCCGAGGCGAGCACAGCGCTTATGTCAATCGAGGCTGGCGAGCTCGACTTCCTTAACGCCGACGCGTTCGGTATGCTTGACAGCATCAAGGATAAAAAGGAGCTTGAGATACTGGTGTATGACAACACCGGCGCCGACTATGTCATCATGGACAACACAGTCCCACCGTTTGACGATTTGAATGTGCGCCTTGCCATCAACTACGCCATAGACGGCGAACGCTGCTGCGAGGTGCAGGCCGAGGGATATGCGAAGCCGTCGACAACCGTTTTGACGAAGATGACATTCGGCTTCCCCGAAAGCCTGAAGGGGTATCCGTATGACACTGAGAAGGCGAAGGAGTATCTTGCAAAAGCCGGCTACCCGAACGGCGAGGGTTTCCCCGAGCTTGTCATTATGACGGCGACAATGTACAGCAAGTACGCGACGGTAATCCAAAGTAACCTCGCCGATATCGGCATAAAGTCGGAAATCCAGCAGGCTGAGATGTCGGCTTTCGTCACACAGCTTTTGCAGGGGGACGTGCCGTTCGGCATCGTTGGCATGGGCATGGGCGCCGACGCTTCCAACTACGCCGATGTAGTCGGCACCGGAGGCGGCCTGAACATTGCGAAGTACAGCAACCCGAAGGTCGACGAGCTGTTCACACAGGGCAAGCAGGAGAAGGACCCCGCCAAGCGCAAGCAGATATATGAGGAGCTGTTCACACTGGTCGAGCAGGATGCGCCGTACGGACTGATGAGCAATCAGGCGCTGCTGTATGTCGTGCGGAGCGATATCGACTTCTCATACGCGTTTTCAAACCGCTGCATGCCGTATGTGGCGCCGCAGGATATACGCCGCAAATGACGGACCACGGATAAGCTGAGCCACGCAAGATACAGAAACGCGCGAACGGATCGATGCCCGTTCGCGCGTCTTTTTCGCTATATCGGTATCTGTAATCTCTGGTCAGCGCCAGCCCATCAAGGAGCCAAGCTCTGCGGCGGCGTCACGCGACGTGAGGGCGGCAAACAGCTCGAGCGCGGCGAGCGGCGCCGAATGCGGCCCCTGTGACGTAATAATATTGCCGTCACGCGTTATGACCTCCTCGGTGACGGCGGCGCCGAGCGATTCGAGCCACATGAGCTTTGCGCGGCCCTCGAGCGGATATGTCGTGGCGCGGCGGCCTTGCAGCACGCCGCTTTTGCCCAGCAAAATCGCCCCGACGCACACGGCGGCAATCGGCTTGCGCTGCGCGTTAAACCCGCGGATAAGGCTTTGCAGACGCTCATCAAACCCGTCGTCATAATACCCCTCGCGCCCAAAGCCGCCGGGCAGCGCGAGGGCGGAAAAGTCGTCGGCATTTGCATCCTGCAGCGGTATATCGACTATAACCCTTGTGCCGAATGCCGAGCGCACATGCGACGATGCGCCGCACGTGACGATGCTTACGTCGTGCTTTAGAATAGAGCGCGCCCAACCGAACACATCAATAAACGCCGAGGCCTCAAACATCTCGAATCCGCGAGGGAGAACAAGAAGCACATTCATATCAGACGGTCTCTCCGTTCTTGCGTCCTGTCGCCATGGCAAACGCGGCGCTGAAGGCGGCCTGCGCCTTGTAGTCGCTGTTCCACCTGTTTATCCCTATGTAGTCGAATATTACAGCGCCCGTGTGGCGGCAGAATCTGTCGAGCTGCTCGAGGCAGGTCAGCATTCCGTTGCCGCTGCCGCCGGGCGAGGCGACGAGCAGGACCTGCTTGCCCGCCAGCGCGCCGCCACTGCCGAACTCGCAGCGGCGAAGCCTGTCTATCAGGCATTTAAGGCCCTCGGCAGTCTCTCCCCAATACACAGGGGATATGATGCACAGCGCGTCGGCGTCGCGCACAGCTTGCTGGATACCGGAAAAGCCGTCATTGTCAAATGCGCAGCGATGCTCCTCGCGGCAAGGGCCCCAGCCGTCTGCGCAGCACCTGCACCGTTCAACGCACTCTGGGGTGACGACGGTGACTTCGGCCCCGCCGCCCTGCGCCCCTTTTACGATATTTTCGGTGACGGCGCTGCAGAGGCCGTCTGACTTTGGGTTGCCGGAAAGGATGAGATATTTCATTTATCACGCCTCCATTCGGTTTACCTTTAAATGAGTATATCACATTTTTTGCCAACTGCAAACCTAGCAGCGCCTTAAAGTAACCGGGGCGGTACAAGCCGGGCTAAAAAACAGCCAATATTGCGATGCCCGGGGCATTAATCGGCAAAACCTGTTGATGTTTGCAATGGGCAAATATATAATTATTTTAACTGCGCCCGCCTGTGGCGCTCCTTACCCATCAAAGTCAAAGTGAGCTGAGTCAAATGGATAAAATAGTAAAGCCCCGCTCTATGCGAAGGCGAATACTGGTTGCCTCTATTATAAGCCTGGCAGGCTTTTTAGTGGTGCTTTTCGGCATATTTCAGCTTAGCACCGTCAAGACACTGACGGATGTTGAGTCTCTGTTTTTGCAGGATCAGCTGGCGCTGACTATGAGGATAATCCGCGCGACGGACGACAACGCGCTGACGGTGGCGACGGATATTGCGGCCTCCTTTGAAGTGCTAAGCTTCGTCAAGGGTACGTCACGTTCACTTGACGGCGGCCCGTGGGGCAACGCGACGCTTCCCGAATACTACGGTTTTGACTTTACTATTATCGAAGACGCCGACGGGGGTTTGCTTTATGCAGTGGCGGGCGGCGAGCTTGGTATGATGCCGCAAAACCTCGGGCCCGGACTTGCAGGCGTCCGCAAGCTGATTGCCGAGTCCTACGGGGCGCAGGAGGTGGCAGTTGGCCTTTTGAGCCTTGGCGCGTCCGGCATCATCTTCGTCGACGGCACACCGTATTTTGTGGCGTCGATGCCGATTATTGACTCAAGCAGCCCACTGCCAATCGGCTATATGTTCGCGGGGTATTTGCTGGGCAACAATTTCTTCTCGCGTATGTCTCATATGGAAGATGCGAGGTTTGAGCTTTTTTACCCCGCCGGCGGGGAGGCGCCCGAGCAAAAGACAGTGACGGCCGACATGATGACTGTGAACATACCGATGGGCGACTTGTTCGGCAACATGGTCATACTTAAGCTTACACAGCCGCGCACAGTGTATGCCTATGGCACAAACGCCCTGCGCAGCATGACTGTAATTATGCTGTGCGGTTTGGTTATCTTCTTTGCCGTTTTTTACCATATCGTAATAAAGCACAGCGTGAAGCCGACGGAAAAAATCAGCGCAGAAATCGGCAAGGTGACGATCAGAGGGCGCATCAACCCCGAAAACTACAGCGCGAGTACCGAGTTCAGCGTGCTTGCCTCGGCGATAAACGACATGCTTGCGCGCCAGGATGAGACAGACCGGACTATTGATCAGCTTGTCATATCCTCCGAAGCTTTCAGGGCGGTTATTGACAGCATCGACGCGTATGTATTTATCTCGGATATCGAGACGGACGAGGTAATATTCCTGAACAAGCGGTGCCGCGACACCTCTCCGCTGGGCGCGCAAGGCATCGGCCGGCCGTGCTGGGAGGCTCTTTATACCGGCAGAACAAAGCGGTGCGGGCATTGCCCGGTTCCGCGGCTTTTGACTATGAAGCCCGGCTCGCAGATAGTATGGGAAGAGGAGGACGCAAACAACGGGCGGTTCTATCGCAACACCGATTCGCTTATTACATGGACGGACGGGCGGCTTGTGCATCTGCAGCACTGCGTCGATGTGACGGACATGAAGCGCGCGGAGGAAACCGTGCGCGAGCAACTGGAGCAGCAAAAGCTTATGTCGACTGTTTCGGGCAGCTTTATCGCGCCGGGCGATTTGCGCGCGCAAATTCAAAAGGCGACAGAGACTGTAAGCGAGTCTCTGGGTGTTGACCTTTCAGCTGTCTGTAAGGCGACTGACGGCTCCGGCGGACTGCGCTTTGAATACGCCTGGCGGAAACCCGGAATGCAATGCGATGAGCAGCTCCTCGGCCTTGAGCTGCAAATGCACTCGTCCGATTATGAGCTTATCGGCAGAGCATCCCAAGGCACGCAGCTGATTGACCGGTATGACGTGAGCGCCGACCCGAACAGCAGATATCTGTGCGAATACGGCATATCGTCGCTGCTGGCGGCGCCGCTGTACCAAAACGAAAAGCTGTGGGGAATCCTGTGCGTCAGCATGTGCGGCGAGCTGCGCGAGTGGAGCGAGAGCGACAGGCAGTTTGTGACACTGGTAAGCACCGTTATTTCCGGCGCGCTGACGCGTGAAGCGGCGCGACGCGGGATGATGCGTATGTCGGCGCTTGTCGACAGCTCGACACAGTATATCACATATTCGAGCAGCGACGGCCTGTTTGAATACGCCAACCCCGCCGCGGCCGAGATAACAGGCTACCCGATTGAGGAGCTGCTTGGCCGGAGCATGGATGACATACTGCACACCGGCGGCACGCGCGGCGCGGCGGCGTCACTGCTGCCCGAGGTGCTTGAGCAGGGACACAGCGATACCGAACTTACACTTGTGCGCAAGGACGGCGAACGCCGCATATTGCAATATTCGGCATTTGTTATGCCCGACGACGATCTGACCGGGATCGGCGCGATAGCGTCCGACATCACCGAGAAGAGACAGCTTGAGCTGGACATCATCGCCGCAAAAGAGCGCGCCGAGCAGTCAAATCAAGCAAAGGGCGAGTTTTTATCCCGTATGAGCCACGAGATGCGCACACCGATGAACGCCATAATCGGCATGACAAATATCGGCAAGGGAACTCTTGACACCGAGAGGAAGGACTATTGCCTTGACAAGATAGACGGCGCGTCCAAGCACCTGCTTGGCGTCATAAATGACATACTCGACATGTCGAAGATAGAGTCCGGCAAGTTTGAACTGTTCGATACCGAGTTCTGTTTTGAGAACATGCTGTCCAACGCAGTCAATTTTATCGCATTTAGGCTGGAGGAGAAGGAACAGGTGCTGACGGTGGACAGCGACCTCGCGATTCCCGCATTTATCATCGCCGACGAGCAGCGACTGACACAGGTGATTACGAACCTGCTGAGCAACGCCGTCAAGTTCACCGACATCGGCGGCGCGCTAAAAATCGTCTCCCGCCTCGTCGAGGAGAGGAACGGCGTTTATACGCTTCGCATCGACGTGATTGACAACGGAATTGGTATATCAGCCGAGCAGCAATCGCGGCTGTTTCAGTCGTTTGAGCAGGCGGACGGCGGCATATCGCGCAGATTTGGCGGCACCGGGCTTGGCCTTGCGATTACAAAAAACATCGTCGAGCTGATGGGCGGCAGGATTTGGATTGAATCGGTGCTCGGCGAGGGGGCGTGCTTTTCGTTCACCATCAAGGCCAGACGCGGGGACATCGGCTATGGCGATATGCTCAGCGCCGGAGCGGCGGGCACTTCGATTATAGCTGTCAGCGGAAACACCGAGGTGCGGAAGTATTTTGCGGACTTTAGCAGGATGATGAACATCCGCTGCGCCGCCGCTTCAAATGCCGACGAGGCAATGGCCATCGCGAAGAGCGAGGCGCCGGATATAATGTTCATCGACTGGCCGACGCTTGGCGGCATGGCCGAAATGCTTGCCGCATGGGTTAGACAAAATGAGCTGGCGCGCGACATCGCGGCGCTGATGCCGGCCGCCGACTGGAGCAAAGCGCAGGAGACGGCGAAGGTTGCCGGTGTGAGCCGGTTTATATCAAAGCCGTTGTTCACCCCCGCGCTGGTTGAGTGCATAAACCACTGTATATCGGACGAGCCGGACAGCATTCTTGCCCCCGGCGAGGATGATCTCGGCGTATTCGCCGGCAAGTGTGTGCTGCTGGCCGAGGACGTTGAGCTGAACCGCGAGATTATGGCGGCTGTGCTGGAGTTAACCGGCGTGACGCTGGACTTTGCCGAGGACGGCGCGCAGGCGTGCCGCATGTTCGAGGCCGACCCCGAGAGATATTGCATGATTTTGATGGATGTGCAGATGCCCGGCGTCGACGGGCTTGAGGCGACACGCCGCATACGCAGACTTGGGTTTGAGCGGGCGTGGAATGTGCCGATTGTGGCCATGACAGCCAATGTGTTTAAAGAGGACGTCGACCGCTGCCTTGACGCAGGGATGAACGACCATGTGGGCAAGCCGGTGGACCGCGAGGATTTGTTGATGAAGATGAAGTGGTATATCCTGGGCGCGGGCAGTACCGATTCGTTCAACCGGCACGCGTACTGAGAGATAAAGCATCCCCGCAGGGCGAAAACCCCGCGGGGATGTTTCGAGTCTGCCAGAAAACCCTGTGGGGTTTTCAGGCACTTAACCGGTCCCGTCTGCGGGCCGGATTTCGCCCCTTTATGCGTAAAACGGGCGGGTTAAGGTTATTTTCCACGGCACATGTCCGTGGAAAATCTTATTGGCCGGCGAAAAATCAGAGCGCGCTCTACTTTTTCGACAAGCCGAAAACATCCCCGCAGGGCGAAAACCCCACGGGGATGTTTATATTGCGGGCGCCCATGAGGTGAGGCGGCCGTCTCACCGAGCACGCTGTCTTTTTAATTCAGCTCGCTCAGGTTATACGGCGTCTGCTGATAGACGTAGTAGTTCAGCCAGTTTGAATAGAACAGGTGGCCGTAGCTTCGCCAGCGGAATATGATGCCTTTGTCGGGGTCGTCGTCCACAAAGTAGTGCCGCGGAATCGGCGGTGTGTTGCCGGCATTTGTGTCCCGCCTGTACTCGTTGAGCAGCGTGTCGCGGTCGTACTCCATGTGCCCCAGCACGTATATCTCGCGCCCGGAATCGGTGCTGAGAATGTGCAAGCCGGCCTCGTCGCTCTCGGCAAGTACGCGCAGCTCTGGCACGTTTTCGACATCGGCGGCGCTGACGCCTGCGCTGCGCGAGTGCGGCACGGCAAATATCTCGTCTATGCCGCGCATCAGCGGGTTGCCGGGACGCATGACACGATGCTCGAACACGCCGTGAAGCTTCCGGCTCATCATAACCTTTGGCACGCCGTAACGGTAATACAGCCCGGCGAGCGCCGCCCAGCACAGATAGATGACCGAATAGACATTCTTACGGCCGAACTCGACGATCTCCTTAAACTCCTCCCAGTAGTCGACCTGCTCGTAATCCAGATGCTCGATGGGTGCGCCAGTGACAATCATGCCGTCGAAGCGGTGCTGGCGAACTTCGTCAAGCGTGCTGTAGAAGGCGCTCAAATGCTCCCTCGAGGTGTGCGACGACTCGTGCGAGCCCATGTGAAGCAGCGTAAGCCGCACCTGAAGCGGCGTGTTGGCAAGCACGCGGGCGAGCTGTGTCTCGGTAATTTCCTTGTTGGGCATCAAATTGACGATGAGTATTTCAAGCGGGCGAATGTCCTGCGACATGGCGCGCGCGCTCGTCATGGTGAATATATTTTCGTATTGCAGCGATTTGGCGGCCGGCAGGCCGGGCGGCAGAATCAGAGGCATGTTATTTCCCCCCCAGATTTATGGTTTTATGGAAAGTGACGGCCGAGGTGACGCCTGCGGCCTTTTGTTACGCCCTTGCGAGGGCGCTGTCGAAATCGGCGAGGATATCGCCTATGTCCTCTATGCCGACCGAGACACGCACAAGCTCTGGCCGGACGCCGGCGAGAAGCTGGTCGGCCTCGCTGAGCTGGCGGTGCGTTGCCGACGCCGGGTGCAGCACGAGCGTGCGCACGTCGCCGACATGGACGACAAGGCTTGTAAGCTCAAGCGCCTCGATAAAACGGCGGCCGCACTCGAACCCGCCTTTGACACCGAACGTAAGCACTCCGCCGGCGCCTTTTGGCATGTACTTCTTCTGCAGCGCGTTATATGTGTTATCCCCTAAGCCGGGATAGTTAATCCAATCGACTTTCGGGTGCTTTGCGAGGTGCTGCGCAAGTGTCATAGCGTTTGAACAGTGACGCTCCATGCGCAGGTGCAGCGTCTCGAGCCCCATGTGCGTCAGCCATGCGTTCATCGGCGCCATTACGCAGCCAAAGTCGCGCAGCATCTGGGCGCGCAGCTTGACCGCAAACGCCGCCTTGCCGAACGCCTCGACATAGCGCAGACCGTGATAACTCTCATCCGGCTCGGTTATGCCGGGGTATTTGCCGTTTTTCGCCCAGTCGAACGTTCCGCCGTCGACGACGATGCCGCCAACGGACGTGGCGTGCCCGTCGCTGTATTTTGTTGTGGAGTGAATGACAATGTCGGCGCCGTGCTCGAGCGGGCGGCAGAGGTACGGCGTCGCGAGCGTGTTGTCGACAATCAGCGGCACACCGATTTGTTTGGCGGCGGCGCTCCATTTTTCAAAATCCAGCACGCTGAGCGCCGGATTGCCCAGCGTTTCCGCCATCAGCGCGCGTGTATTGGGCTTTGCAGCGGCGACAATCTGCTCGAGCGAAGAATCCTGCGGGATGAATGTGTTGTCGATACCCAGCTTCTTGAAGCTGACGCCGACGAGGTTGTTTGTGCCGCCGTAGACATTTGTGCTGCTGAGCACATGGTCTCCGGCATTGCACATTCCAAGCAGGCATATCATCGTCGCGCTTTGCCCGCTGGCCGCGGCAACGGCGGCGACGCCCCCTTCCAGCAGCGCCATTTTACCCTCCAACGCCGCGACGGAGGGGTTGGAAATGCGGGTGTACATATGCGTTGCGCTCGAAAGGTCGAACATGGCGGCGACATCGTCGGTGCTGTAGTATCGGTATGTCGTCGACTGGGCTATCGGCGGCACAAACGGCTCGCCTTTTTCGGCACGGTAGCTGCCATGGACACATGATGTTTCGATTTTCATTGATGTTTCCCCTTTTAGCTATATGTTTATTGATTTTTATCTTCGTTATAGTCAGATATCAATATGCCGTATTTGACATAGTCGATATACTCTCCGCGGTTGTTTTTTGCGCCGTCACGCAGCGTGCCCTCGTACTTCATGCCGCATTTTTCCATCACGCGGCCGGATGCCGGGTTGAGCGCGCTGCAGCTGGCGGTGACACGGTGGAACCCGACGCGCCCGAAGCAGTGCGCAATGACCGCGGCGAGCGCCTCGGGCATCAGGCCGCGCCCCCAGTACGCCTCCCCTATACAGTAGCCGATCTCAGCCGATTCGAGCTGAGCGCCGATATCGACGATGCTGATGCTGCCGATGACCTGCCCGATTTCCTTAAGCTCGATGCCCCAGTGGTAATTGTCGGCATTCTCGTAGCATGTTATCCAGTGGGCGACACTGCGCTTTGTGACCTCGACACTCTCGTGCGGCATCCATGTCAGGTGGCGCGTGACATTCTCGCTGGATGCCCAGTTGCGATACATGTCCTCGGCGTCACCCTGCCTGAACCGGCGTAGAGTGAGACGCGGCGTTTCAAGCGTTGACGTTCCTGAGTGATTCAGCATTTTATGCCCCCAATTCTTCTCTGCCCGGCTGCCCGCACAGCCCGAACCCTTCGGCCAGAATATTCATGGCCCTGTCTATGTCGGCGCTGTCCACCGTGAGTGATATGGCCATTTCGGATGTAGTGATGTGGTAATACGGGATACCAGCCGCCGTCAGCAGGCTGAACGCCCTTGCCGCGACACCACTGCGGGCTATCATCCCGGCGCCGACGAGCGACAGGCGTGCGATGCCGCGTTTGACCGTAAGCTCGACCGGCAGGTCGCTGCGCGCTATCTCGCGCAGCAGGCGGTCGGTACTTTCTCCCGAGCAGCAGAACGACACGATACGCTCTCCGCCGCCCTCAATCTGCATTGTTATCGTGTCGACACTTATGTCGTGCCCGGCGATGACAGAGAACAGCGTACCGACCCAATCCTGCGCGGCGGGGCCTTTTGCGCTTAGCGTCGCGCAATCGGCGGCGCAGCTGATGCCGGTCACCGGGATATCTTCGAACATTGTGCTTGGCATAATTACAGTCCCCTTTGCGCGGTCGCTTTCGAGTGATTTGCCTAGGAAAAGCGGCACACTATATTTTTTTGCAAGCTCGACGCTGCGTGTCTCCAGCACTTTTGCGCCGAGAGCAGCGAGCTCCATCATCTCGTCATATGTGATGCAGTGTACTTTTTTTGCCGACGGCACAATGCGCGGGTCAGCCGTGTGAATGCACTCCACGTCTGTATAGATATCGCACGACCAGCCGAGTGTGGCGGCAAGCGCGACGGCTGTGGTATCCGACCCGCCGCGGCCGAGCGTGGTGATGTTGCCGTGTTCATCCATGCCCTGAAACCCGGCGACGACCGGTACCGCGCCGCTGTCTATAACCTCGCGCAGCCGCCCCGCGTCGATGCGCTTGATACGCGCCTTGCTGTGATGCGCGGTTGTAACAAAGCCGCACTGATAGCCGGTGAGTGAAACGGCGGGCACGCCTAGGCTTTGAAGCGCAAGGGCCAGCAGCGCGACCGTCTGCTGCTCCCCTGTCGACAGCAAACTGTCGACCTCTCTGGAGCTACCGCCGCCGACAAGCTCGGACATGCGCTTCAGTTCATCGGTGGATGAACCCATCGCGCTGGCGACGACAACGATATTGTCGCCCCCGGCGCGGCACTTTGCAATGTGTCGGGCGACGGCTTTTATCTTGTCTACCGTGGCGACGCTTGTGCCGCCGTATTTGTGGACTACATTCATGGTGTTCACCCCGTAACGGCACAGGCCGAGTGATGTTCGGCACAGGGCAAACAAAAACGCCCTTAATGCCTTAAGCATTAAGGGCGAAGGATAAACCTCGCGTTACCACCTTAATTCACCGGCGCCTCGCAACGCCGGCCTTACAGAGTACAGGAAAACCGATACCCCCGCGCTTTAACGGGCGCCCCCGTCGCAGCCTGTGCGCGCATGCGCAGTCGGTGCGAGGCTCTGAGACCATGTTCATCTGCGCTATCCGCACCCCTTTTCACCAAGCGGGGCTCTCTGAGGCGTACTTCGCCGATTACTCTTCTCTTCACTGCCTTTATCGTATCATCGATATGAGAGAGTATAGACGATGCCCTTTGATTTGTCAAGTGTTTATTTTTGGGTTGAAGCTATTAAACCGAAATTGCGGTGACTGAGGTGAAAACCCCCTTTACAAACGCCGGCGCAATGTGTATAATGTAAAAGCGCCACAATACAGGGGTATAGCTCAGTTGGTAGAGCAGTGGTCTCCAAAACCACGTGCCGAGGGTTCAAATCCTTCTGCCCCTGCCATTACGGTAAAATGTGAACTCTCAGCCGATTTTCTTCGGCGAGGTGTTCGCATTTTTCATTTTATTCAAAGAAGAGCACAAAACGCTTTGTGATGACGGCGGTTTTTGCAACACTGCTATGAAATGCAGTATCGTATTTTGGAGGCGAAAAACTGATGAACAAAATATTAAAAGGCGAAACGAATTGAATAGCTTTGCCGCTTGAGCCGGCACCCGCCGACAAACAAAAAAACAGGCTCATTCGGCAATTTTTACCGTGGGAATACGTTGCTATTCCATTCATCTTTGTATGAACGGATAGTTTTTGATGCGCAAGCGGTAGCGTATGTACATATTTCGCACTGTTTCTCTTGTGTAAATATAGATTTTTGTTTAACTTACCTAATAAAATATTAATATTCTTGGCTAGTTATCACATGGACTTTTAATACGTCTGGGACTATAATTAAACAAGGATATCATGACTTGCAAGGCAGCAGTAATCGCTTTCAGGGATGTGCAGGTCCGGCGATTCCAAACGGCATACATACCATATATCGAGATATCGAGTAGATTTGTCAAAGGAGATGTCATGGGGCGGCTTCAACATTTTTTCTCCGGATTTTTGAAAAAAGCCCTCATACTTTCATCTGCCGGGATTCTCTTTTCAGCCCTGCTGCAGTGGATTGGCTCTGGCGGGCTTTCTTTGACCGCCGTGTTTTTGACAAACACCCTGTTTTATGTGGGAATGAGTTTTTTCGTTGCGGGGCTTATCTCGCTGGTTCATAATATCGGGGCATTCAACGGACTGATATACGGCGCAAAGTGCGTCGCCGCTGTTTTCAGGGGCAAACAGAAGACCTCTTTGCAGATGATTGACGGATATGCCGAATTTTGTGCCGGACGGAGAAGCTACGATCATGTGGCGCAGCTCATGGTATGCGCTATTGCTTTTTTTACACTGTCCGTACTGCACGGGGGCTTTTAGCCACTGCCTTTTACGCTGTGTTCGCCGCTTATATTTCTATCACTAAAGCCATTGGCACATCACAAAGTGCTTTAAAAAAATACTTAGGTATGGAGATGGAACAATGAAAACGAAACAACTCATCGCGCTGCTTCTCACCACTCTCTTGGCCCTCGGCGTACTATCCGCGTGCAATCAGACAGCAGATCCGACACAGCCGGGCTC
>JAVBMB010000080.1:0-66344 GCA_031552995.1 Oscillospiraceae bacterium
CCTTTATAATTCTGTATACTCATAATCGTCAACCCCCGCTATATGATATGCTTCTCTTTGAGCTTGCCAAAGATGAAGTCAGCCGATTCCTTCGCGTCGAGGTTTACAACCTCACCGGCGCCTTTTGCCTGCTTTGTGAACGATTTGACAACCCTTGTCGGTGAGCCGTTGAGCCCGATGTTGGAAGTGTCGACCGTCAGATTCGACAGATTCCATACCGTCACCTGCTTACTGCGAAACGCGTCAAACACGCCGCCCGGCGTCATGTAACGCGGCTGTCCAAGCTCGCTAAGCGCCGTGACAAGGCACGGAAGTTTTGTGCGAATGATATGATGGCGATCCTCAAACTGGCGTTTGACAACTATGCTGTCGCCTTCAAGACGAATATCCTCCGCATAACTGATGTTCGGGATACCGAGATGCTCGGCAATCTGCGGGCCGACCTGCGCCGTATCGCCGTCTATGGCCTGGCGGCCGGTGATGATAAGATCGTACTCAAGGTTCTTTATCGCGGCTGCCAGCGTGCTGCTCGTCGCCCATGTGTCGGCGCCGCCAAACGCGCGGTCGCTGACAAGTATGGCCTCATCCGCGCCCATTGCCAGCGCCTCGCGAAGCGCGAGGTCTGCCTGCATCGGGCCCATAGACAGCGCCGTAACCTTGCACTTGTCTCCAAGACTGTCTTTTATGCGAAGCGCCGCTTCAAGCCCGGCCTTATCGTCGGGGTTGATAATCGACGGCACGCCGTCGCGGATGAGCGTATTTGTCTTGGGGTCGAGGCGCACCTCCGTTGTATCCGGCACCTGCTTGACACACACAATAATATTCATTATGCTACCTCCCCTATCACAGCCCGGACGAGATGACCATGCGCTGCACCTCGCTCGTACCCTCATAAATCTCGGTTATTTTGGCGTCACGCATCATGCGCTCCAGCGGATAGTCGCGGCTGTAGCCGTATCCGCCGTAAAGCTGCACGCACTTTGTCGTCACTTCCATTGCCGTTTCCGCAGCGTACAGCTTCGCCATAGCGGCCTCGACAGAGAACTTGCTCTTTGTATCCTCGGCTACCGCAGCGCTGTAAACAAGCATGCGTGCCGCCTCTATCCGCGTCTTAAGGTCGGCAAGCTGGAACTGGGTATTCTGGAACTTTATAAGCGCCCTGCCGAACTGAACACGCTCTTTTACGTATTTGACAGTCTCGTCAAAAGCGCCCTGCGCTATGCCCAGAGCCTGCGCGGCAATGCCGATGCGCCCGCCGTCAAGCGTCTGCATGGCGATTTTGAAACCGTCGCCCTCCTTGCCCAGCCTGTTGGCCACCGGCACAGGGCAGTCCTTAAATATCAGCTCATATGTCGAGCTGCCGCGGATGCCCATCTTTTTCTCTTTTGTACCCATCGAAAAACCCGGAAAGTCCTTTTCGACAATAAATGCCGTAATACCCTTTATCCCCTGGGACTTATCGGTCATAGCGAATATAATATACGTGTCTGCCTCTCCGCCGTTTGTGATAAAAATCTTTGTTCCCTCAAGGATATAATGGTCTCCGTTCAGCACGGCCTTTGTCTGCTGCCCCGACGCATCGCTGCCGGCATTCGGCTCGGTAAGGCCGAATGCACCGAGATGTGCGCCTTTTGCCAGCGGCGCGAGATATTTCTGCTTCTGCTCCTCTGTGCCGAACTTATATATCGGGTTTGCGCCAAGCGATGTGTGTGCCGAAACTATAACGCCCGTCGTGGCGCAAACGCGGCTAAGCTCTTCAACACACATGGCGTACGCCAGGCTGTCACAGCCCTGTCCGCCATATTCTTTTGGAAACGGTATACCCAGGAAACCCAGCTTTGCCATTTTACTGACAGTCTCAGCCGGGAAGCGTTCGGTCTCGTCGACCTCTTGCGCGAGCGGCTTCACTTCATTTTCGGCGAAGGCGCGGTATAGATCCCTGAGCATTTTGTGCTCTTGGCTCAGTGTAAAGTTCATAACGTCCTCCTTGGTTATCCGGCAAAATAATCGGCATATATAAACATCTGTTTTTTGCCCTTAGTGTTTATTTTAACATAATGTTTAAGAAAAGTCACGCATTACAGCAGAAAAATTCTCCCAAAAGCTCTATTCTTGCAACATTTTCCATCCGCCAGGGATACGGGGACTTACCCCCCCCTCAGATAAAACACCCGGGGGCTTGCGCCCCCGGGTGTTTAGCGGTAACTATTACGGATTTTCCCTCTTCATAATCTTGTCATGTCTTGCCGTTACAAACGGGTCATAGACATGCTCGGGGAATATGTAGAACTGGTCGTTCTCAATGGCATCAAACGCAGACGGGGCGACAAAGTCTATCGGCACGCCGGTCGTTATGAACTTCTCAACACGGCCGACATTCTTGGCGTACTCGGCTGTCTGGTAGTACGGGTCATCCTTAGAATAGTGATCCGGTTTATAATCCCAGCTGTGATGCAGGTCGGTCTGTACATAGCCCGGGCAGAAAATCGATACGCCGATTTTTGATCCGACTCTCTTCAGCTCCTGCGCCGCTGCCTCGGACGCCGCGACGACGGCGTGCTTGCTGGCGTGATAGCAGCTCATTGTCGGCATGGATACAAGGCCGGCAAGCGAGGCGACGTTGATGATGTGGCAATCTGTCCCCTGTTTTTCCATGACGGGAATGATCTCTTTCATCGCATAGAAAATCGAGAAAACGTTTGTCTCAAGCATCCACTTGACGTCTTCGACAGGTACTTCCCAAATATTGCCTACATAGTATACTCCGGCATTATTGATCATCAGATCGACCGTGCCGAACTTATCAAGCGTTGCCTTGATAGCGCTCTTGATATCTTCATACTTTGTGACGTCGCCGTGTATGGCAAGTGTCTGCGCGCCAAGAGCCTTTATCTCGCCCTCAAAAGCGTCGAGAGCAGGCTTGTCGATGTCCAGCATGGCTACCTTCATGCCGCGGCGGGCGGCCTCTTTGGCGTATTCGGCACCGAAGCCGTGAGCGGCGCCTGTTATAAGCGCGGTTTTGCCCTTGAACTCTTTCAACATCTTTCTTCCTCCAAATCTATTACATAATCGGTCGCATTCGTGCGCCGAAACCTGACTGAATCTGACAATAACGGTACCTCTGTGGAGGCGGTGAATCTATTTGTTTGCAAACGGAGCCGGCTTGCGCTTTTCGACAAAGGCCAGCATGGCCTCCTGCCTGTCCTGCGTGACAAAACAGGTTGAGAACCGCTCGGCTTCAATACCCAGTGCCTCGTCGATGCCGACTTGCGCGCCCTCATTCATCGCGGCTTTCGACGCCCTTACAGCGAACGGGACGTTGGCGCATATTCTGTCAGCCAGCTCAATCGCCTTATCCATCAGCTCGGTCTGGGTATAAACCGCGCTGACGAGACCAAGCTGCAATGCCTCGGGCGCTTTGACCTTGCGCCCGGTGAATATAAGCTCTTTCGCGCGTTCCATACCGACGATGCGCGGCAAGCGCTGCGTCCCGCCAAAGCCCGGCGTAACGCCAAGCCCGGTCTCCGGCTGGCCGAACACCGCGTTTTCGGCGGCAAGGCGTATGTCGCAGCTCATGGCAAGCTCACAGCCTCCGCCCAGAGCAAAGCCGTTTACGGCGGCGATGACCGGCACGGCTAGCGTCTCTATCTTGCGAAAAACATGGTTGCCAAATCCGCTGAAATCAAGCGCCTGCTGCGTGTCAAAGCCCGACATTTCGACGACGTCCGCACCGGCGACGAAGGATTTCTCCCCCGCGCCTGTCAAAATAATGCAGCGCACCTCGCCGAAATCCACACCGTCAAGCACCGCTTCAAGCTGATGCAGCGTCTCGGTGTTCAGGGCGTTAAGGGCGGCCTCGCGGTTCATCGTGATTATGCCGATTTGCCCGCGCTGCATGTACAGGACATTGCTCATTATCTCTCCTTATTTGCACAGCTCAACGACAACGGCCTCGCCCATGCCGCCGCCGATGCACAGTGAAGCGACGCCGTATTTACTGCCGCGGCGCTGCATTTCGTAAGCAAGCGTCACAAGAATCCTGGCGCCGGATGCGCCAATCGGGTGGCCGATAGCGATTGCTCCGCCATTGACGTTGACCTTGTCGGATGTGACGCCAAGCTCGTTGCCAACGGCGACGGCCTGCGCCGCAAACGCCTCGTTAAGCTCGAACAGGTCGATATCATCCATCTTAAGCCCGGCCTTGGCGACAGCTTTTTTGACCGACGGCACAGGCCCGATGCCCATGATGGTCGGATCGACGCCGACAGAGCCCGTCGACACAAGCTTAAGCATCGGCTTGAGGCCGTTTTTCTCCGCGAACTCTTTCGAGCAGACGATGAGCGCCGCGGCGCCGTCGTTGATGCCCGATGCATTGCCGGCAGTTACCGTGCCCTCTTTTGCGAATGCCGGTTTCAGCTTGGAAAGCGATTCGGCCGTTGTACCCTTGCGCGGATACTCGTCGCGGGCAAAGACGACGGGATCGCCCTTGCGCTGCGGTATCGTCACCGGCGTGATTTCGGCGTCGAACACGCCGTTTTCGACGGCGGCGCTGGCGCGCTGCTGGCTGACGGCGGCAAACTCATCCTGCATCTCTCTTGTGACGCCGAACTTCGCGGCGACATTTTCGGCGGTTACACCCATGTGATAATTGTTAAATGCCTCCCACAGGCCGTCGTTAATCATGGCGTCGACAGCCTGGGCGTTGCCCATCCTGGCGCCCCAGCGCATGCCGGGCAATATATACGGTGCAAGGCTCATGCTTTCGGTTCCGCCGGCCAGTACGCACTCGGCATCGCCCGCCTGAATGGCGCGAAAAGCCAGTGTGACGCTGTGCAGGCCGGAGCCGCACACTTTATTTATCGTCGTCGCGGGGGATTCGACCGGAACACCGGCCTTGACGGCGGCCTGCCGGGCGGGGTTCTGCCCCAGCCCTGCGCCAAGAACGCAGCCAAAAAAAACCTCGTCAACCTGCTCTGCTTTGATTCCTGCGCGGTTGATGGCCTCTTTCATAACTATCTCACCCAGCTGAACGGCGGGGATATCCTTCAGCGTTCCGCCGAAATTACCGACAGGTGTGCGGCAAAGACCTGCTAAGAAAACTTCCTTCATGCTTGTTGTCCTCCTTTTATTTGACGGCATGTCAACTTAACACGCCTATTTTGACCTGCGCACGCTTGGACAAAAATATACCGCCCGCACAAGAGCAGAACGCCACGCGTTTCGCTCCTGTCGGGCGGCTCCATATTTTCATTATACCAAATCAAACAAAAATTTCAATTGCAAAAAGCAAGTATTTTTCGCATAATAAACAAATTTTACGCGGAAATAGATTAACCGGAATCGGGGATTTTACCCGTCAAATCGACATGCTCCCCATCAGGCTGCGCATGGCCGTTATTGTGTCCTCAATCAGCCGGTCAAGCTCCCATCCCAGCCGCTCAGCTCCCTGCGATATCGCGTCCCGCGAGCAACCGGCGGCAAACTTTTTGTCCTTAAACTTTTTTTTGACGCTGCTCAGCTCAAGGTCTGCGACGCTTTTGCTGGGGCGCATGATGGCGACAGCCCCGATAAGTCCGGTCAGCTCGTCCGTGGCGAACAATATTTTTTCCATTATATGCTCCGGCGCATACGGCGTCTCCGTCAGGCCGTATCCGTGACTAAGAGCCGAGCGGATAATTCTTTCATCAATGTCCTCTTTTTGCATCATCTCAATCCCCGCCACGCAGTGCGCCTCGGGATGCAGCTCAAAGTCAATGTCGTGCAGCATGCCGACGACACGCCAGTAGTCTGTATTTTCCGCGTCATGCCGCTGAGCAAACCAGCCCATCACACCGGACACCACCTCCGCGTGACGCCGATGAAACTCCTCGTTATTGTACTTGCGCATCAGCTCATTTGCCTGCTCCACCGTTGGAATATAGCTCATACATTTACCTCCCGGCCGTATTTATTTATGGTATTTTCCGCCGCCTATTATGGAAAACGCGCGGTATATCTGCTCCAGCGCCATAACCCGCGCAAGATGGTGCGGAAAAGTCATATCAGACATCGACATCCGCAAGTCCGCCCGGCGCTTGACCGTGTCATCCAGCCCGTTTGACGAGCCGATGATAATGCACAGCCTTGACACCCCTGTGTTTTGCAGGCTCTCGAGCTTTGCTGCAAGCTGCTCGCTCGTCATGCCCTCTCCTTCGATGCACAGCGCTATGACAAACATGCCCTGCGAAACGAGCTCGAGTATCCTCTTCCCCTCTTTGACGAGGCCGTCGCCGCCGCGCTCTTCGGCGATTTCGATGATCTCCAGCTTGCAAAATACCCCCAGCCGCTTTTCGTATTCGCGGCAGGCGTCGATGTAGTGTTTTTCCTTAAGCTTGCCAGCGCAGACCATCCGCACCCCCATCATGGCGCAAACACCAGAACATCACACGGCCTGCCCGGCGGGGCGACGCCCAGCGAGACATCCTGCAACGCGCCAAGCCGGCGCAGCGCTTCGATGCTTGTACCCTCGGCAAGGAGCGGCGTGTTGTTCTCCTGGCTCAAATGCCCAAGCATAACCCATCTTGCCCCGCAGCGCGCCAGCGCGGCGACCGTCTGCGCGCAGCGTTCGTTTGAAAGATGCCCTGTCTCGGACAGTATCCTGCGCTTGAGAACGGCGGGGTACGGCCCTCTTTTTAGCATCGGTATATCGTGGTTCGATTCGATAAACACATTTTTGCTGCCCGCTATCGTATAATACACCTCGGGCGGCATATCGCCGAGATCGGTGCAGTACGACAGGCTGCGCGCCCCCTCTCCAAGCACAAAGCCGCAGCTCCCCGGCGCGTCATGGGGGGTGGGATATGTCTGCACGCGGCAGCCGAGCAGGTCGAGCTCATCGCCCGGCTCGAACACGGCGCAATCCCAGTTTTGCGTCTGCAGGCCGTAATACGCGTCCTGAGAGCACAAAAGCTGCGCATTGGTGTGCTTGCCAAGCACCGGCAGCGCACCGACATGGTCGCTGTGCCCGTGCGTAATAAGTACATGTGTCAAGTCGGCCAGCCTAAGCCCAAATGCCGCAAGGTGCGAGTTTATGTACCGTGTCGGCACGCCGGCATCAATAAGTATTCTGACGCCTCCCGACACATACAGCGCGCTGTTGCCGGTGCTGCCGCTTGCCAGCGAACAGAAAAAATCCATAACCTATCCTTTTGCGCGCGTCACGCGCGGAGCTGTGTTTTGTACGGAAAATTGACATCAATTACTAAAACAAGGGCGACTTGCGCCACCCTTGAATATCCCCCAGACGGGGGTTCATCCGCAATCAGTTTGCAATTTGCACCTGCTCCGGCTCGTCGGTTATCACCCTGCAGATGTCGGCGCCGACACGCTTAAGCTTAGACACGATATCCTCGTATCCGCGCTCGATATGATAGATGCCGTCTACCTCTGTGACGCCCTTTGCAGCGAGCCCGGCGATAATCATCGCGGCACCGGCGCGCAAATCACACGCATTTACCGGCGCGCCGGACAGCTCTCTTATCCCCTCTATAATAGCGACCTTGCCGTCTACCTGAATCTTGGCGCCCATTCGGCGCAGCTCGTCGACATAGCGATATCGGTTATCCCACACGCCCTCGGTTATGACGCTTGTTCCCTCGGCAAGGCATAGCACGGCGGAAAGCTGCGGCTGCATGTCCGTGGGGAAGCCGGGGTACGGCAGCGTTTTAAGGTTGATTTTGTTTATCGGCCCGCGTCTGGTTACGCGGACGCTGTCGTCAAACTGGTCGACCTGGGCTCCGAGTTCCTCAAGCTTGGCTGTTATACAGTCAAGATGCTTAGGGATTACATTTTTGATGAGGATGCTGCCTCCCGTCGCGGCGGCGGCGGCCATATATGTGCCGGCCTCAATTTGATCGGGTATGATGCTGTACGTGCCGCCGTACAGCTTGCTGACGCCGCGGATTTTAATCATATCGGTTCCGGCGCCCATGATATCGGCGCCCATCGAGTTGAGGAAGTTTGCAAGGTCGACTATATGCGGCTCCTTAGCGGCGTTTTCGATGACAGTTGTCCCCTGAGCCAGCGTCGCCGCCAGCATGACATTCATCGTCGCGCCGACGGTGACTACATCCATATAGACATTTGTTCCCGTAAGCCCCTCGCCGGCGTTGGCATAGATAATGGCGTTTCGTATCTCCACCGTTGCGCCAAGCGCCTCAAAGCCTTTGATATGTTGGTCAATCGGGCGAACGCCGCCGAAGTTGCAACCGCCCGGCATAGATACCTCGGCCCTTCCGAACCTGCCCAGGCAGGCGCCGATGAGGTAGTACGACGCGCGGACGCGCCTGTTAAGCTCACTTGTCGCGCTGCTGAAACGAAGATTACGACAGTCCACTTCGACTGTCGTCTGATTGATAAGACGGACATTTGCCCCGAGCTCTCTGAGGATCTCCAGCTGAATTGTCACGTCGTTGACCTTAGGTATATTTTCAATTCGGCATACGCCGTCGACGAGTATGGCTGCCGGTATTACCGCCACCGCTGCGTTTTTTGCGCCACCGATTGTGATTTCACCAAAAAGCGGTTTGCCGCCATTGATAACATATTTTTCCAAATCTCCAACCCCTTGCTCTGTGTTTTGTGCTGCATGCCAAGAAGGTGAAGCGTAACGCGAAAACGCATCATTTCCAAGCGTCGCCCGTCTTTACCGGCGGCGCCTTGGCGCTTCATGCAAATATTTAAAGCCATTTTATCATATTATTGCGGAAAGATAAAGAAAAAATACTTGTCAGACATACAAATTTCGTATCAATTTTCGCGGTATTTTAGGTGTTTGAGCAACAAAATCACCAAAAACAGTGTTTGAGGCTTACGGCTCAGGCACCCCGCTTAGTGCGTTAATCATAAACACGCCCGCGTCGGTTTCGACGACCCATACAGGCGAGGCGTACATACCGCGCCCCGCCGCGGTGAGTATATGATACGCCGGCTCTATCGAGAGAACGGCGTTGATATTCGCTGCTGCGAGCCAATCGCCAAGCTTTATCACAAGCTCGGCGCGCGAAATCGAACGCTCTTCGCTTCTCCACTGTGTCGATATCAGCCAGCGGCCGGTGATTTTCAGCCTTCCGTTTGACACGGCGCAAGTCAGCGAGTATCTCGGCGCCGCAAAGCCGTCGCGCGTCTGCGGCACGCTGTATGAGCCGAGCGCATTTGTTTCAACCTCGGACGCGATTGACAGTCCCGCCTCGGTCAGAAGCTTTTTCACCCCTTCTGCGTCCGCGGCGGATATGTCGTCCAGCGCGGCTTCAAGCTCTATCTCACCCGCGCTGCGGATGACGGCGCTTCCCCGCCGGCCGGTGTATTCGATTATTCCGCCGCCGGCGTCGCGGGATGTCGTATCATCACCGAGCAGCTTTTGCGCAAACGCAAGCTCCGCCGCGGCGTCGCGCGGTACGATATATGAGTACATCCTCTCCGGCAGGGCAAGTATCATGCCGGATGACAGCCCGTATCCGGCGCCGACGAGGCGCAGCGCCGTTTCTATCGCGTCGCGCTCCGTACTTATCCTGTTGCCGAACTGGATGTATATATTGTACCCAAGCAGCAAATCTGTCACCAGCAGCAGGGCGATGAGTATCGACTTGACCCGTTTCCAATCCACTCACTTACCCCCTGTCAAAAAGCCGACGACAGGCGCGGCTACACCGTTGCCCACAGTGTAATATATGCCTACGCGACCTGTACCGACGGAGGCGTACTGCATATAGTGCATCTCAAGCACGTCATCCAGCGCCTGAAGCGCATGCGGGCGCACAGTTATAGAACGCACGACGCCGTTTTGAATAACCGCCAATGCAGGACGTCTGTCGAGGCCTATTTTTCGTCCGCCTACAAGCAGCTCGAACCCCAGGTAATAGCTGTCGCTCGCGGCATCATAACTGAAATAGTCGAGGCTGAGCTTACCCGGCCCCGCTGCTGCGGCGGTCCACACATTGTTGACAATAGAGCGGACATACTCGCATACAAGCACGCTGTATTCGTTTGAGCCCGGCAGATACACTTCATCTGCCGGCACCGGTTTTTCGGTCGACGACAGGCTCAGCGACCCGTCTGGCAGGGCACAAAGCGAGCTGTCTCCCTCGATATACTCGACGCTGCCGCTACCGCTGACATAAAACCTGGCAAAAAACGGCCGCAGCGTAAACGCTTCGAGCACAGATGCCGGAACCTCGCCCGCCGACGCGTAATCGACGGTCTCCACGCTGTAAAGCGGCAGCGCGTCGGACGCCGGATAGACGAGCTGGTCACACTCAATCCGCGAGAACCTGTCGTCGTCTACGGCAAAAAACGCGTTCACCGTGAAAGCCTGGTCGCACGCCTCTTTAAGGCGCACGGGGCTTGCGTTTGTCTCGAACACCCAGTACATCCCGTCACCGTCATAAAACGCCAGCTTAACTTTGTTGCCGACCAGCGCAATGACCGCGCTTTTAAGCGGCTGCTCGTGCCCCAGATAATCCGCCCCTGCCCATGCGCGGTGCAGAAATGCCGGGAGGTAGCTGTCAAAGCTCATGTAGATTGCGGGGTAGCTGAGCATAGACATGAATGTGTCTCTGTCTATAGGCGTCATCGCGGACGACGAGCCGAATGCCTCGTCATACACACCCTGCACCGCCAGACGCACGGCGTCATACTCGTCGGCGCTCCACGCCGCGCACACGCCGTTTTCGCCGACAAGCGCAATCTCGGCCGGCAGTGCCGCCGCAACCGGCAGCGCTTCGTACACCGGCACTTCAAGCCGCGGGCCGGAAAACAGCCCCGTTATGTAGCCGACGACACCTGTGCCCTCCTGCACTCCCATCGTGATTGACAGCGTGATAAGCGGAATCATCGCGGCAAGCAGCAATATAATGACGCCTGTCTTGATTTTTTCAAGCATGGCTCTCACCGCCGGCATGCGCAGCATTATCTCTCGGGAAAATGACCGTGACACGGCTGCCCTTGCCAAGCTCGCTGTCAAACGTTATCTCGCCGCCATGGCTTTCGACAATTTCGCGCGCGATGGACAGGCCCATACCGGTGCCGCCGCTCTCTCGCGAACGTGCTTTGTCGACACGGTAAAACCGCTCGAACACACGCGGAATGTCTTCCGCGGGCACGCCGATGCCGGTGTCCTCCACGACAATGTAGACGCTGCTGTCATTCCAGCCGCCCGATATGGTGATTGAACCGTTCGGCTTGTTGTATTTAACGGCGTTAGAAATAATATTTATCAGCACCTGTTCGATGCGCTCGCGGTCGGCATAGATATGTGGCATCCTGCCGGGCATTGTCTCGGTGATGGTTATGCTTTGATTCTTTGCTGTAATCTCCATTGACCGCTGAGCCTCAAGCGCCAGAGCGCGCAAATCCATGCGCTCCATCTTCATCTCCATCCGGTTGTAATCAAGGCGCGACAGCGTCAGCAGGTCCTTGACTATCCTTGTCATGCGGTCGGCCTCGCCGCAAACAACGCCCAGAAACTGACGCTCGGTCTCCTTATCGATGTCCTCGATTGTGAGCAGCGTCTCGGTGTATCCCTTTATATTCGTCAGCGGCGTGCGAAGCTCGTGCGAGACATTGGCGACAAACTCGCGGCGCGACTGGTCAAGCTTGCGCTCCTCCGTTATATCGTGCAGCACAGCCATTACGCCGGGGTCGCGCTCGCCGACATTTATCGGGGCAAGCAGTATTTTAAGTATCCTGTTCTTTGCGGCATAATCTACCTCGAACAGGCGGTTATCGTCATTAAAATCGGCTTCGTCGACCTGAATATTCGGAAAAATATCGGCGTACAGCATGCCAAGCCCTACATCGCGCCCAAGCATACGCCTGGCCGCCGGGTTTACGTGCAGCAGCCTGCCGGCGCTGTCGAACGCGACGACGCCGTCCGCCATGTGGAGAAACAAAGTGTTGAGCTTGTCGCGCTCGCTCTCGGCCTCGTGCAGCGTCGATTCAAGCACTTCAGACATCTCATTGAACGTCTGCGTCAGCACTCCGATTTCGTCAGTGGAATATATTTCCGGCCTTGCGCCAAAATCGCCCGAGGCTATTTTGGCCGCCTGCTCCGTCAGGCGCTCGACTGGGTTTGTGATTGTCTTTGACAGCAAAAAGCTGAAAAGAACCGAGGCTACAAGGCCAAACAGCATCGAGCGGATTATGCTTGTGAACAGGTTAAGCGTGATGCTCGACAGCTCATCCTTGCTGTCCATGACGCCGACGACGTATTTCACCTGTCCGCCGACGCGTACTGGCGTCGCGGCGTCGAAGTACGGGCTCATGCGGTCGACGCCGACATAGCCGCTCTCGCCCTCCAGCGCGTTGATAATATTCGGCGTCAGCATCAGCTTTGAACGGAACGACTCATCCGATACGACGATAAACTCGTGCGTTTGCGCATCCAGCACATAAAACGCCCTGTACGAATCGATGCCGAGGCGGGCGGAATATGTCTCCATGACCGAGCGCAGGCGCGGCGCGGCATTCTCTCCGGCAGCCTCGCGTTCAAGCTGGGCTATAAACTCCTGCGTGAACACTCCGCGCATCTGGTCTTCAAAATCCTGAATATTGTAATCGGTCACCGAAGTCATAAGGAAGGCGCCGACAACGGCCATGACCGATATTATGAGCAGAACAAGCACGAGAACAAGCTTCATGTGCAAGCTGCGGAACAATGGGACGCCCCCCTCTCACGAGAATATTTCGCCGGGTTATTTTTGCAGATAGTAGCCCGCGCCGCGCTTTGTAAGGATGTACTTTGGGTTTGCGGGGTCGTCCTCCAGCTTCTCGCGCAGGCGGCGCATTGCCACGTCTATGGCGCGCAGGTCGCCGTAATAATCGTAACCCCAGACCTTTTCCATAAGCTCCTCGCGCGAGACTATACGCCCCGGCGCGGCCAAAAAATACAGCACTATGTCGTATTCGCGCTGTGTCAGTTCAAGCGATTTGCCGCGTTTGAATATCTGCTGCAGGTCTTTGTCCACCGTCAGCTCTCCCGCGGAACTCTCGGCCGAGGCGCCGCCCGCAGCGCCGGTTACACGCCGCATGTTCGCGCGGATGCGCGCCGTAAGCTCCTTGACCGAAAACGGCTTTGTGATATAGTCGTCGGCGCCCGCCTCAAGGCAGTGTATCTTGTCGCGCTCCTCCTCGCGGGCCGTCACCATCAGCACGGGCACATCGCTGCGCGCCCTGATGCCTGCCAGCACATCAAAGCCGCTCATCGCCGGCAGCATGACATCCAGCAGCACAAGGTCGATGCCCGGTTCGAGCGCCATGCTCAGCCCGGTCGTACCGTCATACGCCTCAAGCACCTCAAACCCTTCGTGCTTAAGGTTGAAAGCTATGATGTCGACAATGGTCTTTTCGTCCTCGATTATCAATATCTTGCTCATTTTAACACCTCCGCAGTGCAGCTTGGCCGGCCACGGCGACGATTATTGCCCTGTCAGTCCAGCAGTCCCCTCGCTTTTGCAAGAGCAAAAGCAAACACTGTTTTGCCGTCATTTATCTCTCCCGCCGCTATGAGACGCTCTAGCTCGTCAATATCGATTTCACAGCACGACAGGAACTCATCCTCATCCGGATTTTGCGGCCCGTGCCTCTCGACTTCGGCAAAATAGACGTGAATCGCCTCACCCAGTATACCGGGACTGCCGTAGTAATCGGCCAGATGCGCGAGCGCGCCTTTGCAGGCCATTCCGGTCTCCTCCTCAAGCTCGCGCAGCGCCGCGGCTTCAGGCTTTTCATCCGCCTCCAGCTTCCCGGCCGGTATCTCGAGCAGCTCGCGCCCGACGGCGTACCTGTATTGCCGCACGAGTATGAGTCTGCGCCCCAGCCTGCCTATGACGGCAACCGCGCCGGGATGCCTGACGACCTCGCGCGTCGAGACGCGGCCGTTTTCAAGCCGCACGCTGTCGTGCGCCACGCTGATTATCTTGCCGCGAAATACAGTATCTCCGCCCAGCTTTTCCTCAAAATGCATTTCAGCCCTCCATAAGCAATTCGCGCCGCACAAGGTCAAACGCCGTGCTGGCCGCAGAGTTGCGTACGCGCGCGCGGTCGCTGCTGTATCTGCGGTTCGGTGTTATGACCTTATCGCCCGCGGCGTGCGAAATGGCGATATAAACAAGCCCAACCGGCTTGCTCTCGCTGCCGCCGCCGGGGCCGGCGATGCCTGTAACGGCTATGCCTATATCGGCATTGGACGCGGCGCGCGCGCCGCGCGCCATCTCAAGCGCGACCTGCTCGCTGACGGCTCCGTATTCTTCAAGCGTCTGCGGGCTGACGCCCAGCACATCTATTTTTGCCTGATTCGAGTATGTTATATACCCAGCACCGAAGCACTGCGACGCACCGGGGATGTCGGTAAGCCTTTTGCCTATCAGCCCGCCCGTGCAGGATTCGGCGACCGACAACGTCAAGCCGCGCGCGCACAGCCCTTTGACGACGACCTCCTCCAGCGACGAGACATCGACGCCGTAGGCGACATCGCCCAGCATCCCGAGAATCCTCGTGACGACCGGCGCGCACATGGCCCGCGCCAGCTCCGCCGTCTCGGCCCTAGCGGTGACGCGAACCTCGCACTCGCCCTCTTTGGCGTAAGGCGCCGCCGTGACGTCGGTCAGCGTGTTCAGGTAAGGGGCCAGCTTGTCTTCCATAGCCGACTCGCCAAGGCCGAACACCTTTATATAATTAGAGGCTATTGCCCCGCCGGTTAGCTTTTGCAGATACGGAAACGCGCGGTGGCGGAACATCGGCTCGCATTCTCTGGGCGGGCCGGGAAGCATGATTACATGGCAGCCCTTTGCGAAAAACGCGCAGCCGGGCGCCGTGCCCCAGTCGTTGACGAGTACGGTGCAGCCCTCGGGCAGTATAGCTTGCTTTTCGTTGTTTGCGGTGCGCGTCGGCCCCATGCGTTCGTGCAGGCGGCGCTGCTGCTCCTCATCCGTGTACAGCTTTTTGCCGAACGCCTCGGCTATGGTCTCCTTCGTCAAATCGTCGGCCGTGGGGCCGAGGCCGCCTGTGGTTATAATGATATCGGCGCGCGAGCGCGCAATCTCCAGCGCCGAGGCGAGGCGGGCGGGATTATCCCCGCATACCGTGTGGAAATATACATTTATTCCCAGCTCACTCAGCCCCTGCGACAGCATCTGCGCATCGGTATTTGCGATTTCTCCAAGAAGAATCTCTGTCCCCACTGCGATAATCTCACATATCATAGCGAACATCACTTTCGCGGCGTGATTTCTTACCGCTTCACCCCGCCGTCATGGTGCGCAGCTGCGGCATCCGTTGCCGCGCTCTGTCATACAGTTATACGCTTTAATCCCTCAAACGCCTCTTGCGCCAAGGCGTCGACATCGATGAGCTCCTCCTGCCGCAGGACATTTTCAAGCCTGGGCTTTGTCTGGGGATGGCGCGGGGTGAACACGGTGCAGCAGTCCTCAAACGGCAGCACCGACGTGTCGTATGTGTCAATCTTCCGCGCGATGCGCACGATTTCCTCTTTATCCATGCCGATGACCGGACGGAACACCGGAAGCGTGCAGGCGTTGTCGGTCACGGCAATTGACTCCATCGTCTGGCTAGCCACCTGGCCAAGGCTTTCGCCGGTAATCAACGCACCGCAGTCCTGCCGCTGCGCGACCATCTGCGCGACGCGCATCATCATGCGGCGGGTTAATATCGTCGAGTAATCCTGCTGGCATCTGTCGCGAATCTCGGTCTGCACCCGCGCAAACGGCACGGCGCTGACCGTTATGCGCCCGCACCAGCCCGAGAGCTTGCGCGCGAGCTCTACGACCTTTTCCAGAGATTCCTGCGATGTGAACGGATAGCTCTCGAAATGCACGACGGCAAGCTCAAGCCCGCGCTTTGCCATCATGTACCCCGCCACGGGCGAATCAATGCCTCCCGACAGAAGCAGCATGGCACGCCCGTTGCTTCCGGCCGGCATCCCTCCGGCTCCCGGCATTTTGCCCCCGCTGACGAACGCGTATTGCTCGCGGACCTCGACAGTAACCGTAATCTCGGGGTCGTCCATCTTCGGGCGGCAGGCCGGGAACAAATCGTGCAGATATCCGCCTACCTCGGCGGATATCTGCGGCGACGTCATAGGAAAGCTTTTGTCAGCCCGTTTTGCCTGAACCTTGAAACTTGAGGCGCTCGCAATTGCCCCGACTAGATACTCTCCGGCTGTTTGCAGTATGGCGTCAATATTTTTTTCGCACAGCGCGGCGCGCCCGACAGTGACGACGCCGAATACCTTAAGCACGGCCTCAAGCGCCTCGTCAACGCTGCCGCCACCGCGCGGCGTAACATATATAGTCGACTGACTGGCCTGTACATCATATTCGCCAATCGGCTTAAGCCTGTAACGAAGGTTGCGCAGCAGCCGCTGCTCGAACTTCGCCCTGTTAAGCCCTTTTAACACAAGCTCGCCGCATTTGAGCAGCAGTATTTCTTTCATCTTCCACCCCGGATATGCATTGATTTTTATCTAGAACAGTTTATATGCGCGCTCAAGCGCGTCGAGAAGCATGTCGACATCCTGAAACGTATTATCGCTGCAAAAGCTGACGCGCAGCGCCGAATCTATTCGGCGCGGCTCAAGCTTCATCGCTGACAGCACATGAGAGCGCGCGCCCTTTTTGCACGCCGAGCCGCCGCTGACGCACACGCCCATATCGGACAGCGCTCTCACATATACCTCGCTTTTGCCGCGCAGCGGCGAAAAGTTGACGATGTGAGGCGCAGAGTTGTTTGCGGCGTTAAGCGAGTATCCTATGCCGCGCGCGTCAAGGCCGCCCAGCAGGCGCTGCCTCAGCGCGGCGCAGTGCGCGCCGTCAGCTTCCATATGCGTGCGCCGCCAGGCACACGCGGCACCGAACGCCGCGATTGCCGGCACGGCTTCTGTTCCCGGGCGGATACCACGCTCCTGCCCGCCGCCGAACACAAGCTGCCTCGGCTTTGCGCGGGGCGAGACATACAGCATGCCGCAGCCCTTGATTCCGCCGAACTTATGCCCGGACATACCGGCCATGTCGACATGCGCCAGTTCAAGCGGCAGCTTCATAAAGCCCTGCACGGCGTCGAGATAAAATACGGCGTGCGGGCTTTTGGCCTTCAGGCCGGCGGCGACATCTTCATACGGCATAATTTCGCCGGTCTCGTTGTTAACAGCCTGCATGGCGACAAGAATTGTATCCGGCCTGACGGCGGAGAGTACATCCCCCGCCGATACCCCGCCGCTGCCGGGCTGCACAAACGTCACCCCGAAGCCCTGCCGCGAGAGATGCTCAAGCGTATTGAGCGTTGCGCTGTGTTCAACCGCCGTAGACACAATGTGCATCCCGTGCCTGCGGCCGGACGCTGCGGCGCTTTGCAGCGCTATTGCCGTGCTCTCGGTACAGCCCGACGTAAAGACAACGCACGAATCGTTACACCCCGCCGCAAGCGCCGCCTCGTGCCGCGCCCCTTCAACCAGCCTTGCGGCTGCCTTGCCCACAAAATGCAGCGACGACGGGTTTCCGAAACTTGTCATCGCAGCTTTAACGGCATCAACAGCGCACGCAAGCGGCGGCGCTGTGGCGGCGCAGTCGAGATATCCTTTTATCATTTTGCCTGCTTTGCCCAGCTGTCCTTAAGCGTAACCGTGCGGTTGAACACCGGCTTATCCGGCGACGAGTCCGGGTCAACGCAGAAGTAACCCATCCGCATGAACTGGAATGTCTCGCCGGCGCGTCTGCCGGACAGATAGCTCTCAACCCGGGCGTCGCTCAGCACTTCAAGTGACTCGGGGTTTATGTTGTTCAGCACATCGCCCTCGCTGGGGTTGGGCACATTGCACAGCCTGTCGTACAGCCGCACCTCGGCCGGGACGCTTGAAGCGGCGTCAACCCAGTGGATCGTCCCCTTGACCTTGCGGCCGTCGGGAGACTCTCCGCCCCTGGACAGCGGGTCGTATGTGCATATAAGCTCTTTTGCTTCGCCGTTTTCGCCGTATATTACGTCTTTGCATGTTATAAAGTACGCGCCCTTGAAGCGTACCTCCGCCCCGGGATACAGACGGTGCCAGCCCTTGACCGGCTCTGGCAGGAAATCATCGCGCTCAATATATAAATCGCGCGAGAATGTCATGCTTCTTGTTCCAAGCTCTGGCTGCTCGGGGTTGATATCGACCTCAACCTGCTCGGTGACTCCCTCGGGGTAGTTTTCAATCGTCACCTTAAGCGGACGCAGCACGGCCATAACGCGCTCGGCCCGGCGGTTGAGTACGTCGCGCACACAAAACTCCAGCAGGCCGTAGTCGATGACGCTGTATGTCTTGGACATACCGGCCTTGTCTACGAACATCAGCAGCGCCTCGGCCGGGAAGCCGCGGCGGCGCATGCCGTGGATTGTCGCCATGCGGGGGTCATCCCAGCCGGACACGACATTTTCGCTGACAAGCTTCAGGCAGCGGCGCTTCGACGTCAGACAGTAGTTGAGGTTGAGGCGCGCGAACTCTATCTGGCGAGACGGATGCAGAAAGCCGCACTCGCGCAGTACCCAGTCGTAAAGCGGGCGGTGGTCTTCAAACTCGAGCGAGCACAGCGAGTGCGTAACGCCCTCGACCGTATCTGATATCGGATGGTTAAAGTCGTACATCGGGTATACGCACCATTTGTCGCCAACACGGTCGTGCGGCACATGCAATATGCGGTAGATAACCGGGTCGCGCATGTTCAGGTTCGGGCTGGCCATATCTATTTTGGCGCGCAGCGTCTTTTCACCGTTTTTGTACTTGCCCTGGCGCATCTCCTCAAACAGGCGCAGGTTTTCTTCGACCGGCCTGTTGCGGTATGGGCTGTTTATGCCTGGCTCCGTCAGCGTGCCGCGGTGCTCCCTTATTTCGTCGGCTGTCAGGTCGCAGACATAGGCAAGGCCTTTTTCAATCAGCTTGACGGCGCTTTCATAGCATACGTCAAAATAATCCGACCCGTACAGAATGCTGTCGGGATGGCAGCCCAGCCATTCGAGGTCGCTGATAATCGCCTCGACATACTCCTCGTCCTCTTTCGTCGGGTTTGTGTCATCAAGGCGCAAGTTGAATATGCCCTTGTACTTCTTGGCCGTAGAATAGCTTAGCGATATCGCCTTGACATGCCCGATATGCAGGTATCCGTTCGGCTCGGGCGGGAAGCGCGTCTGCACATGGTCGTACACGCCGCTCTCCAGGTCCTTATCGATAAAGTCGTGTATGAAATTGCCCGCGAACATTTCCTCTATATTTTTCTCCATATCATTTTACTCCTTGTTATGTTGTGTCGTGACATCAGCGCAGCGATGCAATGCAACGTTCCATGCGGCCGCGGCATTCATTTTCGCCGAGAAGCGCCATTATGGCGTGCAGGTCAGGCGTGTTTTTGCGCCCGGTGACCGCAAATCTGATGATTGCGCTGATATCGCCGACATGCCCTTTGTGTTTATCCGGCTCGGCCTTGTATTGCTTGACGTCGGGGCAGAAGCCGAGCGGGCCGCATATGTTTTTGATTGCGGCGAACCACTCGTCCTTTCCGTCTGCCGGGTTATATATATCAAGATATGCCGAAAGCACATCCCTGCAGACATCGGCGCCGTACTGCGCCGTCAGCCCGGAAGTATCGAACGCCGAGCTGAAAAAGTAGTCGCAGTAATCGCCGACATCTCCCCAGCGCGTTATATCCTTGCGCGGCTTGCTGCCGCCGCGGTCGATAGCGAATATCCCTTGTGTAAAGGCCAAATCGGCCGATAACCTCCCATACAGGGACGCGTCATATGTCTGCGCCCACCGGCAGGCATGCTCCGTCACCTGCCGTGCCGTCATGCGGGCAATGACATCGCCAGATACGCTTTGCAGCTTTACTATATCGAACAGCGCTCCGGACGCGCTCATCTTGCCGAGGCTGAACGGGAAGCTTGCCCAGCTCGCCTCGCGGTTCTGCTTGCGCCAATCCTCGTAATTGGAGTTGGCGATGCTCAGCAGATACTCGATGACGGCGTCCGACGGATAGCCCTGCTGCTCGAAGTACGTTGCGGCGGCCTCGGGGTCCTTGCGTTTGCTCAGCTTTCTGCGCGAGCCGTCCTCTTCCTTCATGATAGGCGAGACATGGGCGTATTTCAGCGGCTTTAGTCCGCACATCCAAAGCATCTGCAGATGAATCGGAGCGGAGGCAATCCACTCATCCCCGCGGATGACCTGGTTGACACGCATCAGCGTGTCGTCCACGACATGGGCGAAGTGATATGTCGGCAGCCCGTCCTTTTTCAGCAGGACGACATCGAGGAAGTTCTCCTCCATCTCTATGTCGCCGCGAATAACATCGCGGAACTTTACCCTGCCCCCCGGCTTGCCCGGCGAGCGCATACGAACGACATACGGCATACCGCTTTTTATATGCCGCTCGGCCTCATCGGGCGAAAACCGCCGGCATACGGCATGCTCGCCCCAATATCCCGGCGTCATGCCCTGTTCCTCCTGCGCGGCGCGGCTGCCGGCAAGCGCCTCCTCGGTGCAGAAGCAGGGGTACGCCAGGCCTTTTTCTACAAGCGCCCTGCAAAAGGTGTGGTACAGCGCGCGTCTGCCGCTCTGGGTGTACGGGCCGTAGTCGCCGCGCTCCCCTCCGCCGTCCATCGGGCCTTCGTCAAACACAATGCCAAAGCCGGCAAGGCTTTGAATCAGCAGCTGCACGCCGCCTTCGACCTCACGCTTTTTATCGGTGTCCTCAATGCGCAGGATGTACGTGCCTCCCGACGCGCGTGCGGCGCGCTCGGCCACCATTGCTGTGAACACATTGCCTATGTGCAGAAAGCCTGTGGGGCTGGGGGCAAAGCGCGTGACAAGCGCGCCCTCTTTAAGCGCGCGCGGCGGGTATGCTTCAAGCAGCTTGTCCGGCGTTGATGAAATATCGGGGAACATAAGCGCGGCAAGGCTAAAATTGTCGGCCATTATACACCTCTTCGTATCCAATGCGTTTTGTGGCAATAACTCAAGATTAAGCCATTATATCATGTTATTATATATCGAACTGCCTTATTGTGCAATACGCGGCGGAACATTATCGGTTTTGCACCGCCGGGCGAAAATATTTTTTCCCCGCCGGTGAAACAAAAGCCGCGTTTTTTCGTCAAATAGGTGTTTGACAAAGCTCAAATCAAGTGTTAAATTATCATTGATTGTGGATATGACCGGTATTGTGTGATATACTGCATGAGTGGCGCGGTTTTTTTGATGCGCACACGGGATTTGGCACTGCAAATACTGTTAGGAGACACGCAAATGGGCAAATACGAAGCAAAACCATCAAAACCCACCCCGACGGAAAAGCAACCGTCCGCAAAGAAGACGGGCAAAAGCGGCAAGAAGCGCTATAAGATATGGCCTGCCGTCGTCATTATATTGTTTTCGGCCGCCGCCATTCTGACGGCTTATATACTTACCCCTCCGGATATCGATGTAGGCCCTCCGCCGACAACCGGCACTTCCGGCACCACGGTTCCCAACCAAAACGGCGAGCCGCCGGTGACAAATCCCGACAGCGATCCGTCTGACGACAAGGTGGCAAAGGAAAACTTCTACACTTTCCTTGTGCTTGGCACAAACGACGACTATAATACAGACACGATAATGCTTGGCTCGGTCAACACCGAGACAAATAAGGCGGATATAATATCGATTCCAAGGGACACGCAGATTGATGTCAATGTAAAGTTCCGCAAGATTAACAACGCGTACGGCCGCGACGGTATTGAAGAGACACTGCGCGAGGTGCAGTCCATCACGGGCATATATCCGCAGTTCTATTGTGTGGTAAACATCAAAGCATTCACAAAGATTGTCGATAAGGTAGGCGGCGTACCGTTTTATGTGCCCTACAACATGTATCACAGGGATTTGGACCCGGCGATGACCATAGACCTGCAAAAGGGTCAGCAGACGCTGACATCCTCGAAGGCACTGCAGCTTGTGCGCTACCGCGGCACAAGCCAGAACGACTACGGCCGCATCCAGCTTCAGAAGGACTTTATGCTGGCGACGCTTAAGCAAGTGAAAAACAAGTTCTCGCTGACGAAGATTCCCGGACTGATCGAGGTCATAGGTGAAAGCGTCAAGACGAATATGCCGGTCAAGGACATGGTGTGGTTTTATATGAATGTCATCGACGGGATGAACCTTGACGAGGATATAGTATTCCACACGCTGCCGACGAACGACTCGGTCAAGTACAAGGGGCAGGACTATGAACTGCTTGACGAGGAGGGCGTGCTTGAGCTTGTAAACAAGACCGTCAATCCCTTCACGACCGATATCACGTCGGACATGCTGAGCATCAGCAGACTTAAAGACTGATACTTATCATCTGCGAAATAAACCGGCGGGGCACATGCCCCGCCGGTCAGCTTTTCTTCCCGTCACACCGCCGGCTGCCCCGCCATCACCGTAACCGTATCGCCGCCGCATGCGACATGCGCGAAGTCCGCCATGCCTCCTGTCAGCCACATGTCGGCTATGACATCCTCTATCTTTGCCGTTATCTCCCTGCGTATCGGGCGCGCGCCCATACACGGGTCGGCAGCGGCCTGCGCCAGCGCATGGCAAACGGAGCCGTCCCAGCTTAAGCCGATGCCCGACGCCGCAAGGCGCTGCCGCAGCGCTTCAAGCTCGTTTTCGGCTATGGCCGCGAGATGCTGCGCGCTGAGCGGGCTGAACACGGCGATTTCGTCAATCCTGTTTATCAGCTCGGCGCGGAATGTCCGCTTAACCGCGGCGCGTATATCGGCGTCGAGGTCGGCCATAGCGACACCGGTGAAACCTGTGCGCCGCGCCGCTGATACGCTTTGCATGCCGACATTCGATGTCATGATGATAAGCGCGCTGCGGAAGCTGACTTTTTCACCCTCTCCGTCTGTCAGGAACCCGTCGTCCAATATTTGAAGCAGAAGATTCAGCACATCGGGGTGAGCTTTCTCGACCTCGTCAAACAGCACGACGCTGTATGGGGTGCGGCGTATTTTTTCCGTCAGCTGCCCGCCCTCTCCAAAGCCGACGTACCCCGGCGGCGAGCCGATGAGCCTGCTGACCGAATGCTGCTCCATATACTCGCTCATGTCGAAGCGAATCATGCTGTCGATTGAGCCGAACATCTCGCGCGCGAGAACCCTTGCAAGCTGCGTCTTGCCAACGCCGCTTGGCCCGCAGAACAGAAAGCTGGCCGGGCGCATTCCCGCCCCGAACGCGCGCGCGCGGCGCACAGCCCTGGCCACGGCCTCGACAGCTTTGTCCTGCCCGATAACGCCGCGCCGCAGCGCGGGCAGCAGCCCGCTGAGCATATGCCGCTCACCGCTGTCTATCGCGCCGGTCGCAACGCCTGTGAGCTGACTGAGCACACCGCGTACCTCGACGGCCGTTACCGCCCATCTGCGCCGGATTACGGCATAAGCCGCCGCCTCGTCAAGCAGGTCGATTGCCTTGTCCGGCAGCTTGCGCCCTGTGATGTAACGGCACGACAGCTCGACGGCGGCCGAGATGGCGTTGTCCTCTATCCGTACAACATGGTGGCGCTCGTACCTCGGCCGCAGGGATTTTAGTATGGCCTGTGTCTGCTCGGCTGTCGGCTCACACACCTCCACCGGCTGAAAGCGCCGGGTAAGGGCACTGTCCCGGCGGATGTATTTTTTGAACTCCGCCGGCGTCGTCGCGCCAATCATCTGTATCTGCCCGCGCGACAGCGCCGGTTTCATGATATTTGCGGCGTCGATTGCCCCCTCTGCGGCCCCGGCCCCGGCTATCATGTGCATCTCGTCGATAAACAGTATGACATTTCCGGCGTTTTTGACCTCCTCGATGACCGAGCGTGTACGTTCCTCGAACTCTCCGCGGTATTTTGTGCCCGATACAAGGCACGACAGGTCTATGGATACGATTCTCTTGCCCGCGAGAATGCGCGGCACCGCACCCGTGGCAATGAGTGAGGCGAGGTTTTCCACAATCGCCGTCTTGCCGACGCCGGCATCGCCCAGCAGCACGGGGTTGCTCTTCTGGCGGCGCGTCAGAACCTGTATGATGCGCTCTGTCTCGCTCTCCCTGCCGACTACGGGGTCGTACGCGCCGGCCGCCGCTTTTTGAGTCATATCGACACCATACTGCATCGTCAGTTTAAGCTCGCGGCGAAGCAGCGGCGGCGCGGCCGAGGGCGCGTACCCGTTTTGCTGCCCGCGCTGCGGCGGCTGCATCGATGCTGAAGCCGCAACACGCAGCTTCAGCTCTCCCAGCGGGATATTGCACAGCTTAATCACGGCGGCGGCACCGCACTGCGTCATATTTATCATAGCCATAAGCAGATGCTCTGGCGAAATATCCCGGCTGGCGCACATCACGGCCTGCGCGCCGGCATCCTCTATGACGCAGGCGGCGTCGTCATTTATCGTCAGCGACCCCTTTGTATACTCCGGCGACCGGCCAAGCCTGCGCGCAATCGCGTCTGTCAACGTATCCCCCGTCATGCCGCAATCCGCAAGGGCGCGGTGGGCGCCGCCGCCCGATTCGCCGAATATCCCGGCAAGCAGATGCTCGGACCCGACGGCCCTGTGCCCGAACCTGCGCGCGACGGAAAACGCCTGCATCATGGCAATCTGCGCGGTTTGATTGAATTGATTCTCCGTCATTTCGTCTTCCTCGTGCCCGGCGCGCATGAGAAGCGGTTCTCATGCATTACCGACATTGTTATCCTGTTGCCCGCCGGCATAAACTGCTGCCGTGGGTCCTGTTTTTTATGACTGCTCTCCAATGGTTGTATCCTCCCGTGGTAGTAATGCGCCGATGTCGATAATATTATTGACACTTACATGCAAAAAAATAACCGGCATTTGACAGCAAATGCCGAGTTTGGAGACAGAGAGATAAATATCCATTGCATTTTCAATTTTTCATGATAAAATAATAGATACAAACCAAAAGGAGGTACTTAATCATGGCATACGTTATCAACGACACTTGTATTTCTTGCGGCGCTTGCGCCGGCCAGTGCCCTGTCGACGCTATCAAGGACGGCGGCGGACAATATGTGATTGAGGCAGACGCCTGCATTTCCTGCGGCGCTTGCGCCGGCCAGTGCCCTGTCGAAGCCATCAAGGAAGGTTGATTTCATTCAACAAGACACAGCAGCCGTTTTGCGGGTAGACGCGAAACGGCCTTTGTCTCGTTATGCGGTATTTTAATCCGGCTAGCCTGTAAATCACAGAAACGGAGGAAACTGAGTTGACCCTTGACACCGCTAAGTTTATTGAATATAAGGACAAGATTGTCTCGAATTGCTCGAAGGTGATCGTCGGCAAGGACGACGCCATAAAAATGATACTGACCTGCTTTATATGCTCTGGTCACGTCCTGCTGGAAGATGTGCCGGGCACCGGTAAGACGATGCTTCTTCGCGCGTTTGCAAAGTCCATCGGCGGCGGCTTCCGTCGCGTGCAGTTCACGCCAGACCTGCTGCCGTCCGATTTGACCGGCATAAACTTCTATAACCAGAAGACCGGCGAGTTCGAGTTCCGCACCGGCCCGCTGTTTACAAACATCGTGCTGGCCGACGAGATAAACCGCGCGACGCCGCGCACACAGTCGAGCCTGCTTGAGGCGATGGAGGAGCGGCAGATTTCGATAGACGGCGAAACTATGATGCTTGACGAGCCGTTTATGGTCATGGCGACGCAAAACCCCATTGAGTCGTACGGCACCTTCCCGCTGCCCGAGGCGCAGATTGACAGGTTCTTTATGCGGCTGTCTCTTGGGTACATGACGCGCGAGCAGGAGCTTGAGGTCATCGCGCGCGTGTCGACGCTTGACATCGTAAACAGCCTGCAAACCGTCGTGACGCCGGAGGAGACCGCGTGGATAAAGCGCAGCTTTTCCGATGTTTCCGTCGCCGCGGATGTAGCCGGCTATATGATGGATATAGTTGAAAAAACACGCGGCGACAGCCGCTTTGTGACAGGCGTATCGACGCGCGGCGCAATCGCGCTGTATAAGGCCAGTCAGGCAAGCGCCGCTTTCAGCGGCCGCGCCTATGTCATCCCCGAGGATGTACAGGCTGTCGCCGTGCCTGTGCTGGGGCACAGGGTCATCTCGGGCGGGCGCTCGAAGGCGTCGGACGCTGAGGCATACATCCGCAAACTGACAGAGGCCGTCACGACCCCGTTTGAGACACTGTAATGCTCTATGCCATAATCCTTGTCGTCATTGCGCTTTTTGTGCAGCGCTATGTGCTGAACCACGGGATTGACGGCGTCGGCTACAGCCGCACGGTGTCCGAGCCGACCGTCGAGCCGCGGCAGCCGTTTGACGTAATCACATGTATCGATAACCCCGGCTGGCGGCCGATCGCGTTTATTAAACTGCGCGAGAGCGTGCCCGACACCATGGAACTGCTGAGCGACGGGCTGAATGTGATTGCCGACAGCCGCGGGCACAAAAGCCTGGTATCGTCAATATATCTGATGCCGCGCCAGAAGCTGACACGGCGTTTTTCTGCATGCCTCCCGCGCCGCGGCAGGTATTTTTTGCGCGGATCTCAGCTCTCCGGCGGGGATTTTCTCGGTCTGCACGAGAACACAGCCCAGTACGATATTTTCAGCGAGATTATCGTCGTGCCGGCGCCCGCAAACTACGACGGCGTACTCGACACGCTTGGCGGGTTTCTTGGGGATATCTCGGTCAGCCGTTTCATCATGGAAGACCCGGTTTTGACGCTTGGCTACCGCGAATACACGATGCGCGAACCGCAGAAGATGATATCGTGGACGCAGAGCGCCAGCAAAAACCGGCTGATGGTGAAAAAATATGACTATACGCTTGAGCTGACTGTGACGGTGCTGCTGAACATCGATTGCGCCGCGCGCGGCGAGGAGGGCGACCGCCTTATCGAGCTTTGCTATTCGCTTGCGCGCACGGTATGCGCGACGCTTGAGGAGCGCGGCATTCAATATGACTTTATCACAAACGCCATGGCCGCCGGCGCGTTTTCGTTATGGAGCGCCATCGGCGAGGGGCTTGGCACAAAGCACTTTATGACGATACTTGAAGGGCTCGGCCGCGCGACATATGTCAGCAGCGAGCCGTTTGACCGCACGCTTATGCGCGCGGCGCAGCGCGCGCAGCAGGGGCGGTCGTATATAATCATCACGCCGGGCGGCGCGGACGGCTTTGCCTATTGGCAGGCCAGGCTTCAGGATATCACCGGCGGACGCATATGCGTAATAGACGCGGCGGAGGTGAGCATATGAGCCTTGTTTTTGCGCTTAAGATGATTGGCGACCTGTCGTTTTATCTGTATTTTGCCTCGTTTTTCGCCTCGATATTCGGCCTTGACCGGCTGCTGTTAATCCCGCTTCTTGTCATGGTTCTCAGCTCAACGCTGTGCCGTATGCTCAGGCACAGGGGTGCTGTGCGCTTTCTTCCTCTTGCGCTGATTGGGCTGTGCGCTTTTTATGTCAACTCTTCGGCTGCCGCTGTAACACTTCTGCTGCCGGCAGCATATACTGTATATACGGTCGCGGCGGGTCTTTACGACGTCGAGGCAAGCCGTCAGCGCAGCACCTTTCTTGCGCTTGTCAAGTTCATGGCCATTCTGCCGGTTTTGTCGCTTGTGCTGTCGATGCGCCTGCTGTTTGAAAGGCTGTCGCTGCCGTTTGGGTTGATGTACTTGCTTTGCGGCGTATTCCTGCTGCGCATGCTGCGGCACGAATCCGAGGTCTATTCGCAGACGCGGTTCCGGGTGATTAACGGCCTCAGCCTCGGCGCTGTCTGCCTTGTCGGCCTGCTGCTTAGCTCCAATATGTTTTTCGCGGCCCTTGGCGGGCTGTTCAACGGCATCTACACATATATCGTCTCCCCTTTGCTCATGTTGACGGCGTACATACTTGTAGGGATTATCTGGCTCGTCGGGCCGTTTTTCCGCTGGCTGTTCAGCCTGCTCAAGCGGGGGGACATCGAACCCCCGCCGGAACAGGAGCAACCCGGCACCGGTGAAAATGAGTTCTTCGACATCCTTAACCAAGGCTCATCCGCCATGTTCGAGCGCATAATGACGGCCCTGCTCATCGTCGCGTTGATTGTAGCCGCCATCTATATCTTCCGCAAGCTGCGGGGGCAAAAGGCGCCTGCCGGCGCTGTAAGCGGCGTCACGCAGACGCGCACTCGCATAGAAACGCCGTCCGGAGCTCTGCGCACTTTGCTTCCGTCGCTCGACGCGCGCAGCAGGATACGCGCGGTTTACAGGCGGTTTTTGACGCTATACCGCTCGTACGGGCTGTTCCTTGGCGCGGATTCGACAAGCGCATCGGTGCTTAAGCAAGCGAAAAAGCAGTATTGGTGTCCCGAAGATCAGGCGGAGCGCATGCGTGAAATCTATATATCGGCCAGGTATTCCGAAAATACACCTGCCGGCGCCGACATAAAAGAGATGCAGCGCTGCTATTCCGAGATAAAGGCAGTTGAAAAAAAGTCGCGCTTCAAATAACGGGCCGGGCTGCCCGGCATACTCCAACCCAGAGGTGAAGTGAATGAAGAAATCCATAGGTATTCTTGGCGGCATGGGGCCGCTTGCAACCGCCGATCTGTTTACGAAGATTGTCCTGTCCACCCGGGCCGAGAACGATAACGGGCATATACGCGTTTTTATGGACAACAACCCTGCCATACCCGACCGGACCGCCGCTATACTGTCGGGCGGAATAGACCCGCTGCCGGCGATGGCCGGTGCGCTTAAATCGCTGGAGGCGTGCGGCGCCGACTGCGTCGTTATGCCGTGCAATACGGCGCACTATTTTTTGCCCCGTCTGAAAGAACTGACCTCACTGCCGTTTATCAGCATACTTGAGGAGACCGCCAAGGCCTGCGCCGCGTGCTTCCCCGGCAAGACGGCGGCTCTGCTGGGTACAACCGGCACATACGCCACCGGAATATACGACGGGCCGCTTGGTGAAAACGGCATATCATACATAACGCCGGATGAACAGGGACGCGCCGCGCTGATGGAGCTGATTTACGCCGTTAAAGCCGGGCGAGATATTGAATCGATGCGCGGCCTGTTTGAAAACACGCTTGGCGCGCTGCGCGGGCGCGGAGCCGACTACTTTATCCTCGGCTGTACCGAGCTTCCCATCGTAGCCGGTGCGCTGCAAAGCTGCGGCCCGTTTGTTGACCCGACACAGGAGCAGGCATTTGCCGCCATCCGCTTTTGCGGATATCAGGTGAAATAAAATTACACAAAATATGCGGCGGTGCAATATCCGCCGCGTGTTTTGTGTCAAAGAACGGATTTCAGGAAGCTAATCCCCGTAAGGCTGAAAAACAGATAACTTGTCTAAAATCTGTCAGGCCGGGCATGATTTTCGGCAAAGGCGGCAGCGGCGCCTTTTTTGACGGTATAGCCCCGGCACAGTAACGCCGCTTGTATGCTGCCGGATATTTTAAGCGGGCGGACATGACGTCCGCCCGCCTTATGGTTTTCATCCGCTTTAAAGCAGACCTTTTGCCGCGCAGAAGCTGTTGAAAAACGCCACATTTTCTCTGACAAGGCGCGGTGTGTCCAGCTGATACGGGCATACAGAGCCGCATGCGCCGCATTCGGTGCAGCTTGCGGCAAGCTTCATTTTCTCCATCCATGCGGGCGTCGTATATCCCTGCCACGGCGCGCGACCGAGCAAAAGCTCCATACGCGCGACGTTATTGATCTCGATGCCCATCGGGCATCCCGGCGCGCAGTATCCGCAGCCCCGGCAGAAATTACCGGACAGCGCCTGCTTGTCGGCGTCTATTATCGCCGCAAGCTCCGGCGTCATAACAACCCCCTCGGCCGAAAAATCGAGGAAGTCCTGCAGCTGGCTCTTGCTCTGCACTCCCCAAATCGGCAATACATTCGGATACTGCGCCATGAACGCGAACGCGGCGCGCGGGCTGGAAACAAGCCCGCCGTTCAGCGCCTTCATGGCTATAAGGCCGACATTTTTCTCCCGGCAAATGTCAATCAGCTCAAGGTCTTTATCCGCCGACAGGTACCCCAGCGGGAACTGAACAGTATCATACATCCCGCTGCGCGCCGCCGCTGCCGCCACATCGATGCGGTGGGACGTGATGCCGATAAAACGCGCTTTTCCGAGCTTTTTTGCCTGAAGCAGAGCCTGGTACGTGCCGTCTTTGTCATCACTGTCGGGGAGCTGGCGCACATCGTGAAGCTGCATGATGTCGACATAGTTTGTCTTCATGTTGCTCAGCGAAATATCAAGCTCATCGAGCATGCCCTGATATGTTCTGTTCATGCTTTTCGTAGCGATAATAATATCGGAGCGCATATCGCTGAGCGCAATGCCGATTTTCTCTTCGCTGTCGGTGTAAAAACGGGCCGTGTCATAGAAGTTTATGCCGCGCTCATACGCCATACGCAATATGCCGACAGCGGTCTGCGTATCGCACCGCTGAATCGGCAGGGCGCCGAATCCGTTTTCGCTGACTTCAATCCCGGTACGGCCAAGTATCTTGGTTTTCATGCTTCTTCCCTCAAATCCTTAATGTATCTTCGGCCTCGCCGGCATATCGCGCCGCCAGCAGCCTCGCTTCGTCAAGCGATTTGCCGACAGTGTGGATGTATAGCTTTATCTTGGGCTCGGTGCCGGACGGACGGACAATCAGCACCGTGTCATCACTAAGCTCGTAGTATAGCACATCCATGCCTCGCTTGTCCAGCTTCGAGCGCATGTTCATTTTTACTACTATTTGCTCTCCCCGCAGGAAGTCTTTTATAACCACGACACGCTCACCGCTTATCACCTTTGGCGGCATATCGCGCAGGTTTTTCATGATGTTATCCATCCTAAGCATGCCCTGCTGCCCGGGGAACATCACGCTGATGGTCTTTTCCTGAAAATATCCGTGCCTGCGCCACAGCGCGTCTAGCGCCTGTGTCAGCATATTGCCGCGTGTGTAGTGATATGCAGCCATTTCTGCAATAAGCATCGATGCCGTGATGCCGTCCTTATCGCGCACGTGGTTGCCCGCCATATACCCGATGGCCTCTTCGTAAGCCAGCAGATATCCGCGCCCGGCGCGCTCCAGCTCGGCGACCTTCTCTGCCATAAAACGGAAGCCGGTGAATGTCTCCAGCACCTCGGCGCCGTAATCCTGCGCGACCCGGCGAGACAGGCGGCCTGTGACGACCGTCTGGATAATCGTCGGCAATTCGGGCATCGTGCCCTGCGCAGCGTTCGCCCCAAGGATATAGTCGCACAGCAGCCCGCCGATTTGATTGCCGGTAAGCGGCACATATTCGCCGGCCTCATCGCGAGCTACTACCGCGACACGGTCGGCATCGGGGTCGGTGCCGATGACGGCGTAAGCGCCAACCTGTTTTGCCTGCTCGACAGCAAGTGCAAAGCCCTCGGGGTCCTCGGGGTTTGGGTTGCTGATTGTCGGGAATGTGCCGTCGGGCTCCATCTGCTGCTCGACATATCCGACATTTTTAAACCCGGCCTGCGCGAACACCTGCGGCATGACAGCACCGCCTACACCGTGAAACGGCGTGTATACAAGCTTCATATCCCGCGCCGATTCGGCGTATGAACCGGCCACTTTGTTTTTCAGCACGGCGTCGATATACAGCTTATCGACCTCCTTGCCCATGAACTTAATCATGCCGTTTTGCGAGCCGAGCGAGAATGATATGCCCGGCCTGCACTCAAGCGGAGGATAAGCCGCCATGAGCGCCGCGACCTCATCTGCGCGCTCAAGCGACAGCTGCGCGCCGTCGCTCCAGTACGCTTTAAAGCCGTTATATTCCTTTGGGTTGTGGCTCGCCGTGATGTTTATTCCGCCGTCCGCGCCGAAATGGCGCACGGCAAACGACAGCTGCGGCGTCGGCCGCGGCTCTAAAAACATCAGCACCCTGATACCCATCCCGGCAAGGACGCGCGCCGCTTCCCGCGAGAAATCGCGCGAAGACGGGCGGCAGTCGAAGCACAGGCACACCAGCGGCGGCACAGTCTTCGCCGCGTGGCGCGTCACCGACTCGCCAAACCCCCACACCGCCTGACGGACGGTATAGATATTCATCCTGTTTGTACCCATGCCGACGATTCCGCGAAGCCCGGCTGTGCCGAACTCGAGTGTGCGGAAAAAACGGTCCTCTCTCTCGGCGGCATCGGCCGAAAGCTCATCAAGCTCGCGGCGCTCGGCATCCTTTATCGCTGAGGACAGTCTCCATTCGTTATATACGCTCTCAAAATCCATACATTCACCTCTGAAATGAACCATCATTGACGCGCCCGCATTCAAATGCCGAAGCAGGACGCAATGACTGCGCGCATATGTTTTGCCTATTATTCCCTGTAGAATCCGTGAAGAGGCAGAAAATTGTACTGCTGTGTTAGTTTATGTATGCAATTCTATATTTAACAAGCGGATTATAGAATCGGCCTTGCCGTTGTAACACAAGGCTTTGCCGCATGGCTTTGCACAGTGAGCTTACAATGACTCTGTGTCATTGTGGCGCTGTTCTAATGCAATGCGTCAATTATGTTTTGCACTTAGCGCCTCTCTGTTTCGAGTGTTCCGTCTGTCCTATCGTTTCATTATATCACTTTTGCGCCATTATTCCAGAAAAAATCTAATTTACATTACTATTTTTGTGCGATATAATTAATCTTGTGGGTAAACCCACCAACTAAAGGCCTTTGGCCGATTGGAGAAATGTTCAATGCTAATCAAAGATATCCAGGGTCTGCTAAACGCCACAGTGATGTGCGGTGAGGACTTGCTGGACAACAACGTTGAAAAGGCATGCGGCTCAGACCTGATGAGTGACGTCCTTGCTTTTGGCGGCGGACACGGCGCGCTTGTCACCGGGCTTGTGAACCCGCAGGTTATCCGCACGGCCGAGATGATGGACATATGCTGTGTGGTGTTTGCCCGCGGCAAATCGCCCGATGAGGTCATGATTAAAATGGCGTGCGAGCGCGATATCGTACTTATGACGAGCAACATGGGCATGCTAAGCGCATGCGGAGAGCTGTACAAAGCGGGCTTGAGGGATGACCGTGGCTAGTCCTATAGAGATGCTGTTCGCAGTCGACGGAGATGATTTCGCCGCTGCCGGAAGCGCCTCGAGCGATGTAAAGCGAACACTGAAAAAACTGGGCATGCCGCCCGATGCCATAAAGCGTGTCGCCATATGTATGTACGAGGGCGAGATTAACATGGTTATCCATGCCGACGGCGGCGAGGCAAAGGTGAATATCTATCCCGACCGGATAGAGATAGCGCTGCTCGATTCCGGCCCCGGAATACCCGACCTTGCCAAGGCGATGCAGGAGGGGTATTCCACAGCGAGCGAGGAAGCCCGCAACCTCGGCTTCGGCGCAGGAATGGGCCTGCCGAACATGAAAAAGTTTTCGCACGAGATGAAGGTCGACACAAAAATCGGTGTCGGCACATCGGTGTATATGACTGTTTTTACCGACAGAGCGTAGTTTGCCGGTAAACTCGTTTATCCATTTGCGCCTACGGAAAACACGGAGGTACACACATGGAGAGGAATCAGTTTCACTCTGTCACGCTGGACATAGACAAGTGCAAGGGATGCACAAACTGTATAAAGGTGTGCCCTACCGAGGCCATTCGCGTGAGAAACGGCAAGGCGCACATCATTAAAGAGCGTTGCATCGATTGCGGTCAGTGTATAAAAACCTGTCCGCACAGGGCAAAATCGGCCGTGTGCGACACATTCGACGATTTGAAACGCTTCAAATATAATATTGCCATGCCGGCGCCCAGCCTTTATGGACAGTTCCACAACCTTGACGACGTAGGGTTTGTGCTGACAGGGCTTCTTAAAATCGGCTTTGACAAGGTGTTCGAGGTCGCCGCGGCGGCCGAAATAATATCAGACATGACGCGAACGCACTATGCAAGCGGCAAGGTGATGCCAAAGCCGGCGATATCCTCCGCTTGCCCGACATGCCTGCGGCTGATAAAAAACCGCTTCCCCGAGCTGACGGCCAATGTCGTGCCGCACGCCGCGCCTGTGGAGCTTGCGGCGATTATGGCACGCAACGAGGCTGTGCTGGAAACCGGGCTTGCGCCCGAGGAAATCGGGGTGTTTTTTATTTCCCCGTGCCCGGCAAAGGTCACATCGGCGCACTCCCCTCTCGGGCTGAAGACGCCGGTCATCGACGGCGCGATAGCGATTTCCGATGCGTATAAAAGGCTTGTGCCCGCCATGAACAAGCTGGACAGCCCCGAAGTTCAGCCGACGGCGGGGCTTATAGGCATCGGATGGGCCGTGTCCGGCGGCGAGGGGAACTCTCTGCTTAACCGCCAGTATCTGGCCGTTGACGGCATTGAAAATGTCATACAAATCCTTGAAGACCTTGAGGATGAAAAGCTGCCCGCGCTCGAGTTTATCGAGATAAACGCCTGCACACAGGGATGCGTCGGCGGGTGCCTCAATGTCGAAAATCCATACGTCGCAAAGACGCGAATCAAACAGCTGATGCGATATCTGCCGGTATCGCGCAACAAATCGGAGCATATCCCCGGCATCGACGACGGGCTGGATTGGGGCTCGGCGCTTGAGTATTCTCCGGCGTGGCAGCTCAGCGGCGGCGATATGGGTTTGGCGCTTGAAAAGCTTGCCAGGATAAACGAGCTTGACAAATCTCTTCCCGGGCTTGACTGCGCATCCTGCGGGGCGCCGACGTGCCGCGCGCTGGCAGAAGATATCGTCATGGGTTTTGCGTCCGAGGAGGACTGCATCTTCCGTATGCGCGAGCGTGTGGAGTATTTCGGCGGCATAAGCGACGCCGAAAACTATCTGCCGCCCCCGTTTAGAAAGTCGGACGGCAACAACAGAAATAAAAAGGTGGCTGACGTATGAATATATCTGAAATGACTTCCGCGCTTGCCTTGCGCGTGCTGGCGAAGGGTGAGGACAGCGCCGTTGCGGGCTGTTATATCGGCGACCTGCTAAGCCGCGTCATCAGCAGGTCTGTCTCGGGCGGTGTGTGGATAACTATAATGAACAATATGAATGTCCCGGCCGTGGCGCTGCTGGCCGAGATTACATGCATTATACTCGCCGAGGATGTCGAGCCTATGGAGGGTGTTGCGGAAAAATGCGCCGATGAAGGCATATGGCTGCTCGGCAGCACCGGCAGCGCCTACGAGTTGGCGTGCGCTTTGAAAGACCTCGGCATCTGACGGAAGCGTCACGCCTCAGGCGCCCGTTATAACGCATGTTATTTTTCCAGCACCCTCATCAAAGGAGGCGCTATGCAAATATCCTACGACCTGCATATACACTCCTGCCTGTCTCTGTGCGCCGAGGATGACTGCACGCCGGCGTCCATCGCCGGGATGGCGGCGCTTGCCGGGCTGGACGCCTTTGGCCTGTCCGACCATCAAAGCGCGCGCAACTGCCCTGCGGCCGAGCGCGCGGCGCTGGAATACGGGCTGATTTTTGTGCCCGGAATCGAGCTTGAGACCTCAGAGGAGGTGCATGTGCTTTGCCTCTTCCGCGAGACAGCCATGGCTCTGGCATTTTCGGAATATATCGGGCAACGGCTGCTCATCACGCCGCCGGCGCACAAGATGACATGGCGGCAGTCTGTAACAGATGAGCTGGATAATGTTGTCGCGCAGGAGACGCGCTGGCTCGGCTCTCCGTCCGACATAGGCATATATCAAGCCGCAAAGCTTGTTGGCAGCTTTGGCGGGCTGGCAATTCCCGCGCATATCGACAGGCCGTCGCACTCGCTTCTGTCAAACCTGGGGCTTTATGACCCCGACATGGGGTTTTTAGTGTGCGAGGTCAGCAACGACTGCGATTTGCCGCAACTGCTCGAACGCAACCCACAGCTAAAAGGTATGCGCTTCATCCGCAACTCCGACTCTCACGAGCTGGCGTCAATACCTGACGCGCAGAACTATCTTGATGTGGACGAACGTAGTGCCGCCGGAATAATAGACGCGCTTTCGCTCCGCCACAGATTATAGACTTAACAGCGCCGGCCCAAGCTCGGGCCGGATTTTCTTTTTACAATTTGTTCTTTATTTTTGCGTTTTTTCTTCATATTTATATCGCAGAATAAGGATAGTTAACCGAATACAATTATTTGAGCTTATATTGGGAGGCGTACACAGGAAATGGATGAGAACAACAAAAATGTATTCGACTTTGAAAATGCAACCAATATCGACAATCAGGGTTACTCGGCATCCGGCAGCCGCCCGGATTTTGGCAATATGAATTATAACGGCAACCAGAATTACCAATATGGGCAGAGCCAGCCGAGCGAGCCAGCCTACAAAAGCGCCCCGGGCGCGTTTGACGAGCCGCCGTTCATCTCTCCAAAAAAAAGCGGCGGGGCGGCTAAAAAGATTGGAAAGGCGTTCCTCTCTCTTATGCTTGTCGCGGCGATTTCCGTCGGCTCCATCAGCGGCTATGTATGGTATCAAGGCAGGATAAATCCTCCGTTTCAGCCCGCGGCATCGACAGGCACAACCAACGCCACAAACCCCGCGGCCAAGACAAATTACACGCTGGGAACCAGTGAAACGGCGCTGACCTCTCAGGAAATATTCGTAAAGGCTGTGCCGTGGGTCGTTTCGATAGCGACAGAGGTTGAAGTATCCGGCGGCGGGGGCTACGGCTTCCCGGGGTTCGGCGGCACGGCGCAGGCCAGCGGTACAGGCGTTGTGATGACAGCCGACGGGTACATTATCACGAACCATCACGTAGTCGAGGATGCCACAAGCATCAGAGTCACCGTCTATGGCGGGCAGGAGTATGAAGCCACTGTCACCGGCATGGATGAAAAGACCGATATCGCTGTGATTAAGATCAACGCGACCGGCCTTGCGCCAGCAGAGTTCGGCGACAGCACAGAGCTTGTCGTCGGCGAGCCGGCCATAGTCATCGGCAACCCTCTTGGCATAGAATATGCCGACACCATGACACAGGGCATCATCTCGTCGACCGAGCGCACCGTTCCGTTTACCGACAGCAGCGGCTCGCAGTTTTACATGACACTTATCCAGACAGACGCGGCCGTCAGCCCGGGTAACTCCGGCGGGCCGATGATAAACTGCCGCGGGCAGGTCGTAGGGATAATCAACAGCAAGATTGCCGCCGAAAATGTTGAGGGCATCGCGTTTGCCGTGCCGACCGATATTGCGCTTGACATTGCGAACGACCTCGTAGTAAACGGCACCGTCACGACCCGCCCGATGCTGGGCATCACGGTACTGCATCTTACCGAACAGAGCGCGCAGCAGTACAACGCGCTGCATGAGGCGGAAATTAAAGACGGCACGCTTAAAGCGCGCACAGCCGGCCTGTTTATCGAAAGCATCAGCGAGGGCGGCACCGCGGCAAGTAGCGATTTGAAGGTCGGCGACCAGGTTACCGCCTTTAACGGAGTAAAAGTGTCGACCTATGCCGAGCTGAACTACGAAAAAGAGAAATGCCGCATCGGCGAGAGCGCCTCGGTAACCGTCATTCGTGACGGTCAGGAGCTTAATATAGATATCACATTTATGGGAGGCGATGCGACATAGAAAACGAAAGTCTTATCCTGACGGCGGCCGCATGCCAAACGGGCACGGTCTATGCCGAGCGGGGCATCACCGCAAGCTGATATTCACTAATCAAAACCAGCCGATGCGCGCTTGCCGCGGCCTGCCGTCACACCATGAACCATAGTTATGTCCATTGTTTGACTTCAAAAATTAAATTGACCGGCATCGCCCCGCGCCTTTCGGCGCGGGGCGATATTTTACGCCTTGGCACCGGCGGTGGCTATGTATATTTTACTGTGTAATACCGACAAAAAAGTGAAGATTATTTAAAAACCGTTTACATATTATCCACACATTACAGGCTTCTTAGTGATATATTAAAGATGCAGCATATACCTCTCTTTATTCCCCCAATCCCCTAACGAAGAAATCCCGCCTGTACCCCCAGGCGGGATTTTTCCCGTTATTTTTCCGTATTGTCCGCCGCCGGTTCGCGATAATGATGAAGCTCGGCAGTTCGCAGGTATTTGCGGCGCATCTCGCCGTATTGTCAGTCAAGCGGCACAATATAATCCATTATCTTCTCGCCGTTCCCGTCCGGCGTCGTAAAGCGCGGGCAGTTGTACAGCTCCATGCACCACCGCATACCGGACGCGCTGATATTGCGGCGCCGCAATTCGGAAACCAGCAGCCCGTGCGCCGCGCCAAATATATCGGCTTCGCTCGCGCCCTGTATCCACCCTGTGGCGATTTTTGCCGCGGGCGCGGTGCGCACGTCATACCCCGGCGGAACGGCGGCATCCGGCTTCATCATCATGCCGACAATATAGCTGAATCTGCCGTCCTCGCGCCAGTCGCTCATGTATCCGACATATGACGGGTCGACGATGTGACGCTGCTGCGCCTCAAGCGGGGCGAACATATCCTGCATAAAGCACTCATCCCACAGCTTTGGCATCGGGTTATTGCCTTTCGTCATTTCTCCGCCGTCGCACTCTATAGCGCAGCCGATTATCACCGCGCCGGGGAACTCGGATATTTCCAGCTTTACAAGCTTTGCCATGTGATATCCTCCTTTGACGAGCCTACGGCGGAAGTAAATCCCCTGCGCCGAGTTTGCGCGCCAACTTATATTTTTCTCCGTCTTTCTTCGACAGCGTAATATTGCGAATTCCCTCCCCGTCGCACGCCTCAATGCGTATATGCCCCGGCGCGATAACGGGATGGCGGAGTATCCTCACGCCGTTTGAGGCGCTCTCGCGCCGCGTGAAAGCCATATAGCTGTATTTCTCGTCCTCATACGGCGCCTCGCCGCCTTTTATCGCCTTGTGCAGCCTGCCGCGCGGCATGCGGCAGGTAAAATGGCACCAGTCACCGTCACTCATTGGGCATTCACTTTCGGCCGGGCAGGGCGCCGCGACATACGCCCCCTCGGCGCGCATCTGACGCTTTGCATCGACGAGTGACGAAAACCCCTGCGGCGTGCCCGGCTCGATGACGAGCAGCAGCATACCGGCCGCCTGCCACATGCGGCGCAGCATACTCTCACGAAGCCGGGGCGGTGATTCTCCAAGCATGTACGACACAATGACGATGTCCGACGGCGGCAGCGCCGCGTCCGACGCATCGGCAAGCTGCCACCGGGCCCTTTGAAGTGACTCCGGCCCGCCGCGCATAAGCGCGCAGCCGAGGTCGAGCATAGCGCGCTCGCGCTCGACACACGTAACGCTTATGAGGTCAAGCATCTGCCCGGCCGCCCAGCACGCCGCTCCCGTTCCGGCGCCGACATCAAGCAGCGTGACCGGCCGCGATATTCCGGCACCGGAAATTGCGTTTGAAAGCGCGGCAAACGCCGCGCCGTATGTCGCCGGCATACGCGCCACGGCGTACGCAAGCGCCTGAGACGGGGTTGTAACATGCCTCTTGCCTGTTCCCGCTCTTGTGCGGTACCCCTCGCTCAGCGCCGCGTACTCATCCGCCAGGCGCTGAGGCTGTTCGGCGGCGGCGCGGCTTTCCAGCGCCGCGCGCAGTATCTGCGGAAGTTCCATAGTGTATTCTCCGTATCGCCGCCTGTCTGCACGCCGACAAACCGGACCGCGGTAAATCACGCCCGGCGCTTGCCGCACCGGGCGTGTTGTGTTTTTTTAGTATGCTATTGCGTAAAGCACCATATGCTTTGCCGGTTTGCCGCACACGGGGCAGACATCGGATACATGCTCCTGCTCGAACGGTATACAGCGGGACGGCATACCGGTAAGCTCTTTAACAGCCTCCTCGCACGCCTCGTCGCCGCACCACATCGCCTTGACAAAGCGCGGACGGTCGGCGATTTTCGCCTTCATCTCGTCTATAGTCGCAGCGGTAGTTGTGTTGGAATCGAGATTTCGCCGTGCCTTGGCGTAAAGCGCTGCGGCGTAGTCGCGCAGCATGGCGGCGACGGTCGCCTCGATGCCGTCTAGCGGCGCTTCGGTTTTTTCCATATTGTCGCGGCGCACAAGCACGCACTTGCCGTTTTCGATGTCGCGCGGGCCGATTTCCAGCCTTACAGGCACGCCGCGCATCTCACAGTCGGCAAACTTCCATCCGGGCGAGTTGTCGCTGTCGTCTACCTTTGTGCGGATACCGGCCGCCTTCAGCCGCGCCGCTATTTGCGCCGCACACTCGCCGACACCTGGTTTGTGCTGCGCGACAGGTATAACCATCACCTGAACCGGCGCGACGGCAGGCGGCAGCACAAGGCCGTTGTCGTCGCCGTGTGTCATTATGATGCCGCCGATAAGCCGTGTCGATATGCCCCACGACGTCTGATGCGGGTTTTTAAGTGTGTTGTCCTTATCGGTGTATTCAATTTCGAACGCCTTGGCGAAGCCGTCTCCGAAATAGTGGCTTGTGCCGCACTGAAGCGCTTTCCCGTCATGCATCATGCCCTCGATGGCATATGTCTCTCTCGCGCCGGCAAACTTCTCTCTGTCGGTCTTGCGCCCCTTTATCACCGGGATGCACAGGCTCTCCTCGACGAGCTTTGCGTAGAAGTCAAGTATCATCAGCGTCTCGGCGCGGGCATCGTCCTCGTTTAGATGCAAGGTATGCCCTTCCTGCCACAAAAACTCGCGTCCGCGCAGAAACGGGCGGGTTGTTTTCTCCCACCTGACAACGCTGCACCACTGGTTGTACAGCAGCGGCAGGTCGCGCCACGAGTGCAGTATATGCGAAAAATGCTCGCAAAACAGCGTCTCGGACGTCGGGCGGACGCACAGACGCTCCTCAAGGGGCTCGCTGCCGCCGTGGGTGACCCATGCAACTTCTGGCGCAAAGCCCTCGACATGATCCTTTTCCTTCTGCAGCAGGCTCTCGGGGATGAACATCTGCATTCAGACGTTCTGATGGCCGGCATCCTTTATCATTTTGTCAAATATGCTCTGGATATTCTCCCATATGGCGTAGGAATACGGTCGGTAAACTATGCAGCCGCGCACACTGGAATAGTCCACCATCTCCGCCTTCTTGACGATGTCAGTGTACCACTGTGCAAAATCCTCGTCCATCGACGTAATCGCACTGACTTTCTTTTCGTTAGCCATATTTACTCCTCCCCGCGGCGCTGCCGCGGTTTCCGCGTTGTTAAGCGCGCGGATCGCCGATTGACATGCGGTTATAAAAACTTAGGCCGTCCGTATGGACGGCCTGAAGCGCTATGCTTTTTTTAGAAAATCGACAGCACGAATGTGAGCGCGACAAATATGCCGGCGCTGATACCGGTCACCTTGGCAAGCTTGGTATCCAGCGAACGAGCTTTGTTTTTGCCGAAGAATGTTTCGGCAGTGCCGCTGATAGCGCTGGAAAGCCCCTCCGACTTGCTCGACTGGAACAGAATCGTCACAATGACAATTATGCAGTTGAGCGCGTGGATGATAGTGAGGATAAGACGCAGTGTTTCGTTCATCTGAATAAGCCTCCAATATTCAAGCGGAGGGTAACCCGCCGCACATGTGCCGACAAAATACAGCATTATGTATTCTAACACATACGCATTTTAAATGCAAGCCCTTTTTATTTGATATCACAGAGCTTTTTCACGGCGATTTGCATCGAAAAATATCGCCGGCACGGGAATGTTATTTGCGCGAAATTGCCTTTCTCGCCGCCTGCTCAATCGCATCGGCCGTCAGGTTGAAGCGCTTGCGCAGGAAGTCCTCTGTTCCGACCTCGCCGAAGCTGTCGTATATGCCGACCATCTCGACGGGCGCAGGTGTGTTCTTGGCAAGGCTGGCGGCGACAGCGGCGCCGAGCCCGCCGATTGTGTTATGATTTTCCGCCGTGACGATGCAGCCGCATTTTTTGGCGTATGTCTCAAGCGTTGCGTCGTCCATCGGCTTCCACGTGAATGTATTGACGACGGCGGCCGAAATGCCTTGTCCGGAAAGTGCGTCGGCGGCTTTAAGCGCCTCGCCTACCATTATGCCCGACGCGACTATGCACACATCCGTGCCGTCACGCAGGACCGGCGCCTTGCCTATCTCGAATGCCGAGCCAGGCTCGAACACGCCGACGGCAAGCTTGCGCAGCATACGGATGTAAAATACGCCGTATTCATTTTGAAGCTGACGAATCATCCAGTCTAGCTGCACCGAGTCCGTCGGCTCTAGCAGCGTTATCTTCGCATAGCCCATAAGCGTGGCCATATCTTCAAACGGCATGTGCGTGCCGCCGTTATATGCCGCGGTGACGCCGGGGTCGGTGCCGAGTATACGGACATTTTGCTTGCTGTACAGGCACGAGATAAATATCTGGTCGGCGACGCGCCTTGTGGCAAACGGGCCGAAGGAATGCGCGAACGGTATCATTCCCGCGGCTGAAAGACCGGCTGCGACGCCAATCATATTTGCCTCCTGAATGCCGCAGTCAATTGCACGTTCGGGAAACTCCTTAAAAAACGGCTTTGTGCCCGAGCTGCCGACGAGGTCGGCGTCGAGTACGCATATACGCTCATCGGTACGCGCAAGCTCCTGCAGCGTGGCGCAATAGACGGCGCGCATCTCGACAGTCTCTTTTTCGAATGTTGATTTTACTTTAAAGCTCATGATGTGCCTCCCCCTTTACGCTTTTCTGGCCTGCGCCAGCGCTTGTTCGGCTTTTTCGATGCTCGGCGCAATCTGCTCGGGCTTAAACGCGATATGGTGGCACGGGAATGTCGCCTCGGCAAGCTCGCATCCGTTGCCCTTTATCGTGTCAAGTATGATGACCGACGGGCGGTCCTTCTGCGTCTTTGCCTCGGCAATTGCCTGCTTTATGTCGTCGACATTATGGCCGTCAATTTTCTGGGTGAACCAACCGAACGATTTCCATTTGTCGACCATATCGCCCATATACAGCACGTCGTCGCATCCGCCGTCAAGCTGCTGCTTGTTGAGGTCGACAAATGTGATAAGGTTGTTCAGACGGAAGTGCGAAGCGAACAGCGCGCCCTCCCACACCTGGCCTTCGTTGCACTCTCCGTCGCCGAGCACAAGGTATATATACTGATTGATACCTCTCATGCCGGCGCCCATCGCCATGCCGCTTGCAACAGATATGCCCTGCCCCAGGCTGCCTGTCGTCGCGTCGATACCGATTGTCTTAAGCCTGTCGCAGTGGCTGGGCAGACTTGTGCCGCCCTGGTTCAGCGTCAGAAGCGTCTCAAGCGGGAAATATCCCTTTAGCGCGAGCGCCGCATACACGGCCGGCCCGGCATGGCCTTTTGACATGACCAGCTTGTCACGCTCGTCCATTTGCGGGTTTTTGGGGTCAATATTCATCTCTTCGCCGTACAAAACGGCAAGCAGCTCGACGACACTCATCGACCCTCCGACGTGCCCAAAACCCAGATGCGCAAGCTCTTTAAGGGTCTCTACGCGGATCTCCTCGGCAAAGATCCGCAGGTCCTTGTTCTTTTCCATGCGTCCACACATCCCTTTCATGCCTAATCATCCTGCCGCGGCGCGGCATTACCCCCGGCCCTGTTGCAGCGTGCCGAGGGTATCCATTTCGTTAGTTCGATTGTAGCATACGGTTACAGACAATTCAATCCGATTCCGCTTTTTGGTCATTTTGTGCCTGCGCACGCTCTTTTTCAGCTTCGGCTTGTTTCATTTTGCCAATGCTTCCGGCAAGGCTGTCGTATATCACCGCCGTACACCTTGCGCATAAAGCTATTCCGCGGCATTTTATCAGCTTGTTTTCTGTGCCGCACAGCATACATTTCCCTTTCATTTTGCACCTCCCGCCGTTTATTCCATGGCAAGAGCGTAAATCAGCGCCGCGGAACTGATAAAGTGAAGCCTTCAGTGCAGCGCTTAACTGTTTACTTCCGCGTCTTTGGTGTTAAATGACCGTAAAGGGAGGTGAAAACCCATGATATTTAAATCGGATTCGCCGCGAATCGGCGAAAACAATCTTAGAGAAATGGTTGCTGCGTTTTTGACCTACGAGATGCCGCGCAGAAAAAGACTGTTCGACTACTACGAGGGCGAGCAGGGGGTGAACAAGGGTCGAATTGCCGCCGGCAGGCCGAATAACACGCTGGTGGCCAACTACGCCAAATACATCACCGACGTGCACACAGGTTATTTTATGGGCCTGCCGCCGACATTTACCTTCGCCGGCAAACGGGTGAGCGAACGCGTGCTCGCCGAGCTGCGCGAGGCTTCGTTCGGCGCTAAACTGTATGCCGCGGCGCGGGATATGAGCATATGCGGCGAAGGATATACCCTCGTTTACCTGTCACCCGCCGGCGTGCGCCTTGCGCGGCTTGACCCGCGCGGCACATTTGCCGTCACGCATGGCATTGAGGAGGAGGTAATTGCCGCGGTGCGCGCAACGCCTGGCCGCGACGGCGGCGCGCATGGTGAGCTGTACACAGCCGGATTTGTCAACAGCTGGGAGTATGACGGGCGCAATATGACCCTTTCGCCGGCGAAGGCGCTGGCGTTTGAAAAGATGCCTGTCAGCCGCTTTTGCAACAACCTCGGCAGGCTTGGCGACTTTGAGCCGGTGACAAGCCTTATCGACGCGTATAATGTATTGCTGTCCGGCGCGATGGACGACATGCAGAGCGTTGCAAACGCATTCCTTGCGCTGTACGGGATGCAGGGCACGACGCGCGATGACATCGACAGGGCAAACATGAGCCGTGTACTGATGCTTCCCGAGCAGGGCAAAGCGGAGTTTGTGGTGAAAAACCTGACGCCGGAGGCGATTGGTCTGCTTAAGGAGACACTTGTGACAGACATGCTGACGATTACCATGACGCCGAACCTTAACGACGAGGCGTTTGGCACAAACAGCTCCGGCGTGGCGCTTGAATACAAGCTGTGGGGCGCAGAGCAGGCGCGCGCCGCAAAGGAGCAGGGCTTCAGCGGCGGTATGTATCACGCGATAGCGCTGTTTTTCGAGGGGCTTAACATGCTGGGCTGCAATGTCGGCGGACACTGCAATGCGCGATTTTACAAAAACCTGCCGCAAGACCTGACAAAATTGTGCGGAAACCTGAGCAGCCTTGACGGAACTATATCCTTGCGCACAAAGCTTGAACTGCTCCCGTTTATCGGAGATATCGATGCCGAGCTTGCGCGTATAAATGACGAAAAGCAGGCCTAACGACGGTTATGGTTCCGTTTTGAATGAATTGAGCGCAGAAAGGGCTCATTTTTGTGCAGCAATAATTATTAATTTATTGAAAGGATTATTAAGAATGAAGCAAAATAGAGTAAAAAGCCCCGTTTTGTGGGGTGCCTTTGCAGGATTGATACTTCTTATAATGCAATACTTCGGTTTTGAGGCCGAAATTGCGACAGGTTCGGAGATCGCCGGTATCATCGTGAAGCTGGTTTGCGTTGCCGCGGCCGGCTTTGGCATAGTCAATAACCCTACGGATAAAAGCAGCTTTTAGCAGGAGGAAATTATATGGAGGAGCTTAACAGACAGTCCGATACACAAAACCCGGAGGATGAGCTTGATATCGGGCGGCTGACAAGCGAGCTTGGCGAGCTGCGCGAGGAGAAAAGGCTGAGGCATCTGACAGACTACGCGCGCGAAGCGCTGCGCAGCCGCGGGCTTGAGGCGGGTTTTGCCATGTTCCTGACCGGTACGGACGAAAAAAAGACCGGGCGTAATATTGCGGAGTTTGAAAAATACTACACTGCGGCGCTTGCTACCGAAATTGCCAAACGCTTCGCAAAAGAGCCGCCTGCCGACTTCCCTCCCCCCAGTGAGCGCCGCGTAAGACGCGGTGTACGCACGGTGTGACGAGGCAGGGGCAGACCGGCGAACCGCGGCAACGCTTAGACAGGCAATTCGCACGCGCCGCGTGAGGCGCTGTCCGACATGCCAAGGCAGAACATAAACAATAGCACACCGCCGCATGGTATGCGGCGGTGTGCTATTGTAATAATTCACTACCCGGAAAAATCTTTCTTTTTTGTATCTTTGTGCTATGTGTGTCATTCAACGGGCGAAAAACTGTCCATGCTATTATAATCGCCGAACAGCACCCTGTAATAGTCTCGGTCAAGTATTTTTGCAGAATAGGTAAACTTGCTGTTTATCACGGCTGACCAGTATTTCCTGTAGCCGTCAGGCAGCTCGACACCCTCGTTGGCAGTCAGCTCGCCGGTGACGGTGTTATACCGCGCGTCCCGCGTGATGAAGCTGCGGTTTGAGAATATTATCAGCGGCTCGACGTCGCTGAATATATCCCTGCCCATAAGCAGGCGGGAATCAAACGGCAGGCCGAGAAGGTTCGAGACCGTCGGCAGTATGTCAAGGCTGGAGGCCGGCTCGTCGACGACCTCATGCGGTGTTCCGGCTTTATAGATAATAAGCTGATTGCGATACAGCTCGAAATCGGGGTCGACCTCATGCCCGGCGATTTCGTTGAAGCTTTCCATGTCAAGCCCGTAAGGATAATGGTCGGCGCTGATGACAATCACAGTATTCTCAAGAGCGCCGGCCTGCTCCAGCCGTTCCAGCAGCAGCGTCATCGCCTTTTCCAGCTCGTAGTTGCACGCCAAATACGCCCTTACCTGCTCGGAATACGGCAGGTCGGCGACGATTTCCCGGTTGCGGTATGACATATTGTTGCCCGTAAAGCTGTAGTTCAGGTGGCCCGATACCGTCATATAATACGCATGGAACGGCTGGCTGTTCATGTATTCATCCGTCGTGATGTCAATCATCTCGAGGTCGGATTCCGGCCAGCTCTCGGTCATATCAAGCCCCAGGCCGACCGCCTTGAAGTCGTACCCCATGTTAGGGTGCGACAGATTGCGCTTGTAGTATGTGTTCGAGTGGTCGTGATAAGCGTAAGCCGAATACCCCAGCCGCGGCAGCTGGCGGCCGAGTACGAACGGAAGCAGGTTTTCGTATGATTTATAAAAGCTCCACACACCGGACTTCGGTATCAACCCTTGCGCCGCCACATACTCGCCGTCACTGGTGCTTACGCTCCATATCGGGGTGTAGAAGTTTGTGAACTCAAGCCCCTCGGTCGCCATTTTATACAGCGTAGGCGTGCGCTCTTTGTCCACAACATAGTGCGAAAACCCTTCGGCAACTATGAATATGACATTGCAGTCTTTAAACAGCCCTGTCTTGTCGTTTGTCATCGTCGGCGCCTGCTCAGAAAAATACCTGTGCATCTCAAGCAGTTCGTCATCGGTCTCGTTTGCTATCAGCGCGTCAAAGTCTATGTTCAGGATATTCGGCCTGTAGACAACCTCTTCATGCGGGACCGTCGGCTCTACCGCGCCCGGGCGGGTGTCCTCCTCGCCCTCTTCGCCGCGCTTTGGCGCATGCGGTACCTCGGGCGGCGCTGGCGGGATACTCTCCAACACCTCGCTGGCGGCCTCCGGCACGAAGCCTGTCACCGTGCGCATTATGTCCAGCTTAAGCGTTGTATCTACACCCAGTCTGTTCATGGAGAATATAACGTCGGACGAGTTGTAATACATGTCGTAAGGCGTGAACTGTTCGGTACCGAATATCGGCAAGGCCAGCAGGCACAGGCAATAGCTCAGCGCCGCGCCGGCCAAATACCTCGATGCCTTTTTTATCCGGCGGCGTTCGAATGATATCAAACGCTTTGACCAGAATATCGCGACAATTGCCGGAAGCAGAAGCAACAGAAGCGACGGAATGTTGTTGCCCATCGCGTTGAAGATATCCTTATAAAAACTGAACGCCTGACCGCCGTGCAGCACGGAGTAAACGATAAAATATGTGCCGAAAATATATTCGTATATGACATGCGCACAGCAGACGATTGACGAGATCGTAAACACCCCAGCCGTTATGACATAGTTGGCCCTTCTGCCAAACATCTGCGTTATGGCGTTAAGCGCAAAGGCGGACGGTATCGCAAACCCCAATATTACAAACAGCCCCGGGCCAAAAAAGTCACGCTGCGTAAGCGCGCGGAACACGACCTCACCATACGCCGAGAGGAGATAAAAGAACATGAGCCGCGGCAAACCGGCAGCAGGTTTTACAGCCGGACGGACGGCTGCCTGCGCGGCAACCGTGGGGGCGGTTTTTTGAGCGGGTGTCTTAACAGGCGCAGACCCGGCTGCGCCCTTTGATTCCCCGGCCGTTTGCGCGGCGTTATTTGCTGTGCTGCGCCGGTTTATCTTCCGATTATTATGTTTTTTTCTCTTTTTACCTGACATTTTTCTCTCTTTCAAACCGGAAATGTTAGACGCGGTTATGATATAACAATTTCTACATATTCGCTGCGGCTTCCCGTTCGTATGGGTGCGCCCCACGCGCCGTAACCCGAGCTGACTATTACATTAAAATCGCCAAACGTGCGCATGCCGTAGTTTATTTTGTTCACAAGCCCGGATATCACCCCGAACGGGAAAAGCTGCGCGGCATGCGTGTGCCCCGAAAGCTGTAGGTCGATATTGCCCTCGCTCTGCGCCTCGATATACGCCGCCGGGCGGTGGTCGAGTACGATGACGGGGAGCGATGTATCTATCCCCTGTGTAAGCTGCGCAACCGGCAGGCGCGTGATGTCTCCGGCGTGGCCCGCGTCGGCGCGGCCGATAAGGTAAAAAGCATCGTTTATCAGAACCGCTTCATCCTGAAGCAGCGTGACGCCGTTTTCACGCATCAGCGCCTGCTCCTCCCGCGGGATGACGCTGTCGTGATTGCCGCTGACAAAATATACGCCGTACCTCGCCTTGAAACCTCCCATTGCCTCAATAGCCAGAATGCGCAGCTGACTTGACGTGCCCTCCTCGAAAATGTCGCCGCACAGGCATATTATATCCGGCTCTATGCTGTTTACGTTTTTAATCATCGCGTCGAGGTCGTTCTGCCTGACCGCCGTGCCCAGGTGTACATCGGATATCATAGCGATGCGCAGGCCGGGGTTGGGCTTTGCAAGCGTGATCTCGTATGACTTCAGCACCGGCGTCACGGCGCATGAGACGGCGAAAACCGTGATAATGATGCTTATTATCAGCGGAGTAAGACCGCCCTGCCAAACAAGCCCGAACAACCTATCCCCACTGCCGATGAGGCGCAGCAGAAGCTTAACAATGTCACCTGCGGCGTAAAGCATCACCGAGTAGAGCACCGCACAAATCAACGGGCTGCGTGTGACAAACACGGCAATAACCGCTATGATAAATATCAGCCAGAATGCCGGCTTGACGACTTTGTATTTGAAATGCGTCAGTACCCCCTGCACGCGGATTCCTAAATAAAAGCATATCGCGCCGAGCACCACAAGCGCCAGCACCATAAAGACGATAAACACAGGCCTGATGGTTCCCACCCCCGGGACGATTTTTGCAGAATAAATGCCTGATATCTTTAATATCACTAATAATTATATACTTTCAGTCGAAAAATGTAAATAGCCTGGGATGCGCCGGCAGTACAATCCGCGGCACGCACAACCAAAAAATGGCGCCACCGCGGTGGCGCCTTTTTTTTAATCTAATGCGCGCCTGCCGGACACATCAACATCAAGCCGGCTTAAATCCCCATCTCGCTCTTAACCTCGCCAAAGCATTTGACGGCGAAATCAAGGTCCTGCCTGCTGTGGCCGGCTGAGACTTGCGTGCGGATGCGCGCCTTGCCCATCGGCACGACAGGGTATGAGAAGCCTATGACATATACGCCCTTGTCAAGCATGCGCTTTGCGAACTCTGAGGCGACTTTGGCGTCGTACAGCATGACGGGAACTATAGGGTGCGTACTGTGCGGCACATCAAATCCGAGCTTGCCAAGCTGCTCGCGGAAGTATTTTGTATTCTCATGCACTTTGTCGCGCAGCGCGGTCGACTCCTCAAGAAGGTCGATGACCTTTATCGAAGCGGCGCAGATTGCCGGCGCGACGGTGTTGGAAAACAGATACGGCCTGCTGCGCTGGCGAAGCAAATCGACAACCTGCTGCCTTGCCGCTGTATAACCTCCGCTGGCGCCGCCAAGCGCCTTGCCAAGCGTGCCGGTTATGATATCAACCCTGCCCATGACTCCGCAATGCTCGTGTGTTCCTTTTCCGTGTTCCCCCATAAATCCGACGGCGTGGCTGTCGTCTACCATCACAAGCGCGCCGTACTCGTCGGCAAGGTCGCAGATGGCGCTGAGGTTGGCGATAAAGCCGTCCATCGAGAACACCCCGTCCGTCGCTATAAGCTTGATACGGCAGTCCTTTGCCTCCTCAAGCCTGGCGCGCAGCTCGGCCATGTCGTTGTTCTTGTAGCGCAGGCGCTTTGCCTTGCACAGGCGCACGCCATCGATAATAGACGCGTGGTTCAGCTCGTCTGATATAACGGCATCCTGCTCGCCAAGCAGTGTTTCAAACAGGCCTCCGTTGGCGTCGAAGCACGATGTGTACAGTATGCAGTCATCCATGCCGAGGAATGACGCCATGCGGCGTTCAAGCTCCTTGTGTATCCCCTGTGTGCCGCAGATGAAGCGGACGGACGACAGGCCGTAGCCCCAGCTGTCATAGCTGGCTTTTGCGGCGTCAATAATGCGTTTGTCGTTGGCGAGCCCGAGGTAATTGTTGGCGCACATATTCAGCACGCCGTCTTTTTTTGTGGTGTCTATGCGGGCGCGCTGCTCGGTGGTGATAATGCGTTCTTCCTTAAATGTCCCCGCTTCTTTTATGCTTTCAATCTCGTCGGCAAACAGCTTAAGCGCTTCCTTCATTTCAAACACTCCCTTATATACGGCGTTTTATTTCGTCCAGTCGAGCACAACCTTGCCGCTGTTGCCGCTGTTCATCGCGGCAAAACCCTTTTCAAACTCGGTGTAGTGGAAGCGGTGCGTCACAAGCGGGCTCAGGTCCAGCCCGCCCTGAATCATCGCGCCCATCTTGTACCATGTGTCCATTTTGCGGCCGTATATGCCCTGAAGCGTCAGCCCCTTGAATATGACGTCGTTCCAGTCGATGACCGTGTTCGGCCCGGCAATGCCCAGCAGCGCCACCTTGCCGCCGTTGCGCATCGTCTTAAGCATTTGGTTCAACGCCGTGCCATTGCCTGACATTTCAAGGCCGACATCGAATCCCTCGACAAGACCCTGCTCGCGCATGACGGCTTCGAGATCGTCAGTCTTGACGTTGACACAGGCGTCCGCGCCAAGCTTTTTTGCAAGCTCAAGACGGTAGTCGTTGACATCGGTAACTATTATGCGGCGCGCGCCGTTGTGACGGCAGATGGCCACGGCCATCATGCCAATCGGCCCCATGCCTGTTATCAGCACATCCTCGCCGACAACGTCAAATGTAAGCGCCGTGTGCGTCGCGTTGCCGTAAGCGTCAAAGAATGATACGATGTCCTCCGGCAGACTTTCGTCTATGGGGATGACATTGAACTCGGGAATACAGACATACTCGGCGTACGCGCCGTCACGGTTGACACCGACGCCTTTTGTAAACTTGCACCACTGCTCGTTGCCGGCGCGGCAGTTGCGGCAGTGCCCGCAGACGAGATGACCCTCTCCACTGACACGCTGTCCAACCTTGAAGGACTTGACATTTTCGCCGACAGCGGCGACCTCGCCGACATATTCGTGCCCGACAATCATCGGCGGCACAACGTTCTTCTGGCTCCACGCGTCCCAATTATATATGTGAACGTCGGTACCGCATATAGCCGTCTTGTGGATTTTGATAAGCACTTCATCGCCGGTTGGAACCGGAACGGGAACCTGCTTGAGTACGAGGCCGGGGCCGGCCGACGGTTTTACAAGCGCATCCATCATCTTTTTAACCATTGTATACTCCTTTACACCGCGCGCCGCTGACGGCGTTTTGCCGGCGGCCGTTTTATTTTTTAACCCATTCGAGCCCGTTTGCTGTTTAAACTGTTTTTGTGCCTTTAGTTAAATATTATCACATTTTTGTGGAAAATCAATCTCAATCGAGCATTTTTTCGGCATTTTTGCCTTAAATACAGGTGAAAATGTTAGATTATTTGTTAGAATAGTGCAGGAAGTGTGCTTTTACAGTGGACAGCATTTGTGAAGCTAACCCCTTTGCGGCGAGGCGCTGTCCGCCGTGAGTGGACGTTTATTTTTCTGCACGACAAGCATATTGCACTTGCGGCGCTTTTGTGCTAACTTTGGGTAACGGGAGGAGGGTATTTATGCTGAATATTGTGCTGCTGGAGCCTGAGATACCTCAGAATACCGGCAACATTTCGCGCACATGCGCCGCGACCGGCACACGGCTTCATCTGATCGAGCCGCTGGGGTTCGAGATAAGCGACAGGTACCTGAAACGCGCCGGGCTGGATTATTGGAAATACCTTGACCTGACTGTGTACCCCGGCCTTGACTCGTTTTATAAGGCCAACCCCGGCGCGGCACCGTATATGGCCAGCACAAAGGCAAAGAACAGGTATACCGACATCCGCTATAAGGACGGCGACTGGCTGATGTTCGGCCGCGAGACACGCGGACTGCCCGAAGACATGCTGAACGACGCGCCTTGCCGCGCGATACGCATCCCGATGCTGAGCGAGACGCGGAGCCTCAACCTGTCGAACTCGGTGGCGATCGTTTTGTATGAGTCGCTGCGACAGCTTGGCTTCCCCGCGCCGGGTGGTGATGGGGTGCTGAAATGACGGTTTGAATCTGGAACATAACAAAAATTATATTTGTTTTAACGATAAGCAAAAAATGCCGGTATTATGCTTTTTTGGTTGATATGGCGAAGCTAATGATATATAATTATAAAAGTTTTTATACACCGGCCACAACAAGCGGCCGGCCGGGCAAAAAAATGATGTTTAGGATATGGTGATCATTATGAACTACCATAAGATGTCCGTTGAGGATGTCAATGTGACAGGCAAGCGAGTTTTGGTGAGATGTGATTACAATGTACCTCTCGACGGCGAGCGCATTGTCGACGACAGCCGCATAACAGCCACACTTCCGACGCTTAGCTATCTTCTAGAGCGCGGCGCGGCGCTTATACTCTGCTCGCATCTCGGCCGGCCGAAGGGCAAGGCCGTGCCTGAGTTTTCGTTAAGGCCTGTTGCGAAGTATCTTGAGAAAATGCTGAGCCGCGAGGTTTTTTTTGCGCCCGAGCTGTGCAGCGACGCGACCGTCGCGCTGTGTAACGGCCTGCAGCCGGGGCAGGTTGCGCTTTTGGAAAATCTCCGTTTCGACGCCAGAGAGGAGAAAAACGACCCGGAATTTTCGAAGTATCTGGCATCGCTTGCCGAGCTGTATGTTAACGACGCGTTCGGCGCGGCACACCGCGCGCACTCGTCGACATGCGGCATAAGCGAGTTTTTGCCTTCGGTCTGCGGCCTTCTTATCGAGGAAGAGCTGCGGGCAATGGGAGGCACTCTCGCCGCGCCAAAGCGCCCGTTTGCGGCGATTATCGGCGGCGCTAAGGTTGAGGATAAGCTGTCGCTCATCAGCAGCCTTATGGACCGCTGCGACTACGTAATGGTGCTGGGCGGCATGTCATATACATTTTTCAAAGCCATGGGCGGCGAGATAGGCAACTCTATATGCGACACCGCGCAGCTTGAGCTTGTCGCCTCGTTTATCGAAAAAGCCAAGGAGTGCAGAGGCAAGCTGCTGCTTCCGCCTGACAGCATAGCGGCTGACCGCTTTGCCGGCGGCGCGAACACGCTGTGCGTGCCGTCCGACAAGATTCCCGAGGGGTACATGGCGCTTGATATCGGCCCTGAGACTGTGGCGCTGTACAGCGATATAATCGCAAACGCGGCAACTATTGTGTGGAACGGCCCCGCCGGTGTATTTGAGATTCCCGACTTCGAGGCCGGAACAAAGGCGATTGCCGAAGCAGTCGCATCAAGCGCGGCGTTTTCGATTGTCGGCGGCGGCGATTCTATTGCCGCTATTAACAAGTTTGGCCTTGCCGACAGGATTTCGCACATATCCACAGGCGGAGGCGCTTCGATGGAGTTCATCGAAGGGCGCGACCTGCCTGGTATCTCATGCCTGATGGACCAGGCGTAAGACGGCGTTTCGTATCTTATTGTACTAGTTCAATTCGTTCTACTGTGTTAATTCAATAACGTTATTCAGCCCGATATTGATATAAACTTACCACACCCATATACTTTGGAGGATTTCACCAATGAATCGCAGATACCGTAAGACAGTGATTGCCGGCAATTGGAAGATGAACAAAACCGTGCCCGAGACCAAGGCATTTATCGGCGAGATTCGCCAGCTTGCTTCGCAGGCCAAGTGGTGTGAGGTTGTGCTGTGCGTTCCGTTCACGCATCTTCACTCGGCCGTCAAAGCGGCAAAGGGCACAAGGATTGACATCGGCGCGCAGAACTGCCACTTTGAGGAACACGGCGCATACACAGGTGAGGTTTCGTGTTCGATGCTGGCAGAGCTGGGCGTAAAATATGTGATTATCGGGCATTCCGAGCGGCGGGAATATTTCGCCGAGAACAACATCACAGTGGGACTGAAGCTGAAAGCCGCACTGAAGGCCGGGCTGCGCCCGATACTGTGTATAGGAGAATCTCTCGAACTGCGCGAAATGGACGCCACATTCGAGCATGTTCGTATGCAGCTTAAAGCGGCACTCAGCGGCATAGCGGCCGACAGCCTGCGCAAAATTACAATAGCGTATGAGCCAATTTGGGCAATCGGCACCGGAAAAACGGCGACCGCAGCGCAGGCAAACGAGGTGTGCGAGGAAATCCGTCACTGCCTGCGTCAGATGTACGGCGCGCGCGCGGCGCGCGGCGTTTCGATCCTCTACGGCGGCAGTATGAATGAAAAAAACTCGGACGAGCTTCTTTCGATGCCCGATGTCGACGGCGGGCTGATTGGCGGCGCGTCACTTAAGGCAGAGTCGTTTAAGGCGATTATCGAGGTGGCGGACCAGTGATTAGAACTCCGCTTGTTCTGACAATTCTTGACGGCTATGGTCTGGACGGCAAGCCTGGCGAAAGCGCGATTGACGCGGCTCGCACGCCGAATCTGAATACGATTTTTAAAGCGTTTCCGAATTGCAGGCTTAGCTGCTCGGGCCTTGCCGTCGGACTGCCGGACGGTCAGATGGGCAACAGCGAAGTCGGCCACACGAACATGGGGGCCGGGCGCGTTGTATATCAGGAGCTGACACGTATTACAAAATCCGTAAACGACGGAGACTTTTTTAGCAACGCGGCGTTTATCCGGGCGGCCGAACACGCAAAAAGCAATGGCGGCAAGGTACATCTGATGGGCCTTGTCTCTGACGGCGGCGTGCACAGCCATATGACGCATATCTTTGCGCTGATGCAGTTGATGCGCCGGCAGGATGTGCCGACATATATCCACTGCCTGCTGGACGGGCGTGACACCGCGCCGGAAAGCGGCGCAGGCTTTGTAGCACAGGTCGAAGCCGAGATAGAGCGCCTCGGCGGCGAGCTTCATATCGCCACCGTTATGGGGCGCTTTTTCGCGATGGACCGCGACAAGCGGTGGGACAGGCTTGAAAAGGCCTACCGCGCTATGGTGTACGGCGAAGCGCCCGCCGCTTCTTCGGCCCCGGGCGCGGTGCGCGAATCGTATGCTGCCGGCGTCACGGATGAGTTTATGCTTCCCGTTATGTGCGACAGCCGCGGTACGATCGAGGCAAACGACAGCGTGATATTCTTTAACTTCCGCCCCGACCGCGCCAGAGAAATTACGCGGGCGCTTGTCGACCCGGAGTTTGCTGGCTTCGAGCGCCAAGGCGGCGCTATAAAACCGTTTTATGTGTGCATGACACAGTACGAAGCCGACATGCCTAATGTTACTGTGGCATACCCCCCGTCGACTCTTGACGACGGCTTTGGCGAGTATATATCGCGCAACAAGCTGACGCAGCTTCGCATAGCCGAGACGGAGAAGTACGCGCACGTTACCTTCTTCTTCAACGGCGGCGAGGAGCGCCAGTTCAGCGGTGAGAGCCGCATTCTTGTGCCGTCGCCGACGGTCGCGACGTATGACCTCAAGCCGGAGATGAGCGCCTTTGAAGTGACTGACAAGTGCGTCTCGGCAATAGAGAGCGGCAGCTTTGACGTCATAATATTGAACCTGGCTAACTGCGACATGGTTGGACATACCGGTATATTTGACGCCGCCGTCAAGGCGGTAGAGACAGTCGACACCTGCGTCGGCACACTGCTTGCCGCCGTGAACGAGGCGAACGGCACGATGATAATAACCGCCGACCACGGAAACGCCGATAAAATGGTAAACGCCGACGGTACGCCGCATACGGCGCATACGACGTCTCAAGTGCCTTTTATCCTGTGCAAGCGCGGATTTAAGCTGAGAGACGGCGCGCTGTGCGATATTGCACCGACTATGCTCCAGCTGCTGGATTTGGTTAAGCCGAGCCTTATGACCGGTAACAGCCTTATTGTGGAATAGTATTAACTCAATGATGCAGCTTGTGTTATTGTAATAGTTTAAAGAGGTGAATTATGAAAAAGTTTTTAGAGATCATTGATGTTGTCGGACGCGAAATAATGGACAGCCGCGGAAACCCGACGGTTGAAGTGGAGGTGTTTGTCGACGACGGCAACGATGTCTATCGCGGCCGCGCCGCCGTGCCGTCAGGCGCCTCGACAGGCATATACGAGGCCTGTGAGCTGCGTGATGGCGACAAGGGCAGATACCTGGGTAAAGGCGTGCTAAAGGCTGTCGCCGCCGTAAACGGAGACATCGCCGACGCGCTTGTCGGCATGAATGCGCTTGACCAGCCCGATATCGATCGCACACTTATTGCGCTGGACGGCACGCCGAACAAGGCAAGACTCGGCGCGAATGCCATACTTGGCGCCTCGCTTGCGTGCGCCAAGGCGGCATGCTCGGCCATCGGCATGACGCTTTACAACTATATCGGCGGATGCAACGCGAAGACGATGCCTGTACCAATGATGAACATCCTCAACGGCGGCGCGCATGCGACAAATAATGTCGACATCCAGGAGTTTATGGTTATGCCTGTCGGCGCCGCGTCGTTTGCCGAGGGCCTGCGCCAGTGCGCCGAGGTATTCCACGCGCTGAAGAAGATACTTGGTGGTATGGGCCTTGCGACATCTGTCGGTGACGAGGGCGGCTTTGCGCCGAACCTCAAGCGCGACGAGGACGCGCTGAAAATCATCGTGCAGGCAATCGAAGCCGCGGGCTACAAGCCGGGCGATGATTTCCGCATAGCAATGGATCCGGCGGTCTCTGAGTGGTATGTTGAAGAGGACGGCGGCTATTATCTGCTGCCAAAGGCGCAAAAGAAGATGACGCGCCAGCAGATGGTGAGCATGTGGAAGGGCTTTGTCGACCGCTATCCGATCATCTCTATCGAGGACGGCATGGGCGAAGAGGACTGGGAGGGCTGGAAGCTTCTGACCAAAACCCTGGGAAGCCGCATACAGCTTGTCGGCGACGACCTGTTCGTTACAAACACCCAGCGCCTTAAGCGCGGCATTGAGCTTGGCGTTGCGAACTCAATACTGATTAAAGTGAACCAAATCGGCACGCTGACCGAGACACTGGACGCGATTAAAATGGCAAACCGCGCCGGATATACCGCCGTAATCTCACACCGCAGCGGCGAGACGGAGGACACGACAATCGCCGACCTTTCGGTGGCGCTGAATGCCGGGCAGATTAAGACCGGCGCGCCGTCGCGCACCGACCGTGTGGCGAAATACAACCAGCTTCTCCGCATCGAGGAAGAGCTTGGCGAGCTTGCCGAGTACCCCGGGCCGGACGCGTGGTTCAATCTGTAAGCAATTAAGTACGTCAAGGCCGGGAGATATCACGGCCTTGAGTCTGCCCTGAAACCCTGCGGGGTTTCAGGCATTTATCCGGCACCGGCCTGCGGGCCGGATTTCACCCAATTTATGCGAAAAAATGGGCGGGTTAAGGTGATTTTCCCCGGCGCATGTCCGCAGAAAATCTAATTGGCTAGCGATAAAGCAGGGTACGCTCTATTTTTTCAGGCGGGCCACAGGCCGGGAAGTGCCTCTCGGCCTGTGTTTTTGCGGCGAGTCGATGCGCAGGTATCAGCGGCTGGCTAACGCTCGCCGCTGCGCCTGCACGCGGCTGAAAAAAACCTACTCCGGGTAATAGCGCCCGGAGTAGGTTTTTCGTATATCTGCTGTTATCTGTTGCTGTCCGAGAGGTATTTCGTTCTCTTGCTTTCCCGCTCATCAAGCCTAAAGCGTTCGACCAGACTGCGCAGTATCTCGGCCTGCGCGCTCATCTCCTGAATGCCGGCCGCGTTGCTCTCGGTCGAGGCGAGGTTTTGCTGCATCAAGTGCGCCACTTTGCCTATTCTTGTGTTTATAGTGCCAATGGCGTTGCTCTGCTCGCCCGACGCTTTCGGTATCTCCCCGACTATCTTGCCGCTTTCGTTGACGCCAATGACGATTTCGCTGAGGGATTTCTCGGTGTCGCTGGCAATTTCGGTGCCCAGGCGCGCTTTTTGCATCGAGTTTTCGATAAGCGCGCCGGTGTTGCGTGCCGCCTCGGCGCTTTTTGCGGCAAGGCTGCGAACCTCTTCGGCGACGACGGCAAAGCCCTTGCCATGCTGCCCGGCGTGCGCCGCCTCAACAGCGGCGTTAAGCGCCAGTATGTTCGTCTGGAAGGCTATGTCGTCAATGACCTTTATAACCTGGCGAATCGAATCGCTGGCGCTGCTGATATCCTTAACCGCGCCCGTCATGCGCTGCATCTGCTGAGAGCCTTGACCCGCAATCTGTTTGATTCGCTCGGACAGCACGTCGGCCTTTTCGGCTATTTCGACGTTGCTGCGCGTTTTGAACGACACCTGGTCCATCTCGCCGGACAGCATATTTATTTCTCCCGCCTGAAGCGAGGTATTCTGTTCGAGTATATGCATCCCGTCGGCAAGCGCGCTTGACGCTGTCGTAATCATTCTGGCCGATTCGGCTATTTCGACCATCATTTCGTTCAGGTTCGCGATGACCTCCGAAATAGATATGTTCATTGTGTCGGTCTGGCAGCGCGGCGCGATATGTACCGTCAGGTCTCCATCGGCAAGCGCGCGAAGCGCCGCCACCTGTTCCTCTGTTGCCGATACTATGGACTCAAACGACTGCGACAACTCGCCAATCTCGTCATTTGAGGCTGGTGGAATTGTGAAGCTCATGTCGCCGGCGGCGAGCTTCTGTGACGCGTCTGTAAGCGCCCTTACAGGCCGGCCTATCATCCTCCTTATAAAAACTGAGGCAACGACAGCGACAATGATGACGCTTACAATTATGATTAATACAATGTTCAGCGCAAACCGGTTGGAACCCGCGAGGACATCCTCCATTATCCTGTCGGCGCCGATGACGCCGACGACCTTGCCGTTGCTGTTGAAGACAGGCGCATAGCCTGAGACCATCATGCCAAAGTCGCCTGACTTATATACATCCGACTGACATGCCGCGCCTTTGGAAATCGCGGTGAACATCGCCTTTGGATAAAAACCGATGTCCTCCCTGTCGTTAAAATCTATTTCCTCTTCTTCGCCATTTGCCGAGTCATAGCCCTCCATATAATAACGGACGGTATCAGAATACGAGCTGTCGAGTATGTAAAGGTATTCCAAATCCTCGGTACGCCTGATTTCATCAACAACCGGCTTCAACGCATACCAATGCGCGTCTTTTTCTCCGCTTTTAAGAGCTTGCTCAAACTTGTCGCCGTCAATCATCGCCGCGATTGCCTTTGTGATTGACATAACCTCGCGCGAATTGTCCTCTATGGCATCGCCGCGATGCAGCACATATGCAAATACGCCAACTGCCGCACTGCTGAGCAAAACCATTAAGCAAAGCAGAAGCGAAAGCTTGGCAGAGACCGACGCCATAATACGTTTTTTCATTCAAAACACCTGTCTATCCGGCCGCACGGCGGCCATTTATTGTTAATCGCCGGCGCATCAGTGCGCATGTATCCTATTATACTAATTATATGTACCCTCCGCATCGTTGGCAAGATACGCCTGCAATATTTTGCTGAATAAACGAAAAATTGCCGCCTCAAACACTGTGATTTGAGGCGGTAGTTTTGCTTTGGTTTCCTGTATCGCACAAACTGCGAAATATCGTGGGAAGACGGCGAAATATCGCGTCTTGCGTTACCTACACAGGCGACGGGAACCAGACGGTTATAACAGTTCCGCTGCCCTCGGCACTGTCCAGCTTTATTTCGGCGCCATGATGCAGCGCGATGTGCTTGACTATCGCAAGACCAAGGCCCGTGCCGCCGCTCTCCTTGCTGCGGCTCTTATCCACCCTGTAAAAGCGCTCAAATATACGGGTCTGGTGCTCCGTCGGTATGCCGATACCGGTGTCGATGACGGCGAGCGCGGCTCGCTCATCTTCGGCGGATGTCTCGACAACGACTTTGCCTCCCGGCCTGTTATAGCGGATGGCATTGTCGCACAAATTGTAGACCAGTTCTTCCAGCATCCCCCTGTCACCCATGACCCACAGATGCGGGCCGCGAGCCTCCAGCGTGACGCCCGCCTGCTCGGCCGCAAAGCCGAGATATTCAAACGCGCTGTCGGCAACCTGACGCAAATCGACCTGAACAAACTTGCGCTGACCGCCCTTTTCGTCCAACCGCCCAAGCTGGATAATATCCCCGATGAGGCGGATGAGCCTGCCGGCCTCGAAGCGGATCTTACCGGCAAAGTCCTTTATGTCGTCGGCCTGAGCCATGCCTGTCTCTATCATCTCGGCATAGCCCGAGATGCTTGTCAGCGGAGTCTTCAGCTCGTGCGATACGTTTGCGGTGAACTCCTGCCGCATACGCTCGACCTCCTGCTTGCGCAGCTGCTGCTCCTTTATGGCGAAGACGAACGGTTCAAGCTCCTTATACGGCACATCACGGTCGATATGCTCGATGTTAACGGCCATTTTTTCTATCGGGCGCAGCAGGCCGCGTGTAAGATATGTGGAGACCCCGACGGTAACGAGCAGCAGCAACATGCCGATGCCCAGCATAATAGGAAGCGCGCGGTTGTAAATTGAATACATGCTCTGAGCCTGCTTTGCAACGCGCAACACGCTGCCGTCGTCAAGGCGAAGAGCGTAGTAATATGTCTTGTAGCCCATAGTGTCCGACATGCGCGACGATTCGCCGGCGCCGTAATCAACAGCTTCAACTATCTCCGGTCTGGTCAGGTGATTATCCATTATTCCGTGCTGTTCACTCTCAAAAAGTACATTGCCGCTTGGCGCAATCATCGTAATGCGCAGGCCATCGACAGCAAAGTCTCCCAGCTCCGCCGGATTTTTGCCGTCGATGGCTTCGGCGATTAGCCGCGCGTAGCTTGACATGTCGCGCCGCACCTGCTCGTCGAAAGCACGGTGGAACACCCAGAACGATGCGATGATTGTAAGCGCCATGGCAAGCAGCGCTACAAACAGCATGCGTCCGTTGATTTTTTGCTCCATTTTACCCCCTGTGGCGCGCCGTTAGCGCTCGAGCTTATAGCCGACACTGCGGACGGTTTTTATCATATTCCCGCATTCGCCCAGCTTTTGCCTGAGTGTTTTGACATGCATATCCACGGTGCGGCTCTCTCCCTCGAAATCGGTGCCCCATACGCGCTCCATAATCTTTTCACGCGTCAGCACAATGCCTTGATTTGCCATCAGCAGCCGCAGCAGCTCATATTCCTTAAACGTCAGCTCGCACGGCCGGCCGTGAGCTGTAACAAGGCGCTTGCCATCGTCCATGGCAAGCTCGCCAAGCGAAAATACCGGTGATCTGTTATCGTCATCGTACCGGCGAAGAACCGCTTTTACCCGCGAAATAAACTCCATGATACCAAACGGCTTGGCTATGTAGTCATCGGCGCCTCTGTCCAACCCGCGGACCGCATCCAGCTCCGACGACTTTGCGGTAACCATAATCACAGGTACAGCTTTCGTTCTTTCACCGCGGCGAAGACGCTCAAGAATACTGAGACCGTCCTCCCCCGGCAGCATGATATCGAGCACGACCAGACTGGGCAACGCTTTTTCGCACTGGGCGAAAAAGCCCTTGCCGTCCGAGAACTCCATGACGGAAAAACCGCTGTTTTTTAGGGCATAGCTCTCCATCTGACGGATATTCAAATCATCCTCGACCACATAAATCATCTGCACGCTCCCTCAAACTCATGCCGTTGGCTTAAGCGCATATTTCTCCATATAGCTGTCGAACAGCCTTTTAAACTCGGCGTTGTCGCCCGCCTTAACGCCCTTGAGGTATTCATGGCTGTCCAGACTGTCTCGCCTGATTTCGATTATCGTCACCGCTATGTTCGAGCAGTGATCCGACACCCTGCTGTAGTTTGAAAGCAGGTCGTTAAACACAAATCCCTGCTCGATGGTGCACTGCCCGTTTCGCAGGCGGGCTATATGATTGCCTTTCATCTCGGCGCACAGATAGTCTATAACCTGCTCTAGCGGCTCGACGCTGCCGGCAAGCGCCGCATTATCCTCGTTATAGGCGCGAACCGTGATATTGAGTATCTCGCGCACGGCGTCACCGATAAGCTTAAGCTCGCCCATCGCGACATCCGAGAATGTCATACCCTTGTCAAACAGCTCTCTTGCCGAGGCCATCACATTCATGCCGTGGTCGCTGATTCGCTCGAAATCGCTGATGGTATGCAGTATCTTTGACACCTGACGGCTGTCGTCGAGTGTCATATCCCTTGAGCTTAGCTTGACGAGGTAGCTGCCGAGCATATCCTCGTATTCGTCGGCGCTCTGCTCGCATTTAGCGATAACCTGCGCCCGCTTTTCATCGTAGTCGCACACGATGTCTATGGCGGTGACCATACCGACCTGGGCAATCCCAGCCAGCTCGGTGGCGACCGCTTGACTCTGCGCAATGGCTATCGACGGTGTCGAAAGAATGCGCTCGTCAAGAACAACAATCTTGTCGCCGGTCGCGTCATCCTTAATTGTGGCTATGGCCAGCTGCTCCAGCTTGCCGATGAACGGCAGCATGACGGCTGTTCCAAGTATGTTGAACGCCGAGTGAACTATGGCGATGCCGACGGCTGTCACCTGCCCGTTAAGGAATGTGAACTTGAATATCGCGTTTAGCGCATAGAACAGGCACAGAAACAGCACGGTGCCGATGACGTTGAAATACAGATGTATTGCGGCGGCGCGCTTGGCGTTTTTGTTTGTGCCGGCCGACGAGATTATTGCAGTGATACATGTGCCGATGTTCTGGCCCATAAGTATCGGAATGGCCGCGCCAAATGTTATCTGCCCTGTGGCGGACATCGCCTGAAGTATACCTATCGACGCCGACGAGCTTTGGATGACCGCCGTCAGCACCGTGCCGGCCAGCACTCCCAGTATCGGGTTTTCGAAGTATGTCAGTATGCTGACAAATCCCGGTGAGTCGGACAGCGGCGCGACGGCGGCCGACATTGTCTGCATGCCGAACATCAGCACAGCGAAGCCGAGCAATATGGAACCGGTGTCCTTCCGCTTTTCGTTTTTGCTGAGCATCAGCATCATGATGCCGGCAAACGCCAGTATTGGCGAAAACGTTGTCGGCTTGAATATGTTGACCAGAATCCCGTCGCCCTGCAGGCCGGACAGGCTGAGTATCCATGATGTCATTGTCGTGCCGATATTTGCGCCCATGATTACGCCGGCTGCCTGCCGAAGCGACATTATGCCGGAGTTGACGAAGCCGACAACCATGACGGTTGTGGCGGATGAGCTTTGGATTATTGCTGTGACGACAGTGCCCAGAATCACCCCTTTGACCGGGCTTGACGTTAGACGCTGAAGTATTTTTTTCAGGCTGCTGCCCGCCCGCTTTTCCAGCGACTGCCCCATGACATTCATTCCGAACAGGAAGAGCGCCAGCCCTCCCATCAGTGAGAACACATCGTAAATTGACATAAAACTCTTCTCCCCCGCGGGTCACATCCCGCATCATATACACATACTATTCCGTTTGTCATTCTAGAATATGTACGTAAAAACACAAAGGGGGCAATGTAAAATCTCTGTAAAGCCTTTTAACCCCGGCCTTCTTGCCCATGCCGAGCGCGGCGCACCGATACCTCTCCGCTGTTTAATGCCCGCTCGTTCCCAAACTCGTCGCGGACAAGCAGACGCCCTTGAGCGTCTATATCAAGCGCAGTTGCGCGGCAGCCGCCGCTTTGTGAAATTATATCTATCTCGCGCCCGATAACCGTGGACGCGGCGCGGTATTCATCCATAAAACAGCATCGCGGCAAAGCGGACGCAAAATCGATAACACCCTTCGCTATAAGTGAGGCCAGTTTTTCCGACATGCCTCGCGCCGTAGTGACTAGCATCCGCTCGGCAATCCCGGTCAGCTCCGGAGGAAAGTCGGCGTCCGGCGCGAGGTTCACCCCGACGCCGACGATGACAAAGCCTGCATGATACTCGGCGAGGATGCCGCACACTTTTTTTTCGTTCACTTCGAGGTCGTTTACCCATTTTATACCGCACTCGATGCCGCACACGTCCCTTATCGCGCGGCGAGCCGCGACGGCCGCGGCCGGCGTGACGAGAGGAAGATTTGATATCTCGATGCTTGGCAGCGCCGCCGTAACATACACCCCGCCGCGCGGAGAAAAAAACTGCCTGCCCATCCTTCCGATTCCGGAGCTTTGCTCCGACGCTGCTACGACGAACTGGCCCCGTTCGCCGCTGCCTATTATCCTGCGCGCCTCGACATTTGTACTGTCAATTGCTTTGGCGGCTATTATGCGAATATCCTGCCCTAGATTTTGCCTCAACAGCTGTTCGTCCATAAACACCTCTGATATTGTTTTACGCGATGCGTGATTTTTTCATAGAAAGCGTATCATTGCCGCGATGCGGTGTCAAGTGAAGATGTTCACTGTCTGTTTCCGCGGCGCAACTGTATAATGCCGGTAAATCTTTGTTAGGAGGAATGCAATCAATGGCAATCGATTACGCAAAAGCGTATCAAAGCTTTATTGACGAGGAGCTTGCGGCATCATCCTGTACCGAATGGATGGCGGCGCAGTCCGGTCAGGTTCGGTTCACAGGCGGAAGCGAGATTGAACTGTCTACACTTTCGACAACCGGGCTTGGTGACTACGACCCCAGCAAGACCGACGGCAGCGCTTACCCTTCCGGAGCGGTGAGCAGCGAATGGTCTACTTACACGCTTGGCATGGACCGCGGCGTAAAGTTCGCGCTCGATCGCACCGACCCGTCCGACACGGCGTTTGTTGCGACGGCGGAGAACGTTATCCGCGAGTTCGCCCGCGTGCAGCTGACGCGCGAACAGGACATCTACCGTATAAACAAGCTGTACAACGCCGCCGCGACCGGCGCCTGGGCCACAAGCCACGTCGTCCCGCTGGACACCGATTCGGACGACGCGCTTGAGACGCTGACATCGCTTGTTCAGACGCTGGAAAACGACAGCGAACAGACAGGCGGCTTTGTAGGGCTGATATCCAGCAAGCTGAAAAACAGCTTCCTGCGGGCGGTGGACAACACATTCAACAGCATCAGCTTCGAGCAGAAGGTCGAAATCAACGGCATCACATACGACCATGTGATGATGGTGAACGACCTGCCGTGCATATTTGTGCCGTCGAACCGCATGATGACGCAAATCGCCGTCAAGAGCGGCCGCGCCGCCGAAAGTGCCGGCGGCATCACCCCGGGCAGCGGGTCAAAGGAGATACTGATGCTTGTTGTCTCGTGCCACGCGCCTATCGCGGTTTCGAAGATTGACAGCCTGAAGCAGTTTGGCCCGAACGAGAACCAGCTGTTCGACGGCACGGCAATCCAGGCCAGATACCTGTATGACCTGTTTGTGCCGGCGGCCAAGGTGAGCGCGGTCGGCGCCGCCGTGGCGCAGTAGCATGAACGCGCTGTACCAGCGCGAAGGCGCAAAGGAGCGGATTGAAGCGGCCGCGCTTCAGCTTTCCGGCCTTGTCGCCGCGCCGGAAGCCCGGGAGGCGCTTTTCTCGGCGGCGGTGGCATCGGCGCTTAACCTGTGCGGACGCGAGGATGTGCCGGAGATGATGGAACCCGCTTTGGCGCAAATACTTGCCGGGCTGTATCTAAACGGCATGGCGCGGCCTGTAAGCGCCGTGAAGCGCGGCGACACGGCCATCACATACACGTCGGGCGGTGTCAGTGACACAAGTGCACTGTTGTCGCCGTTTATCAAGCTGCGCACCGCGCGGTGAGCGCCCCCCGCTGCCGGCTTTAGC
>JAVBMB010000008.1:0-14178 GCA_031552995.1 Oscillospiraceae bacterium
ATGCGCAAAAAAGAGGGCGTCGACGACTACATCGCCATTGCCGGGAACTACACGGTGTTCGGCCATGTGACGCCTGTGCAGAAGCGGGAGCTGATACGCGCGCTGCAAAAGCGCGGGCACACGGCGTGCATGACGGGTGACGGCGTCAACGATATACTGGCCATGCGCGAGGCCGATTGCAGCGTGGCGATGGCAAAGGGCAGTGACGCGGCGCGCGGCGCGTGCGATTTTGTGCTGATGAGCGACAGCTTTTCTTCGATGATAAGCGTCATGCGCGAGGGGCGGCGGGTGATAAACAACATCGACCGCGTGTCGTCGCTGTATCTAGCCAAGACAATTTATACCGTGCTTTTGACGCTGATTTACATATTCATCCCGTTTGCCTACCCGTTTGTGCCGCTGCAAATGACCCCGATAAATGTGTTCACAATCGGCATACCGTCGTTCTTTCTGGCGCTTCGCGCCAACTATCAGCGGCCCGAGGGGCGTATGCTTACGAATATACTCGAGCTGTCGCTTCCGGCGGCGGTGACGATTGTGTTCAACACGCTGTATTTGCAGACGGCCAGCCATTCGTTCGGTTTGGGCGATATAAATTCCTCGACAATGATTGTGTTTATGCTGGGCGTCGTCGGGTTCTATTTGCTTTTGCGCCTGTCCAGGCCGCGCACGCGGATTGTGAATATTATGCTCATCGCCCTGGGCGCAGGGTATCTGGCTATGTTTTTGATATTCGGCAGGTTCTTTATGCTGGGGGATTTGCTGTCCCGCAATGTGTTTTTCTATCTGCCGCTGATGTATTTCAGCTTCCACATCCACGATTTTTTGGGCGGCCTGTCGCGCCGCGCGCTCAGGCGCTGGCAGAGGAATCATTGATATAAATGAGGTGCTGCGCCGTACAGGCTGTCTGGCTTCGCTCGCGCACATGCGCGCACACCGGCCGGCTTTGCCTGGCAGACATAAAAGCAAGAAGAGGCGCCGGGCAACGATGTCTCTTCTTGCTTTCCTCGGTATACGAAAATGCAGGAAATGCTTATTAGGTCGGGTACTCTATAAAATCATTTCAAATTCGATTTCATGTAATACCGGAATATCATTATCTCCAATAAGCGGGATAGCAGGTTTAATTTTTCTTGAATAATCAAGTTCATTTAATCTGATAGCACACATTACAAAACCATATCGTTGATAAAATCGAAGTGCATTTATATTATCATTAGTCGTTGTCAAATATATACGTGTACAATTTTTTGAATATACAAGCTCTTCAACTCTTTTTATTAACGCAGTACCTATCCCAATGTTTTGCTGCATTGACTCAATAGCCATGATTTCACATTCGCTATTTACAAAACGATAATAGCAATAACCAAGCAACTCTTGACTATCTGAAAGAGCGATGAAGCAGGGCAACTCTCGAAAATCATATAATTCACGATGTACAGCGATCTGAAGCCCGCCGCCAAAGCTATGTGCGACAATTCGCTCTAAATCCTCTTTATACTCATTTGTCAATTCAACAATATCCATAATTACACCTTCCCCTAATATAAATTATCTTCACCAATAATTCATTATACCACGCTTGCTTTGCAAGGCAAATCAAAATAAAGCAAACCGTTACGCCGCAAGCATAGCAGGCGGGTATCCGATTCCGTATAAACAAAAGACCCCGCAAGGCCTTACGGCATTGCAGGGTCTTTGACATAATTCTCTTATGTCAAATCAGTAAAACTTATACAGCAGCGAGGCGAGCTCGGCCCTTGTAATCGTCAGCAGCGGCTTGATATCGTTGCTGCCGGTGTAGCCGTTTATTACTCCCATGCCATACAGCAGGTCTATATGGTCGGCCGCCCAGTAGGGGATGGTGTCGCGGTCGCCAAACGTCGATTTCTGGTAGTTGTATCCGCGCTGCACCGTGCGGCCAAGTATTGTCATCACCTGCGCGCGCGTCGTGCTGGCGTTCGGGCTGAATATGCGGTTGCCGGCATTGTCATATCCGCCGACCATTATGCCCATGCTGAACATTGCGCGCACATGCGGCAGCGCCCAGTCGGGGATGTCCGCCGAGTCGATGTACGGCAGCGGTTGAGTTTCGTATTTGGCGGTTTCCGCGCCAAGATAGCGTGAGATAATCGTCGCCGCCATGGCGTTTGTAACGGTCATCTGCGGGTTGAACTTCGTATCCTTGGAGAACACGCCGCGCAGGCTCAGGTATTCGGCATATTCGCCGAACCAGATGCCTGTTGTGTCGCTGAAAACATGGCTTTGGCTCGCGCCGCTGTCTATGCTGGCGCGGGACATGTTATATGTGAAGTCGCGCGCCGTCAGCGTGATGCGGTGCCGCGCCTCGTCAAGCGGCAGCTGCGCCGTTACAAGCCCCGTCGCGGCGTCGTATGCCAGAGGCACCGCCCTGCCGTCGACCGTCAGCTTCAGCATATCGGCCGTCATCGGTATCGGATAGTCGTCAAGAACGGTCGCGGTGACGTCGGCGCCGTCATAGGCCAAATCGGATATACGCGGCGCGAGGTGGTCGTAAATAGCCTTGCCGAAATAGCATGTAAGCTGGTCGACGCATATCTTGTAGTCGGTCACCGAGTAGGCTATGGTATAGAACCCGGCAATGCCCGTCGCGCCGGCAGGAATCGCCGCGGTGTAGAAGTTCCACTCGTCTGTGACAGCCATCGGGTCGCCCTTTATCTGCCCGGTCGGGGAGTTGTAGACGATGCCTATCGTGCCCTTGCCGCGAATCATCATGCTGAGATGTGTCGCGCCGGCGGGGAAGGTATACGCCTTATCGGGCGTAAATGCCGCGGTATCGCCTATCTGTACGGCGTGGAAGCCGAGTACGAGCGCGCCGTTGCCGTAGCGTGCGTTTTCGGGCGCGTTTATTACATTGGCCGACGCCGTGGACAGCGATACCACAGCCGGGTCAACCGGCACGGACGGGTCGGTTGGGGCGGGCGGCAATGTCGCCGCCGTGTATGTCCTTGCCGTCTCGAAGCCCTCAATCACCTGCGGGGCCTGGCCGACCTTGACGGGCAATGTGAGGATATATTCATTCCAGTAAGCCGTTATTGTGCCGTTTGTGCCGGGCACGCCCGTCGAAACGAACACGCCGTTGCCGTCGACGGAGCCGATGCCGCCGGATACCTCGAATGTGAACTGCGCGTCTTGCGAGACGAGCCTGCGCAGCCCGTCGGTCGCGTACATGTCAAGGTCGGTCACGCTGTCGGGCGCGACTGCAAGCGTACTCAGCGCCGCGCTCGTCCCGGCGCGCACAAAGGATATCCGCGCCGGGGAGGCCACCACGTCTATCACGGCCGGGCTTCCGTAAAACCCGCCGCTGTCGACATCGATATAGGAGACGCCGGCCTCGTATCCGGAGTAAAATATGCCGTTTGATACCTCTCCCTCGCCGCCGGATACAAACAGCTCTCCGCTGTACTCGCCGCCTGGGAAGTAGTCGCCGTTATATGTCAGCGCGCTGACTGGCATTGACGCGCCGGCCAGCACGGCCGCCGTGCGGGGATAGACCGCCGCGCGGTCGTTTGGCAGCGTACGGTCGCCCGAGTTTACAAACAGCAGGAAGTTGGCGCACTTGCGCGGCGCGCCGTCCGACGGCGACGTGATTATTGACGCGCCGTTTTGCCCGGGGAAGCGCACGCTTGCCGACGACGAGCCGCCGCCGTCCATATTTATCACATTCACACAGCCGGAGGCGATAAGTGTCCGCGCCGCCTCGTCAAGGCTGATGCCGTCGCTTAGCCCGCCCTGGCGGCCGTCGCAGACGATGACAGAGAACGAGCCGTCGGCGCGGACGCCGATGACGGTGCGCGCGTCTTTTTCCCTTGTGGCGGCGGGTGTCAGCGTGCTGTTTGAGGCCAGCATGTTGCCGCCGCCGCAGCTGTATACGACGCTGTGCCAGCGTGTGTCGGCCGTAGAGGCCGAGACGGTTATTGTCTCGCCCGGCTGCATGTCGGATATCCGCGTTCCCTTGACATTGCTGTCGTTAAGGCTAAGCACAAACTGCCCGGGGGCAATCGGCGTCGCCGAGCGCTGGCCGACGGAGACGACGGTAAGCTCCAGCGGTTTGCCAAGCGCAAGATATTCCCCGTGCGCGCTTTGAAGCACAACCTCGGTTCCGGCGGCTGTTGTACGCGTGTCGGACGAAAAATCATCGGTGTACATGTATATGCCCGTTGTGGTGCGAACCTTGTTTAAGCCCTCTATTGTATATGTACCGCCGTTTAGCGGACGGTAATACGTAACCTTTAGGCGGGGTGTCCCGCATATCGCCGTGCCGTCGGCAAAAAACCCTACGGCGTTCCACGCCCCGTCGGAAACACACAGCCTCCCGTTATTTATCAGCATACCGGTCGGCACGCCGGTGTCGACATGAAAATAGTCGGCGTTGACGGCGGCCAGCACGCTGTTGCCGCGCGCTTCGGCATAGCTGATAACATAGTTGACGTCAGATTTGCCGTACAGCTTACTGCCGTAGCCGACAATCGGCGTCACGCCAAGTCCGGGCGTATAGTCCAGCCTGACCATTTGCCGCGAGCTTGAGTCGTTCTTGCTCTTCAAAACCGTGGCGGTCAGTCCGCGGCCAATCTCCTCCGCGGTCTCGTGCTGTACATTCGCCGCAAACGACGGCAGGGGAAGAAGCGTCAGCGCCATCGCCGCGGCGCACAACAGGGGTAAAACGCGCTTTGCAAGGGTGTGTCTCATCGTGGGTCCTCCGTTGAGAAAATTATTTTTGCTATGCTTTTCAATTGACTATGCGCCGAAAATGCCGCCCGCCGGGTAAAAAGCGCGAGGCGGTATCCCGGCGCGAATGCTCGAAAAAACCGATATTCTTATACATAATACCTCATCACGCGCTAAAAAGATAGAAGATTGTGTTAGATACAAATAATTGCCAACGGTTGTGAGACATGGTATAATACCTTCGTGTGCGGAGGTATACCCGATTAAACAGGGTACGCCGCACCGGCGCCGCATCCGCGTTGCACCCCTGTTTCACGCGGCTCTGCGTCAGGCTGCTTAACACTGATTTTGAAAGGCGGACCCATCAATGTCAAACGGCAAAGACTCTCTTGCAAAGCGAATATACAACAGGTATTTGATTGACGCTATGGGGGCAATGGCCTACGGGCTGTTCGCCTCGCTTATCGTCGGAACTATACTGGCGCAGCTGGCCAACATCAGCGCGCTTAGCTTCCTGACCCCGCTTGTCGATGTGATAAGAGACAGCCGTGTGTACGGCGCGGTAATCGGCGCCGCCATTGCCTGGGGGCTTAAGGCCGATGCGCTTGTCATGCTTTCGGCAGCCGGTGCGGGCGCTATTGGCTGCCTTGCGGGCGGGCCGGTCGGCGCATACGTCGCCGCGGTAATCGGCGCCGAGCTGGGGCAGCTTGTATCAAAGAAAACGCCGGTCGACATCATCGTCACGCCGATAGTAACAATCGTCACCGGCGGGCTTGTCGGGCATCTCACCGGGCCGTATATATCGGCCGCGATGGCGTGGCTGGGCGAGCTTGTCAACAAATCCACCGGGCTTATGCCGCTGCCGATGGGTATCGCCGTCGGCGTCATCGTCGGCATGGTGCTGACACTGCCGATTTCCTCGGCCGCGCTGTGCATCATGCTGGGGCTGAGCGGGCTTGCGGGCGGCGCCTCCACGGCCGGCTGCTGCGCGCAGATGATAGGCTTTGCCGTGATAAGCTACAGAGACAACGGCGTGTCCGGCCTTATATCTCAGGGAATCGGCACATCGATGCTTCAGGTGCCCAATATCATGCAAAGGCCGCAGATATGGATAGCGCCGACAGTCGCAAGCGCCGTAGGCGGAGCGCTGTCGACAACGCTGTTCAAGATGGTCAATATCCCGGTCGGCGCCGGGATGGGAACATCCGGCCTTGTCGGGCAGATAACGACATACGGCGCGATGGCGGGTGAAAACGGCGCTGCGGCGACGCTGCTGGCCATCGCCGCGCTGCACTTTGTCATTCCGGCCCTCGTCGCGCTTGGCGTAGACAGGCTTCTGCGCAAAATCGGCTGGGTTAGATCCGGGGACATGAAATTGAAAAAGCTGTAACATGCATAGGACGCGCCGCCGGCGTTTTTTGTTCCGTCTGCGCTGAAAATATTATTTGGGAGGCAATACTATGCCGGATATTAAGTTTACGCTGATTACTGATACCACGACGGACTGCACGTTGGACTGGTTCGTCGGCAATGATGTCAAACCTATCAAGCACGGACTGGCCGTTGACGGCGGAGAGATATGGGACGAGTGCGGCACATCAATCACCCCGCACGAGGTTTGCGAGCTTATTCGCGGCGGCAAAAAGATGTCGACGCTGCAGGGCAGGCTTGAGGAGTTCCTTGAGCTGTTTGAGCAAAGCTGCAAAAATGGCCTTGACGCGATGTATGTCGGCTTTTCATCCGGGCTAAGCGGCACATACGCCACATCGTGCATGGCGGCAAAGATGATGATGGAAAAATACCCCGAGAGCAAAATCATCTGCGTCGACACAGTCGCCGCGACGATGGGTCAGGCGATACTGAGCATGCGCGCGCTTGAACTGCGCGACAGCGGCGCCGGCGTAACCGAGGCTGCCGAAAAGCTGGAGGAAGAAAAGCTGAGCGTATGCCACTTCTTTACAGTCGACGACTTAAACCACCTGTATCGCGGCGGCAGGCTTTCGAAAACGAGCGCACTTGTCGGCACGCTTATCGGCATCAAGCCGATTATGAATGTAAGCGACGAGGGTAAGCTGACGCCGATAGACAAGGTGCGCGGCCGTATGACGGCAATCCGCGAGCTTGCAAGGCTGACGGCCGAGCATATCAGGGATGCCGGGGCGCAGACAATATATATAACGCACGGAGATGTCGAGGATGAGGCAAACCAGCTTGCCGAAGAGGTGCGCAAGCTCGTTCCGGACGCAAAACTGGATGTCAGGCAGCTTTCGCCGATTATTGTCGTCCATTCCGGCCCCGGCACCCTTGCGATATTCTGCCGAGGCGTAAGGAACTGAGCGGCGGGGTAGTCTTTAGGCGTTTTACATCAAAGCTTTACGGTGTTGCAACACAGGATGCAGCCGGGAATACAATAAAACAGCCCGACGGGGTTCACCCGCCAGGCTGTTTTTTTGACCGGAACTATTTTTTGATTACCGACATGTAAGCGGCCTCGTTTGCGACGTCACCGACGGCGGCAAACGACAGTGCGTCAAAGTTAAGAATCTCGGCGGCCAGCGTGTGAACGCCGTCTGCCGTTACGGCGTCCAGCGCTTCGACAATCTCATCCTCGCTGACAGGCCTGCCGAATATTATCTCGTTGCGGGCGTTCGACGACATGCGGGATGTCGTGCTCTCCATACCCATCAGAACATTGCTCTTCAGCTGTTCTTTTGTGCGGTACAGCTCATCCTTGCCGACTCCGCCCGACGTAAAGCCGCGCAGCTCGCTGCGTATCAGCTCAAGCGCCTGCATCTCGGTCTCCTTGCCAAGCGCGGTATACACGCCGAATATCCCGGCCTGCTGATACAGCGATGAGAAGCTGTATATCGAATAGCACAGCCCGCTCTGCTCGCGCACCTTTTGGAACAGGCGCGACGACATGCCGGCGCCGAGTATGTTGCTCATCACCTGCAATGTATATCGCCGGGGCGAGGTTATATCCAGCCCGGGGAATACCAGCATAAGATGGTTCTGCTCGATATCCTTTGTCTTCAGCGCCGTAGACGGCGTGTAGACGGCCGGCTGCATCAGCGGCGGCGGGCAGTCCCTCATCCCGCCAAACAGCCGGCAAATAAACTCGATATCCTGCTCGCTGTAGCTGCCGCTTATGGAGACGAGCGTGTTTTTCGCCGTGTAGCTGCTTTCAAGATACGCGCGCAGCGTCGCGCCGTCAATCGCGTCAAGCGTGCTTTTTGTGCCCAGAATCGGCCGCGCGAGTGACGAGCCCTTGAACGCCTGCTCGAACAGCAGCTCGTTTACAAGGTCCTCGGGGGTGTCCTCATACATGCCGATTTCCTCAAGGATGACGCCGCGCTCGAGGTTCACCTCATCCTCGCCCATGACCGAGTTGAAGTACATGTCGCCAAGAAGCTTCGCCGCTGTTTGAAAATGCGTGTCCAGCGTGCGTATATAGTAGCAGGTGTTCTCTTTGGTGGTAAAGGCGTTGACCTGCCCGCCTATTGTGTCGAACTCCTCGGCAAGCTGCGCCGCGGTGTATGTCTTTGTCCCTTTGAACAGCATATGCTCGATAAAATGCGATATGCCGCACAGTTCTGGGCGCTCGTGTCTGCTGCCGCTTTGCACCCATATGCCCATCGCGCACGAGCGCACATGGTCAAGATGTTCGTGTACTATGCGCACGCCGTTGGGCAGGTTAATTTTGTTTATCATTGCACACCTCGTGTCGAAAACCGGCGCACAGCGCCTGTCAAGATATAACGCCCCAGGCGGCAGGTTTGTCGCCCGGGGCATCAGCTTAGCTTAGTTTTTGCCGCAAAATCGCGATTATTCAGCGTTTTACTGCTGCTGGTCGGCCATTTCTTTAAGAGCCTGCTTGCGTGACAGGTTTATGCGGCCTTTTTCGTCGATTTCCAGCACCTTGACCCATGTCTCGTCGCCGATGTTAAGCACATCCTCGACTTTTTCGACAAACTTTGTGTCGAGATGAGCCATGCGGATAAGCCCCTCCTTGCCGGGGCCGATTTCGACAAATGCACCGAAGCCCATTATGCGCGTGACCTTGCCGAAGTACATATCGCCGACCTCCGGCTCCTTGACAATCGCTTCTATCATTCGGCGGGCGCGCTCGCCGTCGTCGGCGTTGACTGCAGCGATGCAAATTGTGCCGTCGTCCTCGATATCAATCTTTGTATTTGTGTCGGCTGTGATTTTCTGTATGACGGAGCCGCCCTTGCCGATGACCTCGCGTATCTTCTCGGGGTCGATGGTCATTTTTATCATCTTGGGCGCGTAGCGGTTGACCTCCGGCCTCGGGGCGGCAATCGCTTTCAGCATGACGTCGTTGAGAATCTCCATGCGCGCGACGCGTGTCTTTTCAAACGCCTCTTCTATAATCTGATGCGTCAGGCCGTCGTTTTTGATATCGACCTGAATGGCTGTGATGCCTGCGGCTGTGCCGCCGACTTTAAAGTCCATATCGCCGAAGAAGTCTTCGATGCCCTGAATGTCGGTGAAGGTGACATGCCTGTCTCCCTCGGTGACAAGGCCGCACGAGATACCGGCAACCGGCGCCTTTATCGGCACGCCGGCGTCCATAAGGGCAAGCGTGCTGCCGCAGATGGCGCCCTGTGACGTGCTGCCGTTGGACGAGACGACCTCGCTGACGACGCGCAGCGCGTACGGGAACTCGTCGACCGGCGGGATGACCGGCTCGAGCGCGCGCTCGGCAAGGGCGCCGTGGCCTATTTCACGCCTGCCGGGGCTGCGCGACGGACGCGCCTCGCCGACGGAATATGACGGGAAGTTGTAGTGGTGCATATAACGCTTTTCTGTCTCTTCAAATGTCGTGTCAAGCGACTGAGCGTCGCGCATCGTGCCAAGCGTGCATATCGACAGCACCTGTGTCTGGCCCCTTGTAAACAGGCCGGAGCCGTGAACACGCGGCAGCAGGCCGACCTCGGAGGCCAGCGGACGGACATCGGTCAGCCCGCGCCCGTCGACGCGGTGGCCGTCGTCAAGTATGAAGCGGCGCACGACGAACTTTTGCAGCTTATACATGCACTCGCCAAACAGCGCCTCGCTGCCGGGATATTTGTCGCCAAGGGCGGCGATGACCTCGGCCGTTATGGCCGAGATGTTGGCGTCGCGGACTGTCTTATCGTCCGAGTTGATGCCGGCTCGCACCTTTTCCAGCGCAAAAGCCTTTACATCGTCATACATCTCCTGCGGGAGGTGTATGCTGGGGTAGCTGCGCGGGGCCTTAAAGTTCTCGGCCTTGATGTTGCGGATGAAACGGCCGAGCCGGATGCACTCCTCATGGCACTTCTTTATGGCTGTAAGCATCATGTCGTCGGGGAACTGGTCGGCGCCGGCTTCAATCATAACCACCTTGTCGGTGCTTCCGGCGACGGTCAGGTGAAGACGGCTGTTCTTGCGCTGCTCGCTTGTGGGGCACAGCACATATTCGCCGTCGACATAGCCCATCTGGATGCCGACTATCGGGCCGTTCCAGGGGATGTCGGATATCGACAGCGCCACACTGGCGCCTATCATGGCGGCGACCTCGGACGAGTTGTCGTGATCGACCGACATTACGGTGCACACCACGCATACGTCGTTGCGCATATCATCGGGGAAGAACGGGCGAATCTGGCGGTCGATAAGGCGCGAGGTGAGTATGGCCTTTTCGCCCGGGCGGCCTTCGCGGCGCATAAAGCTGCCGGGAATTGTGCCCACGGCGTACAGCTTCTCTTCAAAATCGACGCTAAGCGGGAAGAAATCGATGCCGTCGCGCGGCTTTTCGGCCATGACGGCCGTGGCGAGCACGGCTGTGTCGCCAAAATAGACCATGCACGAGCCGTTTGCCAGCCCGGCCAGCTTGCCTAGCTCGATTTTAAGCGGCCGGCCGGCCAATGTGGTCTCGTATACCTTGTGGTCGGGGAATTGCATTGCTTTCATGGGTAATCCACCTTTCGTAAGTGTGCGGCTGTGCCGCTGATGAGTACCGGCCGACCTTTAGCACTTGAAAAAACGCGCCGGTGGCAGCAGCGCTTTTTCAACTGCTAAAAGGGAGGGCCGGAGCTTTCCGCCGCCAAGGCGGCGTCGGCGCAGGCCGCGCCGCGGGCTTTGCTGTGCGCTGGTAGAGGTGTAAGCGCCGAAAACGGCCTGTCCGCCTCGCCGGCACAGGGGGGATGCAAGGCAAAAGGGGGGACATGCGTCCCCCCGTGCGGTGTCTTACTTGCGCAGACCCAGCTTGGCGATAAGAGCGCGGTAGCGCTCGACATCGGTCTTCTGCAGATAGGCAAGCAGGTTGCGGCGCTTGCCGACCATCTTCAGCAGGCCGCGCTGGCTGTGCTTGTCCTTCTTGTGCACCTTAAGGTGCTCGGTCAGCTCGTTTATACGGGCGGTCAGGATCGCAATCTGCACCTCCGGCGAGCCGGTGTCGGTCTCGTGAAGGCGATTGTCGACAATTACCTTCGTTTTTTCTTCGCTAAGAATCATGAGAGTATACCTCCTTTTTTATATGCGCCGCAAGGCCGAGTAAAAGGTTGAGGCACCAACCGCGCGTGCGCGCGGAAAACGCCTTAAACACAGCTCATGGGCATCAAAACGAATAATACCACAAATGCTGCAGCTTGTCAAAGCCTGCCGGCGATTTTTTTGCGATTTGGCTTTGTTTCCTCTGTTTGGCAACAGCAGCCGAAAGCGGCTAAAAAATCCAGTTATTTGAGTCTTCCCAAAATAATTTTGCACATAGATTGCATGTTGCGCAAAAAATGCGGATAATGATACTAATTATTTGTCAGAATATTTGAAAAACCCCTAGTAAAAATTCTTTCATTATAGTATAATTCGTAAGGATGGGTATATGAAAGATAAACCGGCTAAATTACGAATGATTTATATACCGAAGGAGGGCAATTAATGGCAAAACGCAAAACAATGGTTCCTTTTAACGGGACAAAGGACCAGGAGGCCAGGCTGGCCGCAGTTATCGAAGCACTTAAAGAACGTCCCGGAGCGCTTATGCAGGTGCTGCAGGAGGCGCAAAGCATCTACGGATATCTGCCGATAGAAGTACAGATTATGATCGCCGAGGGGCTTGGCATCACGCTGGCGGAAGTTTACGGTGTCGTAACGTTCTACGCACAGTTCTCGCTTAACCCCAAGGGCAGGCATCCCGTAGCTGTGTGTATGGGCACGGCGTGCTATGTCAAGGGCGCCGGGGCTATTCTCGAAAGGCTTGAGCGCAAGCTGGACATCAAAGTCGGCGGCATAACGTCGGACGGCAAGTTCTCGCTGGAGGCAACAAGGTGCATAGGCGCGTGCGGCCTGGCGCCGGTGTTTACAATTGGAGAGGAGGTCTATGGCAAGCTGACGCCCGAAGAGGCCGAAGCCGTACTGGCCAAGTACAACTGATGAACGAGCTCTCCCTGCACATACTGGATATCGCGCAAAACTCTGTCACAGCCGGGGCCAAGACGATTAAAATCAGCATCCTTGCCGACACGGCGGAGGACGAGCTGACGATAAAAATCGAGGACGACGGGTGCGGAATGGGCGCCGAAATGCTGAAGAATGTCATATCGCCGTTTACAACATCCCGCAAGACCCGCAAGGTCGGGCTGGGTGTGCCGCTTCTAAAGATGACGGCCGAGATGACCGGAGGGAGATTCAGCATAGACAGCGAGCCGGGGCGAGGCACAGATGTCGAAGCCGTATATATAATGTCCAGTGTCGACTGCCTGCCGATAGGCGATATGGCGTCGACTATGACGGCGCTTGTACAGCAAAAGCCGGATATCCGCTTTGTTTACATACGCGCCGTGGACGACAGAGGCTATACTCTGGATACGCTGGAAGTCAGCGATATACTCGAGGGGCTGCCGCTTGATACGCCGGAAGTGCTGGGCTTTATGCAGGAATACATTGCCGAGAATGAAAAAGAACTTATGGAGGTGCAACGATAGATGAAATCGCTTGAGGAGCTTAAAGCCATCCGCGAGAAGGCGAAGGAAAATGTTGTCATGCGTCAGGAAAATCCCAACAACGTGCGCGTTGTTGTAGGCATGGCTACATGCGGTATAGCCGCGGGCGCGCGCCCGGTGCTTGCCGCGTTTTTAGAGGAAGTTAAAGGCCGCAATCTGGATAATGTCATGGTCACGCAGACAGGCTGTATCGGCCTGTGCAAGCTGGAGCCGATTGTCGAAGTATATGTCCCCGGCCAGGAAAAGGTGACATATGTGAAGATGACCCCCGATAAAGTGGGCAAGATAGTGGCCGATCACCTGGTCAACGGGCAGCCGGTCGATGCGTATGCCATCGGCGCCGAGCAGAACTAGGAGGTAGGCAGAATGGAGTTTTACAGAGCCCACGTACTGATATGCGGCGGAACAGGCTGTACAGCCGGAGGCAGCGAAAAGCTTGCCACGGTTATGGAGCAGCAAATCACCGAAAAGGGCCTTGACAAGGAAATAAAGGTCATCAAGACCGGCTGCTTCGGCCTGTGCGCACTTGGCCCGATAATGATAGTTTACCCGGAAGGCTGCTTCTATTCACACGTCACCGAGGCTGATGTGTCAGAAATAGTAAACGAGCATCTCGTTAAGGGGCGCATCGTCACGCGTCTTCTTTATAAGGAGACTATTGCGGAGGACAACACCATCCGCAGCCTGAACCACACGAAGTTCTACGAAAAGCAGATGCGCGTCGCGCTGCGCAATTGCGGCGTCATTAACCCCGAGAATATCGAGGAGTATATCGCCGTCGACGGTTACGAGGCCCTTGGCCGCGTGCTGACCGAGCTGCAGCCGCAGGACGTAATAGATACGCTCATCAAGTCGGGCCTTCGCGGCCGCGGCGGCGCGGGCTTCCCCACCGGCCTTAAGTGGAAGTTTGCGGCGGCGTCCCCCGGGCCTGTCAAATACGTCTGCTGCAACGCCGACGAAGGCGACCCGGGCGCGTTCATGGACCGCAGCGTTCTTGAGGGCGACCCGCACGCGCTTATCGAAGCCATGATAATTGCCGGCTACGCCATCGGCGCGCATCAGGGCTATGTGTATGTCCGCGCCGAGTATCCCATCGCCATCCACAGGCTTCAGATAGCCATTGAGCAGGCGAAGGAATACGGCTTCCTGGGCAAAGATATATTCGGCAGCGGTTTTGATTTTGATCTCGAAATCCGCCTTGGCGCAGGTGCGTTTGTCTGCGGTGAGGAGACCGCTTTGATGACTTCTATCGAAGGACACCGCGGCGAGCCGCGTTACCGTCCGCCGTTCCCCGCAGTCAAGGGGCTGTTCGGCAAGCCGACAGTTTTGAACAATGTCGAGACATATGCCAATATCGCCCAGATATTTGTCAAGGGCGCCGAGTGGTTCAGCTCGATAGGCACCGAGAAGAGCAAGGGCACAAAAGTGTTCGCGCTTGTCGGCAAGATTAACAACACAGGCCTTGTCGAAATCCCGATGG
>JAVBMB010000074.1:0-3188 GCA_031552995.1 Oscillospiraceae bacterium
TATCCAGTATGTCCATACTTAGGCTTGTCGAAACACCGCCCGGCAAATACGTTGGGGGCGAAATTCTCTTCAACGGCCGGGATATGCTCAAGATATCCGATGCCGAGATGCGCAAGGTGCGCGGCAACGACATATCCATGATATTTCAGGAGCCTATGACGAGCCTCAACCCGGTGTTTCGCATCGGAGATCAAATCAGCGAGACGATGATACTGCACCGCAACATGTCCAAGCAGGAGGCAAGGGAAGAGAGCATCCGTATGCTCGACGTCGTCCGCATACCAAACCCCGAGCGCGTAGTTGACGACTATCCGTTTGCGCTGTCCGGAGGCATGAGGCAGAGGGCGATGATCGCTATGGCGCTCGCGTGCGAGCCGCGTCTGCTCATTGCGGACGAGCCGACAACGGCCCTCGACGTCACAATTCAGGCGCAGGTGCTCGAGCTGATGAACGACCTGAAGCAAAAGACAAACACAGCTATAATATTCATAACACACGACCTTGGCGTCATCGCCGAGATGAGCGACCGCGTTATGGTCATGTACGCCGGCAAGGTCGCCGAAATGGCTTCTGTCGAAGAGATATTCGCAAACCCGCTCCATCCGTACACCGTCGGCCTCATCGGCTCGAAGCCGGATATGCATACCGAGGCGGCGCGGCTTCATGTCATACCGGGCGGCGTGCCGGATTTAAGCCGCAGGCCGGAGGGCTGCCCGTTCCACCCGCGGTGCGAATCGGTCATGGATGCCTGCTCAAAAGAGTTCCCGCCGCTTGCCAAAATGCCTGACGGGCACGAGGTGTTCTGCTGGAAATACTGCACCGGTAAGGAGGAGAACTGATGGACGCTGTGGCTAAAAGCTTCAATGATGATGTCATCATCAAGGCCGAACACTTAAAGAAATACTTTCCGATCAAAAAAGGCGTGCTGCGCAGCACGGTCGGTCATGTCAAAGCTGTCGACGACATCTCCTTCCAGGTCAGGCGCGGGCGCACAATGGGCCTGGTTGGCGAGTCGGGCTGCGGAAAATCCACAACCGGGCGCGTGTTGCTGCGGCTGCTTAAAGCGACCGAGGGCAAAATCACGTTTCAGGACAAGGATGTGCTGGCGCTCAGCAAGCAGGAAATGAACCACATGCGCACAAAGATGCAAATCATCTTTCAGGACCCGTACAGCTCGTTAAACCCGCGTCTGCCGGTCAGGGAAATTGTTGGCGAAGCTATGATGCAGCACGGGATTGTCAAGAATAAAACCGAGATGAAAGACCGCGTCGTCGAAATTATCGGCAAGTGCGGCCTGTTTCCCGAGCAGGCCACGCGCTACCCGCACCAGTTTTCCGGCGGCCAGCGCCAGCGCATATGTATAGCGCGCGCCCTCGCCGTCAACCCCGAGTTTATTGTGTGTGACGAGGCCGTGTCCGCGCTTGACGTGTCGATTCAGTCGCAGATAATCAACCTGCTCAAAGACATGCAGGACGACCTTGGGCTGACATATCTCTTTATCAGCCACGACCTGTCGGTCGTCAAGTTTATCAGTGACGATGTCGGCGTTATGTACCTTGGCCAGCTTGTCGAAACGGGCGATAAGGGGCAGATATTCAATAACCCGCTTCACCCGTATACCGAGGCGCTGTTGTCCGCCGTGCCGTCGTTTGACCCGTCGGCGCGCAACAAAAAGCGCATCATTCTCGAGGGTGATATCCCATCACCGGCAAATCCGCCGTCAGGCTGCCGTTTCCATACGCGATGCGGCTACGCAAATAAAATGTGCAGCGAGGTCGTGCCCGAGCGCCGCGAGCTTGAGCCAAACCATTTTGTAATGTGTCACAAGGCGCAGGGGCTGTTTTGAGGTTCATGAATTACCGGGTCGAAGAAGACCTCGAGCGCATTCGCCGGGCAAACTTGCCGGACGATCAACGCGCCAAGCTGGAGGCTGAGGAGGAGGCGCGCCGCGCCGCTTTCAAGGCCGAAAAGCCTACGGCGAAAGATATCTTTGCGATGTCTGTCGCGGTGTTGTCCCTTTTGGCGCCGTATGTGCTTACATTTTTCGCCATCGTCGCGGCGGTGGTATTCCTGATTCTCAAGGTCTGGCTGCCGGGCTGAAGTAAAAAAGCAATAAAACACGGCAGGCAGCAGTGCCTGCCGTGTTTGATGCATGATAGAAGCAACCGCGAAAAAGAACAAGAGGCGTCCGCCGCAATGCGTCCGCCCCTTATGTCGCCGTGCAGGAGATGCGTTAGCGGTATTTACGGATTCATCGGGTCCCTGTTTGGGTTGGGGCTGTCCTTTTTATCTTTCTTATTCGGCTGGTTGTTGTTCTTGTTTTTCTGGTTTTGATAATTCGCGTTACTCTTGTCCACGGTTTTCACCTCACTTAATATTCGTGCCTCGCACGTAGTCCGCTTACAGTGTCATCACGGAATGGTATTATTTTTTCATATGCCGCCCTGTTTATTCATCGGCGCCGGCAATTTAAAAAATGATATTTTCTCACGCCTGTCCATTTTTTATATGGCCGATATTGTTATGCCGCAAAAAATATGTTATACTCTCAATGTTATGTAGAGGTGGGGGTGCGCTATGCGTCACGGTTTTATCAGGGATCCCAAGGACATAAAGTATCTTATCATGTACTCGATGAGCTTTATGCCCTTCGCCATAGGCGAGGGCGATCTGCTTGATATCGTGCTTGTAGACGACGCGTTCGGGTACTTCGAGTTTAGCGAAGCGTTTCACGGCCTGCTTGATACGCGTCATGTCGCCGCGGTGGAGACCGATGCCGAAAAACTGTACATTCTCACGCCGGACGGTCAGAAACTGATTTCCGACATGTACCGCGAGCTTCCTTCGACTGTGCGTGACAAGGCCGAAAGGGCCGCTATGCGCGTTGTGATGAAGATTCGGCGGGATTCGCAAATCAAGACTAACACCGCCAAAAACGAAGACGGCACATTCACTGTCAAGCTGCAAATATGCAAAGACGATGTCGACCATCTGTGTATCGACATGATGCTCATGACCGAGCGCCAGTGTTCACTTATCGAGGACTCATTCAGAAAAAACGCCGAGCACATCTACAGCAGCCTGATTGCCCTTCTCAGCGGGACGCAAATTGCCCCGCCGAAGCCGGCAATAACTGATGGGGAGGGGTAAATGTGCGAAAGCACAAATACGTCGTACTGATTTTTGCC
>JAVBMB010000094.1:0-5904 GCA_031552995.1 Oscillospiraceae bacterium
GCAAGACGCGCGACGACGCGCGCCATACAATCATGCCCGACCGCATAGAAGCCGCCACATATATGTGCGCCGTCGCGGCGTGCGGCGGGAAGATAGCCATAGAAAATGCCGAGCCGGCGCATATCGGTACGATAATATCTAACCTTACCGAGGCGGGGTGCGACATAAAAATTGCCGGACGTTGCATTAAAATAGAAAACGAGCGCCCCATCAAAGCAATGCCGCCGATACGGACAATGCCGTATCCCGGCTATCCGACGGATGCGCAGGCGCAGATGATGGCGTCTGCCTGCACTGCCCGCGGGACGACCGTGTTCCTCGAAAACATATTCGAAAACCGCTTTCGCCATGCCGGAGAGCTGATGCGAATGGGTGCCGACATCAGGATTTCAGGGCGTGCCGCCGTCGTCACGGGCGTTTCCAGGCTGCACGGCGCGCAGGTGTGCTGCACGGATTTACGCGGCGGGGCCGCCCTTGTCATAGCGGCGCTGGCCGCCGAAGGTGAGAGTAAAATAACCGATATATACCACATTGACCGTGGCTACGAGGCAATGGAAAAAACAATCTCGGCGCTTGGCGGCAATATCCAAAGAATAATCTCGGGCTAAAAATCCGTATGCAAAAAAAGGGAAGTGTAAATGGCAACATCGAGCAGCGAAAGAAAAAGAAGGCGCAGGCGCCGACGGGGTAAAAGCCGCGGTGCCGGCGTTGTATTGACTTTTTTAGCCGTGATTCTCATCATAGGGGCAATAATTGCCGCGGTCACAGTGTTCTTCAAAATACGCACGGTCAATCTCGAGGGGCAGACCGCTTACCCCAAAAACGGCATAGTTGACGCGTCGCAAATAGAAGCCGGCAAGAATATGTTCCTCTTCAACAAGTTTGCCGCCATATCGCGTATATTCGCGCAGTACCCGTATCTCGACGAAATATCAATCCGCCGCAAGCTGCCTGATGTCGTTGAAATAATCGTGACCGAATGCACGCCTGTCGCGGTGCTGCATTCGATGTCCTCGTGGGAGATTAAGCCCGCAAAAGGTGATGAGCCTGCCGAAATCAGGACGGCGGACGAGTATTATATAATTGATATCAAGGGAAAACTGTTGGAAAAAATTGCATACGAGCAGGCGGCGGGGCAGCGTGTTGTCGAGGGAGTCGACCTTCTTGCCCCAGAAGTAGGAAAATATGCTGTTTTTGCCGACAATCAAAAAGAAAAACCGCTATTTTTAGTATTGAATAGTGCAATAGATAATGATATACTACTAAATATAGGTGCAGTAGACCTTTCGGAGACATACAGCATCAGCTTTAAATATATGGATCGTTTTACAGTCAAGATTGGCACAACGGAGGATCTTGATAAAAAGATCAGGTTTGCTCAGCTTGTCATCAGGGACAAGCTTGGCCCGCAGGATCGTGGTACGATAGACGTCACAGACGTCCAGACCGTAATATTCCGGGCTGATTAATTCTTTAACTTACACGGAGGTTGCTTATGAGCTTTGCATTCGAGTTTGGCGGTGAAAATGTCGTCGCCATCCGCGTCATCGGTGTCGGCGGCGGCGGCGGCAATGCCATAAATCGCATGATATCCAGCGGCGTCAGGGGAGTAGACTTTATCGCTATAAACACCGACAAACAGGTGCTGAACTTTTCGTCTGCCACAATAAAGCAGCAGATAGGGGAGAAAATCACAAAAGGGCTCGGAGCGGGCTCGAACCCCGAGATTGGCCGCAAGGCCGCGCAGGAGAGCGAGGATGAAATCCGTAAACTGCTCGATGGAGCTACGATGGTATTCATCACGGCCGGCATGGGCGGAGGTACTGGCACAGGCGGCGCGCCGATTATCGCGCAGGTTGCGAAGGACATGGGTATTCTCACGGTCGGCGTCGTTACGCGCCCGTTTTTGTACGAGGGCAAACAGCGGATAGAGCAGGCCAACATGGGTATATCCGACCTTAAGGAGAAAGTCGACGCGCTTGTCGTCATCCCCAACGAGCGTCTCAAGCACGTCAGCGAGCAGAAAATCACGCTCGTTAATGCGTTTGAGATTGCCGACAATGTGCTGTGCCAGGCGGTGCAGAGCATAAGCGAGCTTATGACCGTCCCCGGCCTTATCAATCTCGATTTTAATGACGTTGCCACGATTATGCGCAACGCCGGATACGCCCACATGGGCGTCGGGCGCGCCTCCGGCAAGGACAAAGCTGCCGCCGCGGCCCGCATGGCTATCGAAAGCCCGCTGCTCGAGACGTCTATCAACGGCGCCCGCGGTGTGCTGCTCAACATCACAGGCGCTGCCGATATGGGCTTCGACGAGGTTGAGCAGGCCGCGACGATGGTGCAGGAGGCCGCGCACCCCGAGGCGCATATCATATTCGGCGCCGCCATTGACGAGAGCATGGATGACGAGATCCGCATCACGGTCGTCGCCACCGGGTTCGATTCCAAGCCGACGGTTCTGCCGGTCAATGCCTCCGCGCAGACTTACAGCCCGCAGCCCGAGAAGGAGCAGCCCGCGATGCCGCCGCCCAATGTCAAGGTTGGCATTGTCAACCCGGCCGACTTTCTGCGCGGTGTAAACGGCGCGTCAAACGGCGAAGCTTCGCCGCAGCCCGCCGCCGAACCGGCAGCCGACAAAAAACCGGCCGGAGACCCCGAGGACGAGGACACATTCGAGTCTATCCTCAAGATATTTAAAGAGCGCTCATAGTATTTACATATACCGGCGTTAAGGAGGGAATGCATCGCGTTCCCTCCTTCGGCTTGTCAAAGAGCTTTCGGCTCTCGGGCTGTAACATTGGCGGAAAGAACTGCCTCGGCAATTTTTTAAAAGCTTACGGGACGTGAATCCCCGTAAGCTTTAAAAGCAGCATCTTTACCGAAAATCGTTCAGGCCGAAACATGCCGCTTTTTTTGACGTCGGGACGGCGTGATTTTGGGTAAAGGACAGATGCCTTTTTCGACAGTATTTACTGGGGATGCGATGCATTCCCCAGTTAATAATCGCACAAAACAGGCTATCCGCTAAAAATCAATTTCAAGCCCAACAGGGCAGTGGTCACTGCCAAAGACCTGCGGCATAATCCACGCGTCGCTTATTAGCACGGCCGCGCGGCAGGATACAAGGAAATAGTCGATGCGCCACCCGGCGTTGCGCTCCCTCGCCCCGCCCATATAGGACCACCAGCTGTACGCGCCGGTAATGTCACCGTTGACGTAGCGGAACGAGTCGACAAACCCGCTGTCAATCAGCATGCCAAGCTTTTCGCGCTCCTGCGGGGTAAATCCGGCATTATGTACGTTCGGCTTCGGGTTTTTCAGGTCAATCTCGCGGTGCGCCACATTCAGGTCGCCGCATATCACCACCGGCTTTTCGCTGTCCAGCCGCGTCACGTATTGACGAAAGGCGTCATCCCACTCCATTCGGTAGTCTAGCCTGCGCAGCTCGTCCTGCGAGTTCGGAGTGTACGCGGTTACAAGGTAAAAATTGCCATAGTCGGCGCAGATGACCCGCCCTTCGGTGTCGTGCCTAGCATCGCCGATGCCAAATGAAACGCTGAGAGGCTGCCTCCGTGTGAACAGCGCCGTGCCTGAGTACCCTTTGCGCTCGGCGCTGTTGAGGTGTATATCATAACCGCCGAAGTCAAGCTCCAGCTGTCCCTGCTGCATTTTTATCTCCTGCAGGCATATCGCGTCGGGCGCAGCCTCGCGCATAAAATCCGCAAAACCCTTGCCCATGCAAGAGCGCAGTCCGTTCACATTCCATGATATCAGTTTCAAAATGCTGTCCTCCGAATCATTTCCAAAGCTTTATCCGTCCGGTTTCGTGCAGATGAATCAGACATATTACAACGAGCGGCACAAGAAACATCCCGGCAAAACCGGCCAGACGGAAGCCAAAATACACGCACATCAGTGAGACAAACGGGTGCATTCCAAGCTGTGTGCCGACTACATGCGGCTCAAGCGTGTTGCGCACAATCAGCACAAGCGCGTACAGCGCGCCCATGGCGGCCGCGTGCTTAAAGTCGCCGCCAATCAGGTTTATCAGCGCCCACGGTATCAGGATAGTGCCGGCGCCAAGTATCGGCAGCGCGTCGACCAAGGCGATAATAACCGCAATCAATACGGCATACGGCTGACGGAATATGAAAAAGCCGACGCAAAGTATTGCAAATGTGACGCAAATTAATATTCCCTGCGCTTTTATCCACCTAAACAGCGATGACGACAGATACGACCGCAGATCGGTAATGCTGTCATACAGCTTTGTGCTCATCTGGCGCCGCAAAAACGTCGAAATAGCGCTTCGCTCCCCGGTCAAAAAATACGTCGCGACAAAAATGAATACAAGTGAGATTATCATCGACGGCACAAACGACGCCGCGGATGTCACAGACGAAAACACGCCGCTGACGCTTATTTGAGGCAGCGACAGGCTGCCAAGCCATGACTCAAGCGAAAACATCGGCGCGTCGCGAAGATAAGCCGGCAGATGCTTGAAAATATCATCGAAAAACACTTGTGCTCCGTCAAGCTGCTCGAGAACCGACTCGGCGATTGACGGCAGTGAGTTGACGAGCTGCACCGCCTCGTACACAAGCGTCGAAATAATAAGATAGCACAGCCCGACGGCCAGTGTAACGGTCAGCAGCGTAAACACCGCCGCCGTCAGCTTCCGGGGGAAACGCAGCTTCTTGCACAGATAATCTACAGGTTTTAGAATAATTGCCGACAGCACATATGCGATAATAAGAGGAAAGACCCATTTCAGCGCATACTTAAAGCCGAGATATAACGCAACGCAAATAAGCGCGGCGTAGAGAAGTTGCAGCAGAAAGTTAATATATTTGTTCGGGTGAAGCGTCATCGCAAGCCTCCGTGACGTCATTTTCTGATTTGTATTATACATCAATATAGTCGAAAATAACAGTGATTTGCTGCATTGTCAGAATAATCTGTCAAAAAGTTATTATGTTCGTAAGAAATACGGAAAATCCATTATAAACCAATTATTATTTCTTCCCACAAGAGGTGCGGTTGTGATATAATATTTTGGTATATAGGGTTTACTGTCGCTCGGCGTCAGTTTTACAAAGACGAAAGTAGCCTTACGAAAATGGTGTCGGCCGGCCGCGCGCGATGTGGCCTTATATTCGATGCCGGTGAGGTGTGTATGGAAGAAAAACAGAAGAAAAACTATCGCCCGAATAGAAAGCCGTCGGCCTTTGCCAAAAACGAGCAGCTCGAGGATAAAACCGACCTCGGCATTGTAGAAGGCAAAAACGCCGTACTCGAAGCGCTTAATGCCGGACGCGAAATCGACAAGATTTTCTTTGCGTCGGGGTCGATAAAAACAGTTGGACATATCATAGCAAAGGCGCGTCAGGCCGGTGTTCCCACGCAGGAATGTGACCGACGCAAGCTGGACCAGATGAGCAGCAGCGGCGCGCATCAGGGCATTGTGGCCATGTGTGCCGCGGCGCAATACCGCCAGATATCGGACATGCTCATCCTTGCGCGCTCGCGCGGGCAAAAGCCGCTTATAATTCTGTGCGACGGCATAACCGACAGCCATAACCTCGGCGCGATAATCCGCTCGGCCGAGGTGGCGGGCGCCCACGGCGTCATAATCCCGCGAAGGCGCAGTGCGGGTCTCAATGCCGCGTGCGCAAAGGCCGCGGCCGGCGCGCTCGAGCATCTGCCGGTCGCCAAGTGCGCAAATATACAGCAGGCCGTCATCGAGCTTCACAAAAGCGGGCTGTTTATTTTCGCTGCCGATATGGACGGCACGCCGATGCACGGCGTCGATTTGGACATGCCTTGCGCCGTGATAATCGGTGCCGAAGGCGAGGGTATATCCCAGTTGGCTAAAAAAGAGAGCGACAAAATCATAAGCAT
>JAVBMB010000106.1:0-2644 GCA_031552995.1 Oscillospiraceae bacterium
AGGACACCGGTGATATCCTCCACATCGGCAGCGATGCCGCCGAAGCGCTCGACTGCGGCTTTGCGCCTCAAACCATCTCACAGCTTTTGCATCTGCGCTGCCATACTGATGATGCCGGGGCGATAATCGCCGGCTGCTCCGACATCGCGGGCAAGTTTGATGCCGAGTTCCGTCTTGTCCGCTCGGACGGCGTCATATCGTTTATCATCATGTCGGCGGCCGAAGCTGAGGATTATGTCGTCTGTACGCTTGTCGACGCGTCGCGCGCTGTTATCCGCGGCCAGCAGGAGCTTATCGAGATGATTCCGTCCCTGTATATAGTGATGGACGACGACGGCGGCAGCCTTTACTATGTCAACGCCTACGCCAGAGAAATCATCGGAGAGGACCGCCCAAGCTTCCGCTCCATCATCCATCCGGATGATATTCCCGCCGTTAAGGCATTAATGGAAAATGTCGCCGTCGGGGGAGAGGCCAGGCTTGTGGATTTCAGGGTCAGCACTCGCTCAGGTAAGCATATTTGGCTGCAAGGTTCGTTTATGCGCGCCGGCACAAAGGCCGAGGGCGGCATGTTTGTCATGTCCGGCAATGTTATCGAGCAGCTTAAGATTACCGAGCGCCGCCTGGCCGACAGCAACGAGTTTCTCACCGGCATTACGCAAAATGTCAACTGCGGCATTTTACGCTTCACACTGCGCACAGACAATGAACTCCTTGTGGAATACGCAAACGGCTACACCTATAAAGCGCTCGGGTGCGAGGAAGCCGAAAATGATTTTGCCGACAGCACCATCCTGCAGTCCTCGATTCTCACCGAGGACTGGCGTATGTTCGGGTCATGGCTTCGCTCATCAAAACGCGATGTCGGCTGCGAAGTGCGTCTGCGCCGGCGCGATGGTTCAGTGATTTGGACAACATTCCGCGCCGCTGCCATAAACGAAGACGAGTCCGGCATCCGCTTCCTCGCCTCATTCCAGCAAATCGACCATATCAAGCGGTACGAACAGGAGCTCATGCTAAGCAACAGCCGATATAAGCTGCTGCTCGCCGAGAGCGGCGGTACATATTTTGAAATTGATATCACAACCGGTTTGCTCTATATAAACGACGGCGCGGGGGATATTGACCGGTCAAAGCCTGCCGCCAAATTGCCCGAGGGGCTGTCAAAAATCGGCATCAGAAATGCCGACAATATCAAGGCCGCTGCGGATGCCTACCGCAGTATACTTGACGGGGCAGAGCAGGTTGAGCTTGTGCTTCTGTGCGACAGGGAGGACGGCTCGGCGGTCTGGCTGGACATTTCGGTATTCACAATTTTCGACGGCGGCAAACCGATCCGCGCTATGGGTCTTTTCAAGGATATAACCCTTAGAAAATCCATCGAGACGCGCTATGCCGGCGAAGAACAGTACCGCGACGCGATGGCATCAAACTCGGTTCTCACCGCAACATTCAGCCTCATCAGCGAAGTTGTCTCCTCCTGCTTTATTAACGGAGTGAAATATGACCTTGACGCGCGCGGCGGTAACTATTCAAAAATGCTTGAGGCATTTTCCGGCGCCGTTCACCCGGACGACCGCACAAAAGTGCAGGAGTTCTGCTCCGCCAGACGTATACTGCTCGAGGACGGAAAGGACATAACACGGGGCAGTCAGCTGGACTTTCGTATAAAAAAGGCGGACGAGCAGTCTTTCATATGGGTCAGAGGCGCAATAAATGTGTTGACATCGCCGTTTAACGGCGAGCGAATTTGCTTTATGTATGTCACAGATATCAACAGCCGCAAAACTATCGAGCTCGAGCTGCTCAGCAATGCCGAGTCCGATGTGCTTACCGGCGTTCTCAACCGTGCCGCGGTCAAGGCCAAGGTTGACAGTTTCCTGTCTGTGCCAAGCGCGCAGGGTAAGATGCACGCGTTAATCATGCTCGATATCGACGCGTTTAAGTCTATAAACGACACCTACGGGCACAAGGCCGGCGACGATGCTCTGGTCGCGCTCGCCGAAAAACTGCGGGCTTCAACGCGCTCGTCGGACTATGTTGCCCGCATGGGCGGGGATGAGTTTGTCGTTTTCTTAAAGGATGCGGATTCTCTTGTCACAATAGACCATAAGGCGGCCAATGTGCTTAAGACATGTCAATCTATAATTGTCGGCGAGGGGAGCGGGCTCACAGTCAGCCTTGGCGTCGCTGTTGCCCCGCGGCATGGGGCGGATTTTGACACGCTTTACAGCAAGGCGGACACGGCAATGTACTGTGCTAAGCGCGGCGGAAAGAATCGGGTGTCAATTTATTCCGATTCAGGCGAATAATTTTAATATTTTATGTATTAGCCATATTTAGCAACTGTTGCCGGCCAAACAATGGTCGGCCGCATTTTTTGTTACCGTTATGTCATTATTGTAATATTTTTTTTGTATTTGATACAAGTAATGTAAATATTTCGAACATTTTTCTTAAAATCAATAAAGAATCTTTGAAATCATATGAATATAGGCGTATAATTAAGGAACTTTGATGGCATATGTGCCGTCTAACAGTCAATTGAAGTTTGGATATACAGTGGGATAGGGGGATGAACATTGGCCAGGATCAAATTGAACGATGTTGTAAAGATTTACCCGGGCGACGTTAAAGCGGTTGA
>JAVBMB010000040.1:0-11369 GCA_031552995.1 Oscillospiraceae bacterium
GTGCGCCGAATGGGGTATAATAACCAACTATCAAGCTAATGCACATGGCATTATCCATGCCGACACCGCTGCCGAACTTGCAAAACGAGAGTTTGGGATGAGCGAACGTGTCTGCCGTGCCATTGCGCTTCACTCGACCGCGGCGCCTGACATGAGCAAGCTCGACAAAATCATCTATGTGGCCGATAAGATTGAGGATGGCAGAGAATACGCCGATATACCGCAAATACGCAAGCTTGCCGAAAATGACCTTGACGCGGCTGCGGCGCTTGTCATGAGAGGGTGCCTTGCGGCACTGGAACGGATTGGGCATCCGCCCGAGCGGCGTACGCAGGATGCGCTTGACTGTATCGAAAACAGACATAGGGAGGGCAAATAATATATGCAGAATATTGAGCCGAAAGAGTTGATGGAGATAATTGTCAAAACGGCCGACAACCGCAAGGCTCGTGATATTATCGCGATGCACGTTACCGAACGTACGACTCTTGCCGACTATTTCGTCGTCATGACCGGTACGTCAGGCATTCATATCCGTTCACTCGGCGAGGAAATCGAGAAAAAGCTGAAGGATGAGTATGGGCTCTATCCTCACCACACAGAGGGCGTAACAAGCAGCTGGGTTCTGATAGACTATTCAACCGTTGTTGTCAACATATTCCTGCAGGACGCACGCGAGCTATATGCGCTGGAACGACTATGGGGGGACGCCGGTCAGGTTGACCTGACCGGGCTTGTCACCGGGGAGTAACAGACCATATAGCTTGAAAGGAGTGCGCCTGCTTTAAATGGCGGGCCGATAAATATTATGAAATACGACTTCGCCTCTATAGAAAAATATTGGCAGGATAAATGGGAGGAAAACAATTCCTTCCGTGCCGAGGATAACAGTGATAAAGAAAAGTTTTTTGTCCTTGTCGAGTTTCCGTATCCCTCGGGGGCAGGGCTTCACATCGGCCATCCTCGCTCATACACCGCTCTCGATTCCGTGGCTCGCAAGCGCAGGATGCAGGGCTATAACGTGCTGTACCCGATGGGATGGGACGCGTTTGGCCTGCCCACAGAAAATTATGCGATTAAGAATAAGATTCATCCGAAAGAAGTCACAAAAACAAACATCGCCCGCTTCAAGTCGCAGCTTAAGTCCATCGGCCTCAGCTTTGATTGGAGCCGCGAGGTAAACACGACCGACCCCGGCTATTACAAATGGACGCAGTGGATATTTCTGCAGCTATACAAGCAAGGGCTCGCCTACAAGGCGACGATGCCGGTCAACTGGTGTACATCGTGCAAGGTCGTGCTCGCCAACGAGGAAGTAGTCAATGGCGTGTGCGAGCGCTGCGGCGCCGATGTCGTCCGCCGGGAAAAAAGCCAATGGATGCTGCGGATAACCGATTACGCCCAGCGTCTGCTCGATGACCTTGACACGGTCGATTATATCGAGCGTGTCAAGCTGCAGCAGCGCAATTGGATTGGCCGTTCCGAGGGGGCGGAGGTCAACTTCGGCACAAGCGAGGGTGACATGCTCACCGTATTCACCACAAGGCCGGATACGCTGTTCGGCGCGACATACATGGTCATCTCGCCCGAGCATCCTTATATCGAAAAGTGGAAGAGCAGCATCAAAAACTACTCCGCTGTAGAGGAATATCGCGCACTGGCGGCGCGCAAGTCGGATTTTGAGCGCACAGAGGTCAGCAAGGGTAAAACCGGCGTCGGCATCGACGGCGTCACGGCCAAGAACCCCGTCAACGGGACGGATATCCAAATATTTGTCTCCGACTACGTTCTTATGGGCTACGGAACCGGCGCTATTATGGCCGTTCCGGGGCACGATGAGCGCGATTGGGAGTTTGCGCGCGCCTTTAATCTGCCTGTTGTTGAGGTTGTCGCCGGCGGTGATATCGAATCAGCTGCCTATACCGACTGCGACAGCGGTATAATGGTCAACAGCGGCTTCATGAACGGCATGAGCGTTGATGGGGCGAAAAAAGCGATAATTGACTGGCTGGAAAAAGAGAAACTCGGTGTCCGCAAAATTAACTTCAAGCTCAGGGATTGGGTTTTTTCGCGCCAAAGATATTGGGGTGAACCAATTCCGATGGTGTACTGCGATAAATGCGGCTGGGTTCCTGTGCCGGAAGATCAGCTGCCGCTTGAGCTGCCCGATGTCGAGAGCTACGAGACAACCGATAACGGCGAGTCTCCGCTCGCCAAGCTGACCGACTGGATTAGCACTCCGTGCCCGCAGTGCGGAGAACCCGCTTCAAGGGAGACCGATACTATGCCCAACTGGGCCGGCTCGTGCTGGTATTTCCTGAGGTATACCGACCCGCATAACAACAACGAGTTTGCCTCGCGCGAGAAACTTGATTACTGGACCCCTGTCAACTGGTATAACGGCGGTATGGAGCACACAACGCTTCACCTGCTGTACAGCCGTTTCTGGCATAAGTTTCTTTACGATATCGGCGTCGTTCCGACGTCGGAGCCATATACTAAACGCACAAGTCACGGTATGATTCTCGGAGAAAACAACGAGAAAATGAGTAAGAGCCGCGGTAATGTTGTAAATCCCGACGATGTCATCCATATGCATGGTGCGGATACGCTGCGCCTGTACGAGCTTTTTATCGGTGATTTTGAGAAATCGGCACCGTGGTCGACGGCGTCAATTAAGGGCTGTCGCCGCTTTCTCGAGCGGATAGCCGCGCTGGAAGATAAAATCGCTCCGGGAGACAGCTATTCCGAGCAGCATTTGACGTTGATGCACAAAACAATTAAAAAGGTTTCCGGCGATATCGAGAATATGAAGTTCAACACTGCCATTGCGGCGCTGATGAGCGCGCTGAATGAGTTTGAAAAGACCGGCATCAACCGCGCCGAGATGAAAGACTTTGTCGCGATACTCAGCCCGTTTGCTCCGCATATTGCCGAGGAAATCAATAAGCGTCTCGGCAACAGGCAGATGCTTGTTCGTTCGCCGTGGCCGGCGTATGACGAGGAAAAAGCGCGGGACAGCGTAGTCGAAATCGCCGTGCAGCTTAACGGCAAGCTCAAGAGTGTAGTAACGGTTGCCGCCGGCAGCGACGATGAGACAATCAAGGACGCCGCGCTTGACGACGACAAGGTAGCGGCGGCGCTTGAAAATGTCAAAATTGTCAAAACGATAATCATTAAAGACAGAATAATTAATTTTGTTATCAAGCCAAACTAATTCGTCTTGACAACGTTGCTTTCAGCACTTATAATAAATAAGTGGAACAATTTTCTGCATCGGTCTCAGTTATGGAGGGAGGGAAGAATATGTCGGAAATCCGCGTTAAGCCGGATGAGTCTCTGGACAATGCCTTACGTCGCTTTAAGCGTTCGTGTGCAAAGTCAGGTGTGCTTTCCGAGCTCCGTAAGCGTGAGCATTATGAGAGCCCAAGCGTGAAGCGTCGCAAAAAAAGCGAAGCTGCCAGAGCTAAGAAAAAAACATTTCGATAAGAAAAGCCCGCGGCTAACCGGTCGCGGGCTTTTTTATTGTGTTTTTCGTTTTTTTGTTATTTTTTTGTCTCGGCCGCCATACGCTCTACTATCTCGACAGCCGTTATAATAGCTTTTGGGCACACGGTGTCGCGCGGCGAGGTTACGCCGGCGGTCAGCCCTTCGCAGTCTAAGCATCCGTTGAGCTTGACAAACTGCTCGTGGAAGCGCATAGTCATAGCGCCGATTCGCTCTTTTTCACCGGCGTCGCCGCGCGTCGTAAACGGATATATCATCCCCAGAGCCATAAGCGCGCCCGTCACAGCCCCGCATATGCTTTTAATCCGCATACCGCCACCAAACGCTCCGGCGACGGCAAGTGCCGTGCTCTCATCAAGGCCGGTCAGGTGGCCGCAGCCGGCAAGTGTCGCCTGCGCACAGTTGTAGCTTGCGCGATACAGATCCAGCGCCTTATCCTGACAATCCATATAATCCCTCCAAAAATCATGCTATAATATTAAAACGCCCCATTTTCAGGGGCGCATTGTCAAATCAATCCGATGTGTAGGGAAGCAGCGCGATATGCCTTGCGCGTTTGATGGCATCTGTCACCTGGCGCTGATGCATGGCGCATGTGCCGGTCATCCTGCGGGGCAGTATCTTGCCGCGCTCTGATGTTAGCTTGCGAAGCCTTGCGGTGTCTTTATAGTCTATATGCTCGACTTTGTCGGCACAAAACTGGCAAACCTTGCGACGCCTGCGGGCACCGTCACGGTTGCCGCGCTCGGGGCGTTCTCTCGACTCTCTGTCCATGGTAAACCTCCTTATTGGTGTGATGGATGTGGGCGCTTAAAGCCTGGCCGTGTCAAAACGGAAGGTCGCCGTCGTCCATATCAAGCTCGGAAAACTCGTTGCCTCCTGCGCTGATATCAAACGGAGCGGGCGCAAAGGTATCCTGCCTGCGAGGCGCGCCGCCGCCCTGAGACTGTGACGGCTCACGCTTGGAATCAGCAAAATATGCATCCTCGACTACGACCTCAACAGATTTACGCTTCTGGCCCTGTTTATCCTCCCATGTGCGGGACTGGATACGGCCGGAAACCGCGACCTGCATACCTTTTGTGAACCACTTGCTGACGAACTCAGCCGTGCCCGACCATGCGACGCAGTCGATAAAATCGGTTTGCGGCTGTTCTCCCTGCTTTGTATAGCTGCGGTTGACGGCAAGTGTGAATGATGTCACGGCGGTGTTGTTCTGTGTCCTGCGAAGCTCGGGGTCCGCTGTCAGTCTGCCCATTAAAACGGCTTTGTTAAGCATAAAAAATCCCCCTATTTGGCCACGATGATGGAACGCATCAGGCCGTCCGTTATCTTGTAGATACGGTCGAGCTCGGCAGGGAAATCAGGCTTGCTCTCGAACTCTACCAAGACATAATAGCCTTCCGGCATGTCGTTGATAGGATAAGCGAGACGGCGTTTGCCCCATTCGTCCACTTTGATGACCTCGGCATTTTCCGAAATCAATGTCTTGAACTTCTCGGCGACGGCGGTTGTTGCCTCATCGCCTTTGGTCACATCGACAATAAAGATGGTCTCGTACTTTCCTGTTACTTTTGGCATTTTGTGCACCTCCTTCTGGACTAATGGCCTACGCTTTTGCATTGCGCAGCGCAGGCAAGGATAACAAATAAATGATACACGCCATCGGCTGACAAGTCAAGAAAAATCGTATTTTTCTTTGTTTTTTCTTGATGTTGCCATCAAACGCTATTGACTAACAGCTTGTCTGTGTGATATTATTTCTTAGTGCCCTGAACAACAAAACAACAAACGGCAGCCATAGTGTGCCTAACGGAAGGTGTCTTTAAAATGATGACATTGGTCAAGAAGCTTATACGCCTCGTTGTGGGTCTGGTCATCATGTCGGCCGGCATGGCCATGTCGTTTCAGTCGAATCTTGGCCTTTCACCGTGGGATGTTCTTCACGACGGCATTTCACGCGTTCTTCCGCTAACGGTCGGGCAGATTAGCATCGGCCTTGGGCTGATTATACTTGTTGTCGATGTCCTGTTCAAGGAAAAAATCGGTTTTGGCACAATTATTAACATTCTTGTCATTGGCGGAATGTTCGATCTTATCATGTATCTCAACATATTCCCCAGCTACCGCGCGTTTGCAGGGTACGAGCATATTATCCCGCGTATCATACTGCTGATAGGCTCTATGCTGTTCCTTACGCTTGGAATGTACGGATATATGAGCGCCGAACTCGGCGCCGGCCCGCGTGATACAATGATGTGTATGCTGACAAAAAAAACAAAGCGCCCTGTGGGTGTCGTTCGCCTGTGCATAGAAGGTATTGTGTTTGTAATCGGCTTTTTTCTTGGCGGTAAAATAGGCATAGGAAGCATCATCCTTGTCGTGTGCAGCGGCCCGCTGACAGGCATTGTTTTTAAGCTGTTCAAGTTTGATGTGACTAAGATTGAAAATGAGACGATGCCGCAGACAATTGCCCGTTTCAAAAAAGCCACTTCTAACCGCAGCGCATAAAAGTATTGCCAAACGGACTGCAGTCGGTTATACTACAGTAGGGAATCCGATGGCTGGTTGTGCGCCGATACCATGTCGTCCGGATGGCGCGGCGCATCATAGATAGAGATGACTCTCCGGGTTAAATAAAGCTGAATATGCTGGTGTAGCTCAGTCGGTAGAGCAGCTGATTCGTAATCAGCAGGTCGTGTGTTCGAGTCACATCACCAGCTCCATATAAACCCTGTAGCCGCAAGTGTTTCCCCGAACAAGGAAGTATGTACAACGGAGTCGCTTATGCGGCTCCGGTGTGTTTTATACTGAGTCTGTATTACAGCAAGCCTCGTGGTTTTTTGCCCAACCACAAAAGGGTTCCCCAAGATAAACCACACAGTTGAAACGGGATGCCTGCCCAGCCATAATCGGATCAAATAATCTTGACATTTTATGGATTAATGATAGAATGGGCTTGTGTAGGTTATTTATTTTAAGTGCGAGGACAAATTATGAAAACAATAAAAGTTATGTTGTTGGGTATTACAATCGCTTTATTGGGGATAGCTTCTGGGGTTGCTACTATCGCTGGAGGCGGGGATGTATTTGAAGCAATTATGGTTATTTTAGTACCAGTTGGATTTATAATAACAATTATTGGCTTTATAAAAAAAGATAATGGTGAGGGTGCAGTATAAGCATTATCCGTATATAAGGAGGCCGGGATTTCCCGGCCTCCTTATACAAATCACAGTTTGGCAGTGACCCATGAAGTGAAAACACTATTCGCCGCCGTGTTCAAGAACCATGGCTTCAAAAGGCAAAGCATCCCACTCATCCGACGAATCACGCCGGATTGTGTCCTCAAAGGCGATACGGGGGTCGGCGTTATTGCCCGAAACGCTCTTGAAAAGCACGGTGTCTCAATGCAAAACGATACCGCCGAATGAACGAGTGGGATGTATCGGGCGTTAAATGCATTTAGTATATATTCACAAATATTCCCAATTTGTTTACCGAATATTGTGAATAATGTCAATTATTTCTTGCGTTTGAACTGAAAATAGTTTATTATAGGATTATGCTCAAATATTTATGAAGGAGGCGAAATAAATAGGCCTGAGTGGTTGCGAAAGGAGACACGTATGAGATTAAAAAGAATAGCTGTTATTTTATGTACAGTTTCAATGCACTCTCTACGTTACCTATTGATAGTCTTGCGGCAACAGAGCCAAACTTCAACAGTAAGGATGACCTTTTGATATCTAAACTGGCTCCATTGTTTAATGGTTATGAGGAAGACTATGAAATTGTCAATTATGATAATCTGGATATAACAGACTCGTTTCTTTCAAGGAATTATAATCTTTTTATAGCCGAACAGTATGACGATATAATCGATGATTTCTATACAAATGTACAGTATATGATTCGAGAAATATGTTCAAACACAATTTCCGCTTTTTCCAGTTATGAATATTACGAAAATGATTATGATTTCACAAAATATTTACAGGGTGAGCATACATTTACCACTATGAGCTGTACTATCAGGACAGAATATGTGGCTGAAGGCGGAATGATAATCAGTGCAGAAGACCCATATATTGTTGGAGTAATTACATATTCCGATACATTCTCTCTCACAAATGGAGTTCCCAGGACCGACAGCATAACACCAGAAACACCTGTTATTTATAATAATGATACGTTAGTAAGGTTTGAAATTGCTTTTATAACGTCAATTTATGACGGAATGGATGCGTCCGATTTGCTTGAAACTTATCCTGCATATTCCGCTGTATTTTCACGAGGGCTATAGGATATAGTTAAATGCAAGTGAAGGGAGTGTATTGCATGAAAAAGAAGGTTGCGGTTCTTGTTGCTATTATTATCCTCTGCTCATCTTTCCAAGTGTATGCAATAGAAAGAACCCCGACCCGAGGGAAAGCCTGATAAGTGACTTTTTCGACACCGAAGCTGAAGGATATACGATAACAGATAAGAGCGGAAACGATATAACGAGCAAGTTCTATTCCGACAATCTGAAAAACTACATCGAAAAGGATTTTGACTCGATAATAAAATATTTAGCCTTCTATCAGTGCACGATAGCGGAGCCGATAGAATATATTTCAACCGGCAGCTCTTTGGCTTCCAAGGCGATTGAAAACGAGACGGTAATCCGTCGATATACAACTTTGTATTCCAGCGACAGCAGTGTGTCCCCATATTGGGAAATTGACTGGTTCAGTTATGCCGCTATAGGGTCATACGAGTATGACACCGTCAGCGGGCAGATAATTGACGCTTCTACTGTGCTTGAAATCAGTACATCCCCGGGGCAGGAAGTGGGAAACTGCTACATAATCACCGGCCCGGTTCAAGGTACTTTCAGAGCCGTTTATGATTCGGTTAGAAATGTAAACAACAGTGTCTATATTGCCAGTGATGGGGAAAGCTGTACCTTTGGTATTATGTTTATAGCACATTTTTCAGCAAATGCCGCTCAATACAGATATGAGCACGATATTTATATTACCGAGAACTTTGTTGTTCGTGTGTAAAGCCTGCCTTACAGGGAGAAAGGACATAATATGATCGGCATTCTGCGCAAGAGACAGGCAATGGTTTATATGCTGCTGTACATCCTGGTTATCACAGTTATGATCAGTGTGATGGGCGAGCTGATTGACCGCGGGCTTTCTTACGGTTCCCGCCGTATCGACATGGGCCGCTGGCAAGTGCTGATACTGACAGGGCTTCAGCTGATACTGCTTACGTCCTTTCCGCTGATTCTTGCGTTGCTGTATGCCGCGCGGCGCATAACCTTATGCAATTCCATAATCCTGTTTATTCTGTTTATGCTGTTTCCGGTCGGGTTGATCTCCCCTGTCCGATGGGTTGCAGCGACGCTTTGGTACCGGCTGTTCACAGATCTTGAGACCTTTTCCATCCGTGTGTTGTTCCATCGCGGCTTACGCGATTTTTTCTTGGCCCGCGGGAATCTGTTTTTCTTTACCCATTGGGCGTATGTAAAGCTTGCGGTGGGCTGCCTTGCTGGCGTGGGGCTTGCCGCCGTCATAAGACGTCCGCTTACAATAGTCAAGCTCTGGATAAAACGGCTTCTGTTCGGTGCCGCCTGCGGCATACTGTGCCTGTTGATCATTCTCAACAGCACCGGCGTCCTAAATGCCTGGCAGCAAAGGCTGAGCGAAAAGGAGTGGGCGCTGAACCAAGGAATCCTGATCGAGAGCAATGTGGATGAGGAAAGCGGGGAAGAGCTGGGCAATTACTATATCCATCTTTGGATACGCGGCATATTTGATTATGTGTCGGAGTTTATGCGGTATGTTCGCCCGGGCAGCAGCTGGCCCGTACTGATGTTTACCGTGCTGCTGCTTGTGATTTGCTGCAGATACTGCGCAAATGCAACCTCACTTAAGGCAACCGTTCAGGCTATGGCCATCGTGGCGGGCATAGGCGGCATAACAATGCTGCTTACCCCCATGTCGGATGAAGTGTATTCGGTTTGGCTTCAGTCCATGGATATCATGCTTTCTGCATATCCCCCCGTAAAGCTTCTGGAGCTGGCATGGTACATCCTGCAGCCCATTGCCATGCTGGCCGTCGCCATGCTAATTCGGGCAAGACCTCATAAAGCCGACGGCACGGGCGGCTCTCAGGAGGCAATCCCTATTGATTCATGAAAAAGCCGCTCCGTTTACGTTATCCGCAGCGGGCGGTTTCCATGCAATATTCTGTAGCAGTCCATCCAAAACGGCGCGGGATTTCCCGCGCCGTTTTGGATGTCAATGACGGACCGAAAAATGTTCAATAGAGGGCATAAAAAATGATACGGATGAGGCAATTCAAGAGGGAGGGCTGCGTCTCCCTTTTCGTTACCCGTCAAAAACCTTGATATTTTAGCGTCGATTTGTTATATTATGCTCATACGCGCTGCAGCAGGCGGGTCTTCAACTTTTTAACATTTCCATGAAAATAAATAATATAGTGAGGTCAAGTAATGAAAGAGTTTACATTCTACATGCCCACAAAGGTGTTTTTCGGCAAAGGGCAAATTGCAAAGGTGCGGGATGCCGTACCGGCAGACGCGAAGATACTCATTACATACGGCGGCGGCAGCGTCCTTAAGAATGGCGTTATGGAGCAAGTAAAGGCTGCGCTTGCCGGACGGAGTTATATCGAGTTCGGCGGAATCGAACCAAACCCGGAATACGAAACGCTGATGAAAGCGGTCGATATTGTCCGTAAGAACAATATCGATTTCCTGCTTCCGATAGGCGGCGGCAGCGTACTTGACGGCACAAAGTTTATTGCCGCGGCCGCGCTCTATGACGGCGAAGGATGGGATATCATGCTAACCGGCGGCAAGCATGTCACACGCGCCGTTCCAATTGGCACTGTGTTGACGCTGCCGGCAACCGGGTCGGAAATGAATGACAGCGGCGTTATCAGCCGCCGCGAGACAGGGGATAAGCTGTCGTTTCATGCCGAGCAGGTCATCCCGCGCTTTGCCGTTCTCGACCCCGAGACAACATTTTCACTGCCCGCGCGGCAAATTGCCAACGGTGTCGTCGATACATTTGTCCACGTCTGCGAGCAGTATATGACATACCCGACCGGCTCAAGCCTGACTGATAGATTCGCCGAAAGTATCCTTAAAACCCTGATGGAGGACGGCCCGAGAGCGCTTGCCGACCCAATGAACTACGACGTTCGCGCCAGCATTGTATGGTGCGCCACGATGGGTCTTAACGACCTGCTTGTTACAGGGCATCCGCAGGACTGGGTTACGCACCTTATGGGTCACGCGATGACGGCGCTGTACGGCTTGGATCACGCACGCACACTGGCAATCGTAATGCCGTCGCTGTGGGATTATTGCAGGGCAGACAAAAGGGAAAAGCTGCTTCAATTTGCTTCGCGTGTACTTGGCATTACCGAGGGAAGTGATGATGAGCGTGTCGATCTTGCAATTGCCAAGGTCAGGCAGTTCTTCACCGATATGGGCAACCCAACTTATTTCAGCGATTATCAGCTCGACGGAAGTGGTATTCCGGTACTTGTCGCCAAGCTGCGTGAGCGAGGAAACGCGAACCGCGGGGAACGCGGCAATCTTAACCCAGACGATATGGAAAAGATATACAACATGTGCCTTCGTCCATAAAAGCCTAGTTAAACGCTTGCTGTAAAGTTTAAATACTTCACACAACACCCTCTGCTTTTACAGGCGGGTGTTGCGTGTTTTTGAAGGGACATAAATCCATAAAAAGCAAAAAAAACAGCCGCTGGCAATAAATGTCACCTATTTGTGCGTTTAGATAATTATAATTGTAGATATTATTTAATTAAAA
>JAVBMB010000059.1:0-13823 GCA_031552995.1 Oscillospiraceae bacterium
GCAGCCCCACCAAAGTGATATAAACACGCATAAGCTGCGGTTTCATCATTTTCACATCCTTTCGCTGCATTTTCATGTCGATTGTTAAACGCCGACAATCGCGCGGCTGCCGTCTCCCGTCTCAATCGCCGCCGGTGATATCCCAACCAGATATTTATCCTGCGCCGAGCCGTCCACCAGCAGCCTGTCTGGCTTAAACGCGATAATCATCCCGCCGCCGTCCGTCGCCGTGCGGCACGGAATCAGGCGAAAAGCCGCGCCGCCCCCGGCAAGCCCGGCATAGCTGTCCGGTGTATTGTCTGGTGTCAAGGCTGAGATAATATCTGCACAGTCTCCGTCAAAAAACATACTCGCCTCAGTTGCCGGGATGATAATGACCGGCTTCCCCGATATAGGATCGCGCAGCAGGTTTCCTGTGTCGACAAGGCCTTTTAACGTCAGTGACCTGCCCAGATGTGTTATCTCAACCGCGACCGTCTTTCGCCGCACATCCATGCCGCCCGTGCCGAACACAAGCCCAAGCAGACAGTATACGACAATCGTGGCGCACAGCAGAAGCTTTAGAGAAACACTGAAGTACGGCACCCCGTTGCGCACCCACATATTCTGCGCGCCCGATATGTACGCCAGCGCCAGCACTCCGCCGGCAAAGGCAAATGATATTGCCGCAAACACGGCGGCAATACGCAGCATAAACCGGGGCTTTTCACGGCTGAATGTCACGGCGGTTATGGCGGCGCACAGCAGAAGCTTTGCCGGCAGCGAGGCGAAGGACGGCAGAACCGGGAAATACAGCAGCACGGCGAACAGCGCGCCGAGCGCCGCGCCGCAGAGCAGTCTTACCCGCTTTACGTATGTTCCCGACGCCCTCGCCGTCAATAAAAGCAGCAGGTAGTTAACCGCAAGGTTTGTAAAGTACAAAACATCAACATAAACAACGCGCATGCAGCCCCTCCTTCCGCGATACATCAGACGCAGCGCGCCTGTTTCACGGTCTTATTTAATCACAGGCAGCGTTAAAAATATGTCTGATTATGAGCCAATTTTTTCGGTATCTTTTTGCCGATTCGCGCATATGGCCGCGCAGTGCCGGTATCCCGTGCCGTTTAAACCCGCCTGCTCACGCATTGCGGCGGCATAATGCAAAGCTTGCTCTCCGGCCCGATGCGCGGCTGCCGGCGTCACTCCAGCCGCCCGTGTCTGTCGACGGTAATCACTCCATACAGCTCACCTTTACGCTCTACCGCCTGCGCCATGCAGAAAAACGGCGCAAACGGCGACGCTTTTTCACCGCTTAGCGGGAATACGATATAAAGCCTGCCCTCCCGCTCGGCGCAGCGCGCCGAGCCGTTAATTACGGCCGATTTAAACAGAAGGTCGCCGATAACATCATTTTCGCATACCGCGCGCAGCTCCGAATAGTCAAACGGCAACGGCCAGTCCCGCGGCGCCTCGCCGGGCAGGTTTTTTGTCACCGCGCATCGCACCGAATCCGCCGTCGCATCAGTCAGCGCCCGGGCCTCGCGCCGCGGCACGCTGCGGTTGACGACAAACTTGCCTCCGCTTGGCATCATGACGCCAAGCTTCATCTCCCCGCCGTGCCACGACAGCGTCGCGCGGTAAATCATTCCATCCTCGGCAGGGCATGACGCCGAGATTTTTACTGTGTCCGCGTCCATCACCCATACGGCGCTGCCTATACGCTCATCACCAAAGAATACACCGCACCTGCCCATATCATTCATCACCCGCTTTGTCCGTTTTGCGATACACTGTTATACATATGCGTATTGTGCGTTTATTAATCCCGTATCGCCCCCGTCAATCCTTTCCGGCCGCAAAAAAGGTGATGAGATTTAATCTCATCACCTTAGCTCGCCCTTGCGGCAATTACAGTGTCTGAATCAGCTGACGCTGTATTTGCCGCTGATAACAACGGTGCATCCGGCAGCCGATGTAATGCCGCGCCCTTTTACCGTCACAATATACAGATTGTTCACAGCAAGCGCTCCGCCGTTTGGAAGCTCTGTCCCTGCGGACAGATTGATAAGCCCCGGCGAGCCGGACGATACGCAGCTTGCGGCGCCGATGCGCAGAAGAATCTCGCAGCCGACTTCGGCTGTCAGCGTCTTCCCCGCAGGCAGCTGATACACAGCCCAGCTTGCTCCTTCGGATGTTCCGCCCGCCACGGCGCCCGCCTGGCCGATTGTTCCATCGGCCTTAAGCTTGTTGACAACCTGCTCGGCAACGGCGTTTATCGTCTCGTCGCTGATGGCGCCGCCGGCAAGTGAAGATTTATACTCGGCGACTTTTTTGTCAAAGTCGGTCACAGTCGCCTGTACTTTGGAATCTATAAGACTGTCAAACTCGGCTTTCTTGTCTGTAAATGCCTTTTCGATTATCGCGGCCGTCTCGGGCGACAGCACGTCGGTTATGTAGCTCAATGTCACAAGAGGATCCTGTTTTGAGCCCAACTCGGCGGCAATGGCAAAATAGCCCGTTACGGCAAGCACAATCAGCAGTGCGGCGCTAAGCCAGATAGTCCACTTCCTTTTGTTCAACTTCTATCCCTCCACGGTGTTTTGATTATCCAGCCCGAAGCTAACGGCAATCGCGCTGTCAACCTGTTGCATAAGGCCGTCGTCAAGACTTCCCATTTTTTCTCTAAGTCGCTTCTTATCTAACGTGCGCACCTGCTCCAGCAGGATAACCGAATCCTTCGACAGGCCATATGTGCGTGCCGATATTTCGATATGTGTGGGCAGTCGCGCTTTGTTTTGCTGAGAGGTTATCGCCGCCGCGATGACTGTCGGGCTGTATTTGTTCCCGACATCGTTTTGCACGATCAGCACCGGCCTCATGCCGCCCTGCTCGCTGCCCACCACCGGGCTGAGGTCGGCATAAAAAATATCCCCCCGCCTGACATTACCGGATATTTGGTCCATGTCAATCACGCTCCGCAGGAAATAGTCGGACAAGTCCGCAACATTATTTTCCCACGCAAGGCATCATTTTAATCATTCGCAAAAAAAGATAAGCAAAAATGACCGGCTCGCCAATGCTTAGGAAAACCGCGGCGTGTCTACACGACAGTATATGTCATCTTTCCCGCTGATGTGACCTGCATTGCGCGCCCGCGTCCCGTTTTTTGACGCGCCGCTGCCAATGCAGACAGTATATCATGATATGCGGCGTTTCGCAATCTCAAATCGACATATTTTGCCCGTTAAACATGGCAAATATGTCAAAATATGCTAATCGATACCGTCTCCAGCGTCATCACGAGCTGTCCGTCCAGATAGAACTCGCAGCTTTTTATCGCATAGTTGACGGCGTCCAGCCACACACGCTTTTCGCAGGAATACTCTTCATGTGCGCCGCTGTACGTCACGGCAACGGCGTCGCCGCCGCCGCGTTTTTCCACAGAATAATCCTGCGGCAGCCCGCCGCGCAGGTCGGCAATAAGCCCGCTCATCGCGTCGACCGGGGAAAACCCCGGCACACCGGGCAGCAGCGTCTCAAGCGCAACCCCGTCAAACAGGATTTTTGCCCCGCCGCCGATAATGCTTGCGGATATTCCGGCAAGCGGCAGCGGTTCGGTTATCGTCACGCGCGTCTCAGACGCTGTCTGCCGATAGTCGAGCGTGTAATCTATCATAACGTCGGTGCGCGACAACACGCGCACCTGCGCCGATATAGAAACGGCATTTTGATACAGACTTGAGATATTCTCCAGGTCGACCGTCCCTTTTGCGCACCCGCACAAAAAAACCGTCAAAAGTGTTATGGCGGCTGTTATTTTCTTCATCATGCGCACCTCCCAAATGATATCTAAGCGCGCATCATTCGTTTTATTACAAAATCACGCGCCAGCGCCGCATTTCCACTTGCAATCGCTTTTCAAATGTGGTATAAATTATCATAATATCGATGCTGTGACAAAGAGAGTAGCGCGCCCACGGCGAACAGAGAATGGCGGTCACCGGCTGCAAGCCGCCTGCGTACGGGACGTGTGAAGTTCACTTTCGAGCACCTTGGCTGAAGCTTTGCTGTTGTAGGCCACGGCGTTGCGTGCCGCGTTAAGGCAAGAGCGCCCGTTTTTTATGACGGGAATGTGGGTGGTACCGCGGAAGTATGCTTTCGTCCCTTTGTGGGATGGGGGCATTTTATTTTTCAGTGAAAAATACAGGATATAGAGGAGACGATTGGCAATGAGGGAACAGCTTCAGCAAATCCGCACAGCCGCGCTTGACGAGATATCGCAGGCCTGCGGCACGGATGCGCTTGAAAAAACACGGGTAAAATATTTGGGCAAAAAAGGTGAGCTTACAGCCATTCTTCGCGGCATGGGCGCGCTCGGCGCCGACGAGCGCCCGGTAATCGGGCAGCTTGCCAACACAGTGCGCGAGGATATCGAATCGGCGCTTGACGCGGCGGTGACCGCCGAAGCCCGCGCCGAAGCGCAAAAGCGGCTCGGCAGCGAGACAATCGACGTCACACTGCCGGGTATCCGCCAGAGGATGGGCAGACGTCATCCGATGACGCAGGTGCTGGACGACATCTACGGTATATTCACCGGCATGGGCTTTTCGATTGCCGAAGGGCCGGAGGTCGAGTACACGTACTATAATTTCGACGCGTTGCACACGCCGGACAATCATCCCTCAAAGGAGCTGACCGATACATTCTACGTCAGCGACAATATCGTGCTGCGCACGCAGACGTCGCCGATGCAGGTGCGCACGATGGAAAAGCAGCAGCCGCCGATACGCATTATTTCGCCCGGCAGGACATACCGCAACGACCAGTTCGACGCGACACATTCGCCGGCGTTCTTCCAGATTGAGGGCCTTGTTGTCGACGAGGGCATTACGATGGGCGACCTTAAGGGCACGCTGGCCGTCTTTGCCAAGCAGCTGTACGGGGACTATGCGCGTGTCCGCTTCCGCCCGCACTACTTCCCGTTCACCGAACCGTCGGCCGAGATGGATGTCACCTGCTTCAAGTGCCACGGCGTCGGCTGCCCGCTGTGCAAGGGCGAGGGCTTTATCGAAATACTCGGCTGCGGCATGGTCCATCCGTTCGTGCTTCAAAACAGCGGCATCGACCCCCAAAAATACTCCGGCTTCGCCTTTGGCATGGGGCTGGAGCGCCTGACGATGGCGCGCTATTCCATAGACGATTTGCGCCATTTTTACGAGGGCGATATGCGCTTTTTGCGCCAGTTCTAACGCCAAAACAAAGGAGATGTGACATCATGAAATTGCCATACAGCTGGCTTAACGACTATACCAAAATCACCGACGCGCCGCGCGGGTATTCGCACAAGATGACAATGAGCGGCTCAAAGGTCGAGGGGTGGAGCACGCCGCTGGTTACCGGCGTAATCTGCGCCAAAATAACGGATGTTCGCCCGCACACCGGCTCGGACCATCTGCGCATATGCGACATTGATACCGGCGGCGAGACGGTTCAGGTTGTATCCGGCGCGCCTAATCTGACGGCCGGCGACCTTGTCGCCCTGGCCGTCGACGGTGCCAAGCTGCCCGGCGGCGATATAAAAGCCGCCATAATGCGCGGCGAGCCGTCGCAGGGCATGCTTTGCTCGTTCCAGGAGCTTGGTCTTAGCCAGGGCGACTGCCCGTGGGCGGCTGACGACGGCATACTCGTATTTCCTCCCGAACGCGGCGTCAAGCCGGGGGACGACCTTGTCAAGGCTCTTGGCCTTGACGAAACGGTCATCGAGTTCGAAATCACACCGAACCGGCCGGACTGCCTCAGCGTCATCGGCATTGCGAGAGAGAGCGCCGCGACCTATGGCGCGCCGCTTCATATTCCGTCGCCCGCCGTCAAATCTACACACGGCGATATCTCCGATTACCTGTCCGTCGAGATTGCCGCGCCCGACCTGTGCATGCGCTACACGGCCGCGATGGTGACCGACATCGTCATCGCCCCGTCACCGCAGTGGATGCGTGACCGCCTGCGCAATGCCGGCGTGCGCCCGATAAACAATATCGTCGACATCACAAACTATGTAATGCTAGAATACGGCCAGCCGATGCACGCATTCGACTACAGCTGCATTGCAGACAAAAAAATAATCGTTCGCGGCAGCGTGCGCGGTGAGACAATAGTCACGCTCGACGGCCAGACGCGCGAGCTTTCAGACAATACGCTGCTGATAACCGACCCGCGCAAGGCGGTCGGTATTGCCGGCGTCATGGGCGGCGAAAACTCGGAGATAACCGGCTCGACATCAATGATTGTGCTCGAGTCCGCCTGCTTCAGCGGCCCCAGCGTGCGCGGCTCGTCGCGCCGCATCGGAATGAGGACAGAGGCTTCCGGCAGGTTTGAAAAGGGGCTGGACAGCGAAAATACGCTTCCCGCGCTGCTGCGCTCGCTCGAGCTTGTCGAGCTTCTCGGCGCGGGCAAAGTCGTCGGCGGTGTTATCGATGTCTATCCCAGCAAAAAAACACCTCGCGTTATCAAACTGGAGACCGGGCGTATATGCCGCTTCATCGGCGCGGAGATTGAGCGCGCCGATATGGTAACGTGGTTGACGGCACTCGGGTTCACCGTCGACGGCGACGACATAACCGTGCCCTCATGGCGCGATGATGTCGAGGGCTTTGCCGACATCGCCGAGGAGGTCGCGCGCTTCTACGGCTACGACAATATCGAGCCGACTCTCTTCCTGTCGCGCGCCGTCACAGGCGGGCTGACCGATATACAGAACTTCCACAATACACTGGCCGACGCATGCATTGCCAACGGTTATTACGAGACACGCTCGATATCGTTCATCAGCCCCAGGACGCTCGACCGCATAGAGCTTCCGCAGTCAAGCCCGATACGCCATGCAATAAAGCTTATCAACCCTCTGGGCGAGGATCAGAGCCTGATGCGCACAACGCTGCTCCCCTCCATGCTGGAGGTCATTGCCCGCAATTACAACCACCGCTGCGTCCAGGCAAAGCTGTATGAGATGGCAGTCGTCTACCGCCCGATGATGAATGACGGCGCCGTAGACACGACAGTGCTTCCTGATGAGCGTCTGACGCTAATCATGGGCAGCTACGGCGACGGCGGCTATGCCTCGCTGAAGGGCGCTGTAGAAAACCTGCTCGACGCCTCCGGCATCCCCGGATATCGTTTCGAGCCTAACAGGAACCCGGTCAGCTATCACCCCGGACGCACAGCCGATATCGTCTGCGGCGGCAAGATTGTCGGTGTCATCGGGCAAGTTCATCCGGATGTGCTGGAAAACTTCGGTATAGGCGCGGCAGCCTGTGTCGCCCAGCTGAGCGTCGACGCGCTGTACGCCTGCCGCGACACGCGCAGGCTGTATAGTCCCGTACCGCGCTACCCCGCCGTCACCAGGGATCTAGCTATAATCTGCGACGAAAATGTATATGTTCAGCAGCTTGAAGACTGCATACGCGACTCGGCGGGCACCGCGCTCGAATCTGTCGAGCTGTTTGACGTGTATCAAGGCGCCCAGGTTGGGCAGAATAAAAAGAGTGTCGCGTTTGCTTTTTCGTTCCGCAGCGCCGACCATACACTTACCGACAGCGAGACGGATGTGATAATGGACAGCATACTAGGCGGCCTCTCAAGAGATTTTTCGGCCGTGCTCAGGGCATAATTCCCTTTACATTACTACATTTTGGGTGTATAATGCATCTGTAAATATATATAGTGGGAGGGTGTCTGTATGAACGACGGAACGCGAAAGTTTTCAATAAATGATGACGCCGGACTGGAGATGAAGCGGACATTGACCACAGTCTACGACGCTCTGCGCGAAAAGGGTTACAACCCCATCAACCAGATTGTCGGGTATCTGCTGTCGGAGGATCCCACATATATTACGAACCACCACAACGCGCGCAGCCTGATACGCAAGATAGACAGGGACGAGCTTTTACAGGAGCTTGTGCGACAATACCTGTCGGAATAGAACACCTTTCTGCCATAATAATCGGGGTCGCCGCCCTCGGCGGCCCGATTTATTTATTTCAACGAGTTTAGTAAAGTATGGGGCTAAATATTGTCAAATAAATCCATTTTTCCCAATGATTTTTTTCGATTTTTCCAGCCATCCAAAAAAACGACGCTTTTTTTGTACACTTTTTGTAACTATTTTGTTTGACTTTTGTAACTTTTATGATATGATACTTAATATGGAGGTATGCTGATGGATACGAACAAGAAGGACTTTCCCCTTAGCTACAAAGGGCGTCCCTTGATGAGGAAAGACACAATCATTTACTACGGCAGCATGTCGGATAAATATATTGTTATGCTGCAGGTTCTGTCTTCCGGCAAAAACGGGGATCTTGACTTAACAAAGAAGGTCTCAATCCAGCTTCAGCTTACCGACCCTGATATCAGTTCAAAGGACAGAGTAATCAAATCCGCCGAACGAGAGGGTCTTTACAATGCGATGGACATTGCGTCCATCTGGCTTGAGAGGGCGCTCAGCGGCAAATAGCTGCGATGATCCACTGGCGGTTGTGGAGGTGCGTTCGTTTATATGTTTAAAAAGATGCTGGTTGTTTCGCTTTTCCTTGTCCTCGCCATTACGGTTGGTGTCGCCGCCTATGATATTCAAGGCGGAACGGTAACCGCCGAATCCACCCTTAATATGAGGAGCGGCCCCTCCGTCAGCGATGCGTCTATCTTTCAGCTGGCCAGCGGTACGCGTGTTGCCGTGCTTGACAAGAGCGGCGAATGGTATAAAGTGGCGTTCGAGGGCAAGACAGGCTTTGTCAGTGCCGAATATCTCGAGACTCAGGAAATCATGAATGTCGAGCCGGGCGGCGCCAAGGTTACGACCGAAGTTCTTAACCTGCGCGAAAAACCAAGCACCGACGCTTCAATACTCAAAAAGCTCAGCAACGGCACAATAACCAACATCATCGGCATCAACTCCGGTTGGTTCAAGGTCAGGACGAATGACGGCACGACGGGCTATATAAGCCCCGACTTCGTCGCTATTACGGACAACACCGTTGTTACATACAGCACCACTTCGGCCAAGGCTACCGTCAAGGCCGCCGCTAAGGCAGTACCATCCGATGTAAGCGGCACACGCAAGGATATCCTTGAGTTTGCAGCTACGCTGCTCGGCATTAAATATAAGTACGGCAGCGCGTCGCCCAGCAAGGGCTTCGACTGTTCGGGCTTTACGCAATATGTGTTCGCTCAATTCGACATATCGCTTTCGCGTTCATCATCGGGGCAGTATAGCAATAGCGTGACGAAGATATCCAAGTCAGAGCTTCAGCCAGGCGACCTTGTGTTCTTCTCAAACGGCAAAAAAGGTGTTGTCGGCCATGTCGGTATCTATGTCGGCAACGATGAGTTTATCCACGCTCCGTCGCCCGGCGGCGTTGTCGAGTACGAATCGATGAGCACAGGCTACTACAAAACACGCTATATCGGCTCCGGCACAGTGTTCTAACAGATAGAATTGCAGCTTTGCCGGTTGTACAAATCCCGAACAAAAGAGAATAGAAAACGCCCCCTGATGTACGCATCAGGGGGTTTTGTTTGTGTAAGGCACGAGTCATTGAGCTCATATTTGGTTGAACAGACGGGGAATATGCCGCAAACCAAAGGCCGTGCCGCGTTCAGCGCAGACATATCAGCTCGTTTTTGAAGTTCGCCTGAAGCTTTTATCATTACTCAAGCAGCTGTTATTCCCTTACCTGCCCCGTCCCATAGACAATATACTTGTCGCACGTCAAATGCCTCAGTCCTAGCGGCCCGCGGGTGTGCAGCTTCTGCGTCGATATCCCTATCTCGGCGCCCTCGCCGAACTCGGCACCGTCCGTAAAGCGCGTCGACGCATTTACAAGCACCGCAGCCGCGTCGACATGTGCCGAAAAATACTCGGCGGCGCTGTAGCTTTCGGTCACAATCGCCTCGCTGTGCCCCGTTGAATACCGCTTGATATGGTCAATCGCCTCGTGGATATCATCAACAACCTTCACGGCAAGCACAAAATCGAGATACTCCGTCGCATAGTCCTGCTCTGTTGCCGGCTGTGCCGACTCACCTAATATCTGCAACGAACGTCGGCAGCCAAAGAGCTTTACACTCTTTTCGTTAAGCAGCTTTGCCGCCATCGGCAAAAATTGCGCGGCAACAAGGCGATGTACAAGCAGCGTCTCGGCCGCGTTACAGGTCGACGGGCGCGAAGTCTTAGCGTTTAATATGATATTTGCGCCCATATCAAGGTCTGCTGCGCTGTCAATATACACATGGCAGTTTCCCGCCCCTGTCTCGATGACAGGCACGGTCGCGTTTTCGACCACTGCGCGGATAAGCCCGGCGCTGCCGCGCGGAATAAGCACGTCAATCATTCCGTTCATACGCATCATCCGCTCTGCGCTGGCGTGCGAAGTATCCTCAACAAGCTGCACACAATCGGCCGGCAGGCCGGCAGCTTCAAGCGACGCGCGAATCACACCGGCCAGGGCGATATTTGTGTTAATCGCCTCTTTGCCGCCGCGAAGGATGCACGCGTTGCCCGACTTGATGCACAGCGCCGAGGCGTCGGCCGTCACATTCGGCCGCGCCTCAAATATCATGCCGACGACGCCCAGCGGAACCTTTGTCCTGACAATACGCAGGCCGTTCGGCCGCGTAACACCGCCTTCAATGACGCCGACGGGATCAGGCAGTGCAATTATGACCCTGACGGCTTCGGCAATGCCCTGCAGCCTGTTGATATCGAGGCTGAGCCTGTCAATAAGCGATGGTGTCAGCCCGGCGGATTTCACTGCGTCAACATCTGTCTTGTTGGCGTCAAGTATTTTTTTGCTTTCGGCAATAATTCCGCTCGCGACACGCAAAAGCGCGTCGTTGCGCATTTTTGCCGACGTCAGGGCTATAACACCTGCCGCAGCCTTTGCTCTCTCGCCTGTCTCAAGCATTATTTTCACCCCATACAAACGCCGTGCCGTTGCGTCTTCCCTCAAGCACGTCATAGATATTCTCCGGCCTTGCGCCGTTTATTATGGCCATATTCACTCCGCCGCCGCGGCAAATCTTTGCGGCCTGAAGCTTTGTTATCATGCCTCCAGTGCCGCGCTCGGTACTCGAATCGCCGGCCAGCGCCTCAAGCTCTGGCGTAATGTCGCCGACGCGCTCAATCAGCCTCGCGTCCTTGCATTTATTCGGGTCGGCTGTAAACAATCCGTCGATATCCGACATCAATACAAGCAAATCGGCACCCGCCATTACGGAAACTATCGCCGACAGTGTGTCGTTGTCCCCGAACTCAAGCTCCTCGGTCGCAACGGTATCGTTCTCGTTGATTATCGGTATTGCGCCCATTTCAAGCAGACGCGACAGCGTGTTTATCACATTCCCGCGCCGCGCGTCGCTGTCTATATCCTGGCGCGTCAGCAAAAGCTGTGCCACTGTATGGCCATATTCGGCAAAGCCGCGGTCGTATATCGCCATCAGCTCGCACTGCCCAACGGCAGCGGCCGCCTGCTTGGACTGTACATCCTGCGGCCGCGCGCCCATCCTAAGCTTCCCTACGCCGACTGCGATAGCGCCGGACGACACGACTATAACCTGCCTGCCGCTGTTTTGAATGTCGGCAAGCACACGGCACAGCGTTTGCACCCGCCTAAGATTCAGGTGACCGCTCTCATATGTCAGCGTCGATGTGCCGATTTTAAGCACGACGCGTTTTGCGCCAATAAACTCTTCCATACTACCCCCAAGAATTGTCGGTTATTTACAAAGTACATCATAACATCACTTTGCTTTCAGCGCAAGTGCGGACGGGCTGTAAAAACCCTCCGGAGGAATCCGGAGGGTTTAATCACTATTTCTTATCCTTTGGCTCGGGCTTTTTCAACCCCCTGCGCACAAGAAATGTGTTGATTTTCTTCACCGGGTTTATCAGCTCGGCGATAGTTTTGTCCCTGTTAAGCGTGTCGATTATATAGCTTAGGAACTTCGACATGTCGACCTCGCAGTACCACGGGCGGTCAATCAGCTCCGGGTTGCGATACGTCAGGTTTGTTGAGAATACTTTCTCGATATGGCCCTTCTCATACGCCTCATCCATGCGGCTTAGCCCCTCGGTGAACATCGCGAAGCTGGAGAACATAAACACCCTGTTCGCGCCAAGGTCCTTAAGCTGCTCGGCGATGTCGATGACCGAGTCACCTGTGCTTATCATATCGTCGACGATGATGACATCCTTGCCGTCCACATTATCGCCCAGGAACTGGTGGTCGATTATCGGGTTGCGGCCGTTGACAATCGTCGAATAATCCCGCCGCTTGTAGAACATGCCAAGGTCAAGCCCAAGCACCGAGGCATAGTAGATGCAACGCCCCATTCCGCCCTCGTCGGGCGAGATAATCATTGTTTTTTCCTTGTCGAACTTGATATCGGGCACATTATTGACCATGGCCTTAATCATCTGATAGGTCGGATGCACATCCTCGAACCCGCCGAGCGGTATCGCATTTTGCACGCGCGGGTCATGCGCATCGAATGTGATGACAGTCGACACGCCCATACTCATAAGCTCCTGCAGCGCCATCGCGCAGTCAAGAGATTCACGCGCCGTGCGGCGGTGCTGCCGCCCTTCATACAGCATCGGCATTATGACAGTAACACGGCGCGCCGTGCTGCCTATGGCCGCGATGACGCGCTTCAAATCCTGATAGTGGTCATCGGGACTCATCGGCACTTCGGCGCCGTACATCTTGTACTTTACGCCGTAGTTAAAAACATCGCAGATGATATAGATATCGTATCCGCGCACAGACTGGCTAAGTATCCCCTTGCCCTCGCCCGTGCCGAAGCGCGGGCATTTCGCGAACATTTTAAATGTCTTTCGGACTATTGCATCGCACTCGTCATCCGGCGCAAGGCCGCTGCGGACACCCAGCAGATACGAATCAACCATATCGACGATATCCTCGCACCCCGGCATTGCTATGACTCCGAGATCCCCAACAGGATGCCTTGTGATGTCCTTAAGATAGTTGTCCTGCGTCCCGTTAATCGGTATCATGCACGTTCATCCTTTCCGCCCACATTATATTATCTTTTTTATTACAACTCGCTTCGAAAAATCAGTGTATAACAGCCGCTTGCGGCTGTTATACACCTGCGTTCAGAACTCCTGCTTGAATATCTCCACAAACTTCGCTTTAAGCTCATCCTGGAACTTGGGATGTGCTATGGCTATCAGCGCGCGCGCCCTCTCGCGCGATGTCTTGCCGCGCAAATCGGCTATACCGTACTCGGTTACTACAAACTGCGCGTCATTTCTCAGTGTCGTAACTGCCGCGCCGGGCTCCAGGAAAGGTACGATGCGCGACACAGCCCCGCCCTTTGTCGTCGACAGTATGCATATCACGGCCCGTCCGTTCTTGCTCATCGCGGCACCGCGCATAAAGTCCACCTGCCCGCCCGAGCCGGAATAGTGCTTCGAACCGATTGTCTCGGCGCAAATCTGGCCGGTTAAGTCGACCTGCATGCACGAGTTAATCGCCACAATATTGTCCAGCTTCATTATCGTTGTCGGGTCGTTTACAAAATCGACCGGATGCATCTCAACATCTGGGTTGCGGTCGACATAGTCATACAGCCTGCGGCTGCCGATAAGGAATGTGGCGACGTTTTTGCCGGGGATAAGCTCCTTGCGCTTGTTGGTTATAACTCCCGCCTCAATCAGGTCGACGACCGTATCGATAAACATCTCGGTAGGGATGCCCATGTCCTTCTTATCCTTAAGCGCCATCAGCAGCGCGTCGGGCAGAGCGCCGATTCCAAGC
>JAVBMB010000010.1:0-18233 GCA_031552995.1 Oscillospiraceae bacterium
ACCGCGCCGAGACACCGATTAAGCCGGATGACACATTCGGCACGCTGCACGACAGGCTGGCGCGTATAGGCGCCGCCGCCGCGGTCGAGGCAATAAAGCTGATAGAATGCGGCAAGGCGGCACCCGTGCCTCAGACGGAGGACGGCATGACATATGCCGGAATGATAACCACCGATGACTGCCGTGTCAGCTTCGCTCGCCCCGCCACCGCCGTCGCGAACCACATCCGCGCATTTGACCCCGTTCCGGGCGCGTTTGCGGTGCGCGGCGCCGAAAAAATAAAGCTGTTCGGCGCCTCTGTGGCGGAAGGTGAAGCGTCAGCGCCCGCCGGAACAATAGAGCGCGTCACAAAAGACGGTGCGATAATCTCATGCTCTCCGGGCAGAATAATCATCACAGGCATCCAGGTGCCGGGCGGCAAAAAAATGGTCAGCGAGGCATTTTTTCGCGGCCATGCGGATTATATTGGTACATCGTTTCAGTAATCACAGTACGTGTAAAGCTGTTATGCATTACAGCCCCGCCACACATTAAGGAGTATAACTATGTTCTACGGCATCGACATCTATTATCTTATTCTCGTCATCCCGGCCATGCTCTTCGCGTTTTTTGCGCAGGCCAAGGTCAGCTCTACATTCAACAGGTTTTCAAAGCAGCGCACGCGCAGCGGCCTCACCGGCGCCGGCGCTGCTCAGGCTGTTCTGCGCGCAAACGGCGTGTTCGATGTAACAATCGAGCGCGTTCAGGGCAAGCTGACCGACCACTTTGACCCAAAAGCAAAGGTGATTCGGCTGTCGCAGGATGTCTACGACTCGCCGTCTGTCGCCGCTGTCGGCGTCGCGGCGCACGAGGCGGGGCACGCCGCGCAGTACGCGCAGGGATACATGCCGATTAAAATCCGCTCGGCAATCATCCCGGTCTCACAGATCGGCTCAACGCTGTCGTGGCCGCTGATATTAATCGGCCTGATTTTCAACTACGAGTCGCTTTTCCTCATCGGCATCATATTTTTCCTCGCCGCGGTTGTGTTTCAGGTCGTCACGCTCCCGGTCGAGTTCAATGCCTCAAGCCGCGCCATCGCCGCGCTGGAAGAGGGCGGCATGCTCAACGGAGACGAGCTTCCCGGCGCAAAAAAGACGCTAAGTGCCGCCGCGATGACATATCTTGCCGCGCTCGCAGTCTCGCTTGCGCAGCTGCTCCGTCTTCTTCTGCTGTTTGGCGGCGGACGACGCAGGGACTGATCAGCGGTCGCGCTTCGCGCGGCTAATTGCGCCAACGCGAGCTATCACATTGTTTCCGAACACGAGGATGGTGTATGACAGACAAAACAGACATAAAATCCTTTACATATAGTGCGCTTGAAGAGTATATTATATCTTTGGGAGAGCCCAAATACCGCGCCGGGCAGATATTCCGCAGCCTCAGCCGCGGCGCTGCCGATTTCTCCGGCATGAGCGACATTCCGCTGCAGCTTCGCGCAAAGCTTGATGAGCTGTGCTTCATTTCGCAGCCCGAAATCATCGCAAAGCGTGAATCTCTGCAGGACGGCACAGTAAAATACCTGTTCGGGCTTCGCGACGGCAACAGAATTGAATCTGTGCTGATGAGCTACCACCACGGTAACAGCGTCTGCATATCAACGCAGGCGGGATGCAAAATGGGCTGCGTTTTCTGCGCCTCGTTCGACCCCGAACGCTCGCGCAACCTCACGGCGGGTGAGATGCTCGACCAGGTGATATATGCCGGGGCGGGCAGCGGCAAGGCCGTGTCAAATGTCGTGCTGATGGGCACCGGAGAGCCGCTGGACAATATGGAAAATGTACTCGGCTTCCTGTCAATTATCTCCGATTCCAGGGGGGTGGGCATCGGTATGCGGCACATCTCGCTGTCGACCTGCGGTATCGTTCCCAAGATAGATGAGCTGGCCGGGCATAAGCTGCAACTGACGCTCTCCGTGTCGCTTCACGCGCCGGATGATGCGCTGCGCGACAAAATCATGCCGGTTAACCGCACATATCCGCTTGCCGCGCTTATGAAGAGCTGCAGGCTCTATTTTGATAAAACCGGCCGGCGCATATCGTTCGAATACGCAATGATTGCGGGCGTCAACGATTCGCCGCGTCAGGCCGAGCAGCTATCAAAGCTGCTAAAGGGAATGAATTGCCACGTCAACCTCATTCCGCTCAACCGTGTCGAGGGCAGCCCACTCAGCCCGACGAATGCGCGCGGTGTCAAGGTGTTTCAGGACATACTTACCAAGAATCATATCAACGCGACGGTCAGGCGGAGTCTCGGCTCCGATATAGATGCATCCTGCGGCCAGCTTAGGCGCAGGTATTCGTGAAAGAGGTGGATGTGTGAGAGTCTGGGCAATCACCGATGCCGGTAAAGTCCGCCAGATCAACGAAGATTCATATATGTTCAGTTCCGACAGCCAGAAGCTTTACTGCGCCGTATGTGACGGCATGGGTGGGGTGAACGGCGGCGAGGTGGCAAGCCGGACAGCCATCGACGCGTTTGCCGCCGCAATCGACAGCGGCTCTCGCCCGGTATTCACCCAGCGCACGATGGAGGATGTCATGCGAAAGGCTGTCGAGCAGGCAAACAGGCAGGTGTACGAGCGCGGCAGCGGCGATCCCGAGCTCAACGGTATGGGCACGACGATTGTATGTATGCTTTGCTGCGGCAATCAGGCGGTCATCGGCAATGTCGGCGACAGCCGCGCCTATATAATCGATGAAAACGGCATACGCCAGATAACGCTCGACCACTCACTTGTCTCCGAGATGATTCGTCGGGGAGAGCTGTCGCACAGCGAGGCGCTTAGCCACCCAAACCGCAATGTCATCACCCGTGTGCTCGGTGTCGAGCCGGATGTCGAATGCGACACATTCCGTCTCACTCTCAAGGAGGGGCAATATGTCCTGCTGTGCAGCGACGGCCTGACGAACGAGGTGAGCGAGCCGGAGATTTATTACGAAATATTCTTCTCGCACAAGCCGGAAAACGCTTGCCAGTCGCTGCTGGACATAGCGTCGCAGCGCGGCGGGCGCGATAACATCACAATGATATTGGCTTCATTCTAGCAGGCCGAACTGAACATTGTCCGCACAGTGCGGCATCTGAGTAAAGCGAGGAAAAACAAATGGACAGGTTTATTGGCAGAATGCTCGACGGTCGATACGAGATACTCGAGATTATAGGCGTCGGCGGCATGGCGGTTGTATACAAGGCCAAATGCCACCGGCTCAACCGGTATGTCGCGTTAAAGGTGCTCAAGGATGAGTACGCTGTCGACGATGATTTCAGGCGCAGATTTTATGACGAGTCTCAGGCCGTTGCGATGCTGTCGCACCCGAATATTGTCGCCGTCTACGACGTCTCGCGCACCGAGGGCATCGAGTACATAGTCATGGAGCTGATTGACGGGATAACGCTAAAGGATTATCTCGGCCGCCGCGGGCCTCTGTCAATCAAAGAGGTTACATTTTTTTCCATACAGATAGCCAAGGCGCTTGAGCACGCGCACAGCCGCGGCATAATCCACCGCGATATCAAACCGCAGAATATAATGCTGCTCGCCGACGGCACCGTTAAGGTCGCCGATTTCGGCATCGCCCGGCACGTCTCCAAGCAGGATACATATAACATGGGCGAAGCAATAGGCTCAGTCCACTATGTCTCGCCCGAGCAAGCCAAGGGCAGCCATATCGACAACCGCGCCGATATATACTCATTCGGTGTCGTGATGTACGAAATGCTGACAGGCAGGCTTCCGTTCGAGGGGGACACCCCGATTTCCATAGCCTTGCAGCATATCAACTCCATCGCGCTGCCACCTAGTGACTTTGTCAGCGGCATACCCGGCGCGCTTGAAGACATAACAATGAAGGCTATGAATCCGTCGCTCAGCAAGCGTTACTCCTCCGCTACCGACATGCTTGACGACCTTGAAAGCTTCCGCAACGATCCCAGCTTCCGCGTCGTCATCCCAAAGGACGAAAACATCGACCCGGTCGCGGCGGCGAACAGGGCGGGGATGGACCATACACGCCGCCTCAACAACACCGGCGAGGTAGAGCTGCATCAGCAAAGCCGCCGCCAGCAGAATGTCGAGCCTCAACAGGGGCGTCGGCTGCAGGACCCCGAGCCTCTGCCGCAAAAGCCGAGGCGCGCAAGGGAGTCTGAATACGAGCAGCCACAAAAGCGCAAGGGCTCCGGCTTCCCTGCGTCGCTAATATTCAGCATAATCGCGGTCGCTGTTTTCTTCGCCGGCGCGATATACTTCATGATATCGATTATTGACCCGTTCGGCACGGCCGAAAACAATAAGCTCAAGGTTCCAAACTTCGTCGGGCTCAAGTACGAGGAGATAATGAAGGAGGACAAATACGCCGAATACCGCAATGATTTCATAATTGTGCAGGGAGAGTCGGTGTATGACGACTCAATTCCGGCAGGCACAGTCAAGTCCCAGACACCGCTTGGAGGCCACAGCGCCGACAAGGGCGACCGCATCGAGCTTGTTACAAGCCGCGGTCCCAAGAAGACGATTTTAGAGGACTATGCCGGTGTCCTCGGCCAGCAGGTCATAACGAACCTGCGCAATCTCGGTCTTGTTCCGGTATATGAAAACCTCGACGAGTTCAACGAGGGCGTGCAAAAGGGATTTGTCATCCGCACCGAGCCGGGTAAGGACGCCGAGCTTACACCGGGCGACACTGTCGTCGTCATCATCAGCAAGGGCAAGGAGCTTGGCATGGTAAAAACGCCGGACCTTACCGGCCTTACGCTTGACGAGGCGCGCACAAAGCTTGCCGAGTTCAATCTTGTCCTTGGCTTTGCCGACCCTGTCGACAGCGATAAGCCTGCCGGCACTATCGTGTTCCAGGTTCAGCCTGTCGGGCAGGATATAATGGAGGAATCGACCGTCGACGTCCATTATAGCGTCGGCACCGCCGCCACCGAACCGCCGGACAGCAGCACCGTCCCGCCGAGCAGCGTTACAACGGCGCCGCCGGCGTCGACGCCTACCGGCTCGGGCACGCGGTATATTCCGGAGGCGTATCGCACGGCGGGCAGCGATTTACGCTATTACATGTACACCGTCAATCTCACCAATGCCGACGGCGGAATCAGCGTGCAGATATACGTCAACGGATATCTGGAGTACGAGGGCACGCACTACAGCAGCGAGGGCTCAATTTCGGTCGAGCTTGTCGGACTGTCCGGCCTCGCCACGGTTAAAGTTGTTCAAAATGGGAGTGAAACCACCAGTGACATCACATTCTGATGGATAAGCAAGTCGCGCAGGGGGTCATAACCCGCGGAGTCGGCGGCAACTACACTGTCGACTGCAATGGCCTTGCAGTTCCGTGCAAGGCCGGCGGAAGGCTGCGGATAGGGGAGTATGCGCCGCTGGTCGGTGACGATGTCACAATCGAGACTGACGACAACGGAGAGGGGTATATCGTTGCCATTGCCCCGCGCAGGAACTCATTTGTGCGTCCCGCCGTCGCCAATATCGACAGGCTGTTCATCGTCGCAAGTCAGGCTCCGCCGGTCACCGACACATATCTCATCGACAAGGTCACGGTTATCGCCGCATGGCAGGAGGTCGAGCCGGTCATTTTACTTGGCAAAAGCGATTTGAACAGCAGCTGCGCGCTGCGTGACACATATCTCGCCGCGGGGCTGCGCGTTATATCCGTCAGCGCCGAGACGGGTCAGGGCGTCGACGAGCTTCGCCGTCTGCTCACCTCCTGTGTTTCGGCGTTTACCGGCAACTCCGGCGTTGGAAAATCGAGCCTGCTCAACAAGCTCGACAGCAGATTTTCGCTCAGCGTGGGTGACATCAGTCAGCGTATCGCCCGGGGCAAGAACACGACGCGCCATGTCGAGCTGCTTCGTGTCGGCGGCGGGGGATATGTCGCCGACACACCGGGGTTTTCGGTATTCGACATCACGAAAGTCAGCCGCATACCAAAGGATAAGCTCGCATGGTGCTTCCCCGAGATGCGCCCTTATCTTGGCAAATGCCGCTTTTCGGACTGCGCTCATCTCGAAGAGCCTGACTGCGCGGTCATTGGGCATATCAAAAAAAACCCGGCGCTTGCCACCCGGCATGACAGCTATAAAAAGCTTTATGCCGAGCTTGCAAAGCTCAACGAGTGGGAGCTTAAGCCGCAGTAGCACAAGCTGAATCACAGCGCGGCGTGCGCAATGAGGCACGCCGCGCTTTTTATATACGCCGCTTTCAAAGGACGCACATCACTGCGCAAACCGGCATATGATGGCACAGCAAAGTGTGTATGCAGGGAGGTACAGTCTATGAAAGTGTACGTCATAAAAAGCCCGCGCCTTCTCTCGGGGTTGCTCAAGCGTATTTTCCGCTCGTAATGCCAGATACATAATGCAGTGTTGATTCCTCCGCCCTCTCCGCACCTCCGCGCGTTTACGGATGTAAACGCGCGGTTTTTTTTCGCGATGCGGTACGGCGCAGGGCAGGCATGTACGGTTCATGCTGCTTCGCACGGCTAAATCATCCAAACGCGCCGCGCCGCACGCTTTTGTCATAAAAGCTTGCCCTATCAAATAATAATAGAGCAAGAAATAAACACCGAAAGGAAGGAATATCATTGGAGGTAATTAAAAATAGCTTTGGACAATATAAAGAGCTATCACCCATGACAAAAGAGCATGACGAGGCCGTAGACGTCATAGTGCCGGACGTAAACCCGGATGTGCTGAGCATCGTGTACACAAATGCCGTCTGCGCCGTCAGGGAAAAAACTATGGTCACAGGCCGCCTTACGGTATCTGGCGAAATCACAGCCAAGGCGTTTTACATCGGGGAGGAGGAACTGCACTGCATAACGGGGCAGATTCCGTTCAGCTACACGTACGACGCTCCTGTTCAGCCAGGGGATGTCGCCGTGATAAGCGTCCGTGCGATGTCGTCCGGCGCTGGAATGCTCAACCCGCGCAAGCTCTGCCTCAAGGCCGGCATATGCGTGGATATCCGCATGTTCAGAAAGACCGCGCTCGAGCTGGCCGAAGACGCCTTCGGCGCGCCGGACGAGGGAATAAACACCCTCACCGAGCGCGAAAGTATCCGCTACATGTGCGGTGTCGCGGAAAAGCGCATCGCCTTCAACGAGGAAATACGCATCATGGGCGGCGAAATTGACGAGCGCGACAAGCTGCTGCGTTCAGAGCTGATGTGGATGACCGAGGATGTCAAGGTGCTGACAAACAAAATTATGCTGCGCGGCAATGCCGTCGTAAAGGTTGTAACAATTAACGGCGGCTCGCTGCGCGTCACCGAAAACACATATCGTCTGCCGTTTTCACAGATTATCGAGAGCGACGGCGTCGAGCCGTCGGACAGCGCCGAGATTGACTACCAGACAATGCAGTTCGACGCGCAGATGCTAAGCCGCGCAGACGGAGACATGTACCTCTACTGCAATATATTCGGCAACGCCTCGGTGCTTGTCACAAGAAGTGCCGAAGTTAAGCTGCTTAGCGACATGTACAGCACAGCGTACGACATGACGTTCGACGTCGCCGAGGTATCGGCCGGGATAGAAGAGCCGGTGACAATTCAGGCCGAAGCCGGCGGCACGATAGAGGTTGACCCTGCGGCAAGCAGGATATGTGACTTCCACTGGTGTCAGCGCGCCAGGGTTTCTGCCGATGTCATAACCGCCTGCTTTAACTTCACCGTGATGTACCAGGACGAACGCGGCGGCGTTTACGGCGCGGTCAAGCGCATCGATGTCGACCTGCCGCACCCCGCCCCGGGAAGCGGAGGAGTTAAAACCGAGGCCAAAGCCGTTCGCGTCGAGGTTACCTCTCAGGGCGTAATAGAAATAAGCTTCACAGCGGCCGTCACTGTCAGCGGCATATGCCGCGCCGCGCGCAATCAGGTTACAGGCTGCAAGCTTGATAAAACGTCCCCGCGCGGCCGTGTGCGCGACGCGTCGCTCGTGCTGCGCTCGGTCGAGGACGGTGAGAGTGTGTGGAGCGTCGCAAAACAGTACGCCACAACGCCGTCAGCGATACTGTCGGCCAACTCGCTTGAAAGCGAAGCCGGTTTGACGCCCGGCAGGCTCATCATGATTCCATTTGTCAAGTAGCGGAGGGCAGGATATATGGAAAATACAATATACAACTCGATAGCGACGCGAACCGGGGGCGACATATATCTCGGTGTCGTCGGCCCCGTACGCACAGGCAAATCGACATTCATCAAAAACTTTATGGAGGAGATGGTGCTGCCGAACATAGAAAATGTCTATGTAAAAGAGCGCGCGCGTGACGAGCTGCCGCAAAGCGGCTCAGGCCGCACTATCATGACGGCCGAGCCGAAGTTTGTGCCCGAAGAAGCGGTGCGCATAACGATGGACGACACCGCGTCGTTCAACATGCGCATGATAGACTGCGTCGGCTATATGGTCGACGGCGCCACAGGTCAGATGGAAGGGGAAAACCCGCGGATGGTCACAACGCCGTGGTTTGATTACGAGATTCCCCTAGCCAAAGCCGCCGAAATGGGGACACGAAAAGTAATATGCGAGCATTCGACTATCGGCCTCGTTGTCACTACCGACGGCAGCTTTGGCGATATACCGCGCGGCAGCTATGTAGATGCCGAAAAGCGCATCATCAACGAGCTTAACGAGATTAACAAGCCGTATTGCATAATCCTTAACTCGGCCGAGCCCAAATCGGCCGGCACGCTCGAGCTCCGCCAACAGCTTGAAAATGAGTACGGCGTTACCGTGTTGGCCGTCAACTGCATGTCTCTTAAATCCGGCGATATCGAGGAGATTCTCTCAAGCGTCCTGTACGAGTTCCCCGCAAAGGAGTTCTGCTTTACACTGCCCGACTGGATTACCGCGCTGCCGGCGGATAACAGCGTTCGCAGCGACATATACGGCAGCATACTCGCATCATGCCAGGGCATCGCAAAAATGAAGGACGCCCGCCCCGGTATTTCGGGAATCGCGCAGTGCAAGTGCATTTCGCGCGCCGTAATCGACGAGCTTAACCTCGGCGAGGGCCGCATCTGCTCGACGGTCAGCGTACCTCAGTCACTGTTCTTCGACATACTGAGCCGCCAGTCCGGCATAGAGGTGAGAAACGAAGCCGATTTAATGCCGCTGCTGACAAGGATGGCACAGATTCGCTCCGATTATGAACGGCTCGAGGGCGCGCTCGCCCAGGTCCGCCAGACGGGATACGGTATTGTAATGCCGGCAATAGAAGAACTGAAGCTCGAAAACCCTGAGATTGTCAAAGCGGGCGGGCAATACGGCGTCAAGCTGCGCGCCAGCGCGCCCAGCATCCACATGATACGCGCCGATATCGAGACAGAAATCAATCCCATTGTCGGGTCTGAAAAGCAATCGGAAGACTTAATCCACTACCTTCTGTCGGAGTTCGAGGACTCGCCCGAAAGAATCTGGCAGAGCAACATATTCGGCAAATCATTAAGCGAGCTGATAAACGAGGGTCTCAACAACAAGCTGTACAGGATGCCGGAGGAGGCGCGCGCCAAGCTGCAGGAGACATTGCAGCGCATCATAAACGAGGGCAGTGGCGGCCTAATCTGCATCATACTGTAGCATTATGGCCGTCAGGAACTCGAACCGGGCGGCGGGGAAGTACCGCGCCGCCCGCCGCGGCGCCGCCAAGCCCGGTGCGGCTGTAACAGTCCGCATCGCGCTGTTCGCGGCGCTCATCTGCCTCGGCTGCGTGCTGAGGTTTGCCGAATCTCCGGCGCTGCTCGCCGTTAAAGACAGTGTCCGCACGATTGTGCGAAGCAGCGGCGACTATGTCGGCGCGGTTCAGGTGTTGGGCAGGGCGATTTCCGGCAAAACAGAGCCGGACGAAAACGCCGCGCTTGTCTTTGGCCGCAAAGTGCTGGGGCTGGAGGGAGATTCACCAACCGACCCGCCTGCATCAGACACACCCTCCGTCACAACTCCGCCGGTCACTTCGGATGCCGAATCGCCGGACAGTACCATTCCGGCCGTCAGTGATGAAACCGCCGCCGAAACATCCGACATACTTGCAGCCGAGCATTCGGATGAAACGGACGCCGAGCAGTACGGAGAGGGCGGCTTCACTTCCGATGTGTCTATGATTGATTTACCAGCGACACCGGCCGGAGGTATGCTCTCCGGCCGGATGTTTTCGGGGCCGGCAGAGGCGCCGCTCCCGCTGTTCACACCGTCGCACCGCCTAAGCGTGTCGCTCACGCTGGACGAGGGCGATGATACAACTCCGAATGAGCCTTTCGAGATACCGAGCCCCGACAATGTCGATGATAACGTGTATAAGCTGCCGTTCAAATATGTCTCGCCGGTAAGAGGTGCGATAACATCGTATTTCGGCTATCGCGTTCATCCTATCAGCGGCGAAACGACATTCCATTTCGGCGCCGATGTCGGTGTCGGAACAGGCACAGCCGTCGGCGCGTTTGCCGACGGAAAAGTGCAGGAAACGGGTTACACATGGGTATACGGCAACTATATGAAGGTCTCCCACGCCGACGGTTTTGTCAGCTTCTACGCGCATCTCAGCAAAATCGAAGTTAAAACAGGCAAGTCGGTCTCGCGCGGCGACCGCATCGCAAAATCGGGGAATACAGGATACTCGACCGGCGCTCACCTGCATTTCGAGCTTTTAAAGGACGGCAAACGCCTGAATCCTTTTGACTACCTAAGCTTCTGATTTGATTCTTTTGCGGAGGGTGTATGAAACGTCTGCATATCTCATACCCGTTTATCATGTTCACTTCTGCGCTGCTCGTACTGGACGCCGACGGCTGGTTTTTGCTCTCATGGTGCGCGGTGGTCGCGCACGAGCTGGGACATCTGCTGGGCATCTGGGTAGCCGGCTGCGGGGTGGAAAGCATAGATGTCCGCCTGACCGGGCTAAAAATAGCATATTCGTCGCATCAGGTTATATCCTACGGCCGCGATGCCTTTCTCGCCGCGGCGGGGCCGCTGACAAATATGATGTGCGCAATGGTGCTGTCACTGCTGTCGCGTTTTTTTCAAACACCTCACATGTATTTTCTTATAGGGGCCAATATTGTAATCGGCCTTTTCAATATGCTGCCTGCCATGCCGATGGACGGCGCGCGCATACTTCATGCAGTTTTGTGCGGCTCTCTCGGAGAGCCGCGCGCATCCGATATTACGGCAATTTCAACTGCCGTTACCGGGATTGTTATGGCGGTGGCCGGCGTCTACGTCGTCACCGTATCCCGGGGGAACTTCACGCTTTTGCTCACTGCGGCCGCTGTTTTGCTCGGTCTCTTAAGTAAAAGGCTTTACACAAAGCGTCATCCGTCATATACTTAAGGATATATTTGCAACAGCGGAGGATATAATGAACGAAAAACTAAAAACCGCGCTGGCTTCTGTCAAAAAGCCGGCGCGGTACGCCGGCGGGGAGTACGGCAGCGTGTTAAAGGACAGGCAGTCGGTCGACCTGCGTGTCGCATTCTGTTTCCCCGACCTATATGAAATAGGTATGTCGCATCTCGGCTCAAAAATCATGTACGGTCTGCTGAACTCTATGGACGGCGTATGGTGCGAGCGTGTCTTTGCGCCGGATTTTGATATGGAGGACGTGATGCGCAGGCTCGATTTGCCGCTGTACGCGCTTGAAAGCGGCGACGCGGTGGCAGAGTTTGACATCCTCGCCTTTACGCTTCAGTACGAGATGAATTACACCGCCGTGCTGAACATGCTGTCTATGGCAGGCGTGCCGCTGGAATCGCGGGAGCGCGGCGGCCTGACGCCGCTTGTTATCGCGGGCGGTCCGTGTGTATACAACCTCGAGCCGATGGCCGACTTCTTCGATATTATCGTTGTAGGCGAGGGAGAGGCGGTCATGCCCCGGCTTGTGAGCATGTACCGCGAAGCCCGGCGGAGCGGTGCGTCGCGCTCCGATTTCCTGCGCGCCGCGGCGCAGGTGCAGGGCGTATATGTCCCGTCGCTTTATGAAATTGCTTACACGGACTCAGGCGCTGTCGCGTCAATAACCGCCGCGCCGGGCATCCCGCAAACGGTGACAAAAGCCGTCTGCGCCGATTTGGACGGCGCATTCTTCCCCGAGACCTGTGTCGTGCCGTCCACCGAAAGTGTGTTTGACCGCGCGCAGATTGAGTTGTTTCGCGGCTGCCGGCGCGGCTGCCGCTTTTGCCAGGCGGGGTACACATACCGCCCTATCCGCGCGCGCAGCGCCGCTACGCTTAAGCGTCAGGCCGAATCGCTTGTCAGCTCGTCCGGATGGGACGAAATATCGCTTACCTCTCTCAGCTCAAGCGACTATCCTCAGCTCGAGCAGCTTTGCGGGGAGCTCGTCGCCGAGTTCGAGCCGCTGCACGTCAACTTGGCGCTGCCGTCGCTTCGTGTCGACAATTTCAACCTGCCGCTGATGGAGAGCATCCAAAAAGTCCGCAAAAGCGGGCTTACGTTTGCGCCCGAGGCCGGAAGCCAGCGACTGCGCGACATAATCAACAAGAATATTGACGAAAATGACCTGCTAGACGCCTGCCGCGTCGCGTTCGGCGCGGGCTATAACAGCGTCAAGTTATACTTCATGCTCGGTCTTCCCGGCGAAAGCGATGATGACCTGCTGGGCATACCGAAGCTGGTCAAGGAGGTCATCGGCGTATTCCGCCGCCACGCGTCGAACCCGCAGCGCGGCATCAAAATATCTGTAGGGGTATCGACATTTGTGCCAAAGGCGCAGACGCCGTTTCAGTGGTTCGGGCAGACGCCGAAAGACGAAGTGCTGCGGCGGCAGGCGCTTCTTATGGACAACCTCAAAATTAAAAATGTCACATACAGCCTGCACACATATGATGTCAGCTTTTACGAAGCGGTATTTGCCAGAGGCGACCGCAGGCTGGCGCCTGTCATCCGCAGGGCATGGCAGTTTGGCTGCCGTCTCGACGGCTGGGATGAACATTTCGACCGCGATAAGTGGGCACAGGCGTTTGCCGACTGCGGCGTCGACCCGCTGTTTTATGCCGCGCGCCAGATACCCGAGGATGAGATATTGCCGTGGGACCATATATTCTCCGGCGTCACAAAGGAATACATGCTGTCGGAATATCAAGCATCGCTTCGGGGTATTGCCACGCCGGATTGCAAAGCGGGCTGCCGTATGTGCGGCGCGCAGCGGCTGATGGAGGGCCCGTGCCATGTATAGCGTAAGACTCGTATACGAAAAAAACGGCAGCGCGGCGTATATCTCACACCTCGATTTGATGAAGACCATCCAGCGCTCGCTGCTTCGCGCCGGGCTTCCGGCAGCATATTCACAGGGGTTTAACCCGCACATACTTCTGTCGGTGCTCGCCCCGCTGTCAACAGGATATATCAGCCGCGGTGACGTGTGCGATTTTGACATTACAGGCGATGTGTCATACGATGATATCGTGGCAAAGCTCAACACCGCGCTGCCCTCCGGCATATCTGCGCTGCGCGCTGTGCCCGCCACGCGCAAACCGGCGGAAATTGCGTTCAGCCGCTATGAGATAATCTATCCCTGCGGCGACCCCGCCGCGATGCGAAAGCTGTTTGACGGCGCCGTCAATGTGAATAAAAAATCTAAGCGCGGGCAAAAGACGGTTGACCTGCGCGACTACATTGCGTCTGTAGCCTTTGAAGCAAAAGGTGAGTGCGTCATATGCACAGCGGTGCTGCGCATGGGCGGAGACCCGCTGAATCCGGCTTATATTACCGCGGCGCTCGCCGAAAATGGGATTATTCCGCCAGAATGCCATCCGACGTACATTCGTGACGCGCTTTTGGATGAAAAATACGAAATATTTTGCTAATTTTGTTGCATTTCCGCCAAACATATGATATTCTTATTTAGCACGTAAATTGGGCAGTCCTCTGCCAGGTCAGGGCATGAATGCTTGCATCGAAAGGAAGATAAATATACATGGATCTTATCAAACATCTGACACAGCCGCAGATAAAAGAGAATGCGGCAGCCTTTGGAATCGGTGACACCATCAAGGTGTACGCCAGGATTAAAGAAGGCGCACGCGAGCGCGTTCAGGTATTCGAGGGCACTGTTATTGCCCGCAAGCACGGCGGGATTCAGGAAACTGTTACAGTTCGCCGCATGTCGTATGGCGTTGGAGTCGAAAAGACATTCCCCATTCACTCTCCCAACATCGAGAAGTTTGAGATAGTGAGAAAAGGAAAGGTCAGACGCGCCAAACTGTATTACCTGCGCAGTAGGGTTGGCAAGGCCGCCAAAGTCAAGGCAGACATCTAGGCTTAGCCTTAGTCTGAAAGCATTTGAGGGACGGTCACACGTCCCTCTTGTTTTAGTCAAAGCATATCTCGCGGCCGCAAGGCTGCAGTATGGCGGTATTTATATGGATAACGATGAAAATGTCCGCGGTTCTTCAAAAATAGCTACAGAGCTTTACTTTTGGGCGCAGGCTCTTGTATTCATGCTGATTCTGCTTGTGGGTGTCAACACGTTTTTCCTGCGCCTGTCCGGTGTCGACGGCACGTCAATGGTTCCGACGCTTCATCATCACGACCAAATCGTGATGCAGGTGATAGGCTATGACGAGCCGAAGCGCGACGATATCGTCGTCGTCGTAACCCCGGCGTTCGAGGATGAGCCGCTTGTCAAGCGCGTAATCGGCATCGGCGGCGATATAATCGATATCGATTCGGGAACAGGAAATGTCACTCGCAACGGCGAAGTGCTGTACGAGCCGTATATTGCCGAGCGCATCATAAAGGTCGGCAACCAGCGGTATCCGCTTACCGTGCCGCAGGGGCAGATATTTGTGATGGGCGATAACCGCAACAAGAGCACCGACAGCCGCACGGCCGAAGTCGGAACGCTAGAAGTAAAAAATGTCGTCGGTCATGTAGTGTTCCGGTTGTGGCCGCTCAGCGCCATAGGAAAAGTGTCATGAGCATAAACTGGTATCCCGGCCATATGGCCAAAACGCGCAGGCTGATGGGCGATGACCTGAAAAACATCGACATGGTCTGCGAGATACTCGACGCCAGGATACCCTCATCCTCGCGCAACCCCGACCTCATGCGCCTCACGTCGGGAAAGCGGGGGATGATTGTCCTCAACCGCGCCGACCAGGCCGACCCTGTAAAGACGGCCTTATGGGCGGCGTACTACCGCTCCGCCGGTTACACAGTCATCGAGACCGACAGCCGCCGCGGCAACTTTATCGCGCAGTTCACAGCAGCGGCAAGGTTGTGTTGCGCCGATATTATCAGCCGGAACGAGGCAAAAGGCCAGTACGGCCGTAAAATACGCATTATGATAGTTGGCATACCGAATGTCGGCAAGTCGTCGTTTATCAACAGGCTTGTCGGCAAAAGGTCCGCCGCCGCAGCCGATAAACCCGGCGTCACGCGCAGAAATCAGTGGTTTCCGCTGCCGGGAGGGTTCGATTTTATGGACACCCCCGGTATGCTTTGGCCTAAGATAGATGATGATTCGGTCGGGTATAAACTGGCGTTTACCGGCACGATACGCGACGAGGTACTCGACCTTGAAGACCTCGCGTGCGCATTGATAACAAACCTGCAAACAACTGCGCCGCAAGCTGTTGTAAAGCGCTATGGGTTGACAGAAGAAAGCGGTATGCAGTCGTACGATATATTGAGGCAGCTCGCCAAAAAGCGCGGCTGTCTTCTGCCGGGAGGCCAGACCGATACAGAGCGCATGTCAAGGATTCTGCTCGACGACTTCCGCTCGGGCCATCTCGGGCGGATAACGCTTGAAGACCCGCCGCCCGCATGAGCATTGATATGTACAGCTTCGAGCGCGAGCTTATGTCGCGCGGCATCACGCCGGTTTGCGGCGTCGACGAGGCCGGCTGCGGCCCACTGGCGGGCCCTGTGTGCGCCGCAGCCGTCATTTTGAACCCGGACGACTGTATCGACGGGCTAAATGACTCAAAAAAGCTCACAGACGAAACCCGGCGCACACTGTTTGAGCAAATAAAAAGCCGCGCGCTGTCATGGTCTGTCGCCTCTGTCGGCGAAAAAGATATCGACAGCATAAATATCCTGCAGGCCAGGTTGCTCGCCATGCGCACGGCGGTCGATGCGCTGGCGCTTACGCCGAAACACGCGCTGATCGACGGAGACCGCGACCCGTCGCTCGCCATAGATTCGTTGCTGATTAAAAAGGGAGACAGTCTTAGCGCGAGCATTGCCGCTGCCTCAATAGTCGCAAAAGTCACCCGTGATAACTGGATGTGTGAAGCCGCAAAGCTTTACCCGCAATATCGCTTCGAAAAACACATGGGATACGGCACAAAGCTTCACTATCAGATGCTCGACAGCTTTGGCCCGTGCGAAATACACCGACAGAGCTTCCTCGTCAAGTGGAGGGCAAAATGAACACATCACTCGCCGGCCGACAGGGCGAAGCAATAGCCGCCGAGTATTTGCGCGGTAAAAAATACACCATTATCGCCGCAGGATACCGTTGCCGGTTCGGCGAAATCGACCTTATCGCCTCAAAGGGCGATATAGTCGCGTTTGTCGAAGTCAAGCTGCGCAAGGATGACCGCTTCGCCAAAGCCTACGAAGCCGTCACACCGGCAAAGATGGGAAAAATAAAGATTACTGCAAGCAAATGGCTGTCCGAAAACAGTGGAAATTTTCAGCCAAGGTTTGATATAATAGAGGTGTACACCGGCACCGGACGGCTGAATCATATTGAAAACGCCTTCGAATAGGCGCCTGCATCTGGAGGCAACACTAAAATGGCGCTATACGTTTTGGGCGATACTCATTTTTCTGACGGCGCGGATAAGCCGATGGACATTTTCGGCGGCGTATGGCTAAGCAGCCGCCAAAAACTGCTCGACGGCTTCGGCGGCACACTCAAAGAAGGCGACACGCTTGTGCTGTGCGGAGACTTTTCATGGGGCATGACGCTTGATGAAGCGCTGCCTGACTTTAAGCTGATATCGCAGTTCCCGGGGAAAAAGATTTTTCTTAAGGGCAACCACGATTACTGGTGGGAGACCGTTTCAAAAATGTCACGGTTTTTCGGGGCAAACGGCATTGAAGATATACACTTCCTGCACAACAACTGCTTTTTTTACGGCAATGTCGCCATCTGCGGCACGCGAGGCTGGTTCCTCGATAAAACCGACCCCGCCTGCTCTGATGAGAAAGTTTTCCGGCGCGAGGTCATGCGTTTGGAAGCTTCACTTAAAGCGGCGCGCAGCGAGCGCCCCGACTGCCGTATTTTCTCGTTCCTTCACTACCCGCCGCTGACGCGGGATTTTGAGGCGGAGGATATAACCGCTCTGCTTAAAAGCTACAGTGTCGAGAGATGTTTTTTCGGGCATCTTCACGGCATGGGTATAAAAACCGCCATAAACGGCGACATTGACGGTGTGTATTACAGCGTTATATCCGCCGACGCCGTCGGGTTTAAACCGGTCATGATATTGGAATAATTTATATACACCTTAGGAGGACTGTCTGTGAAACTTGCAAATGTAGAGAAAAAGGAAGCCAATCAAATTGAGCTTTCCATCATTGTGGAAAAGGATGAGTTTGAAGACGCGTGCGAGCAGTCGTACCGTAAAAACGTCAAGGGAATCAACATCCAGGGCTTCCGCAAGGGCAAAGCTCCGCGCAAGATGATTGAGAAGATGTACGGTGCCGAGATTTTTTATGAGGACGCCATGAACTTCAGCTACCCAGACGCGTATGACAGCGCCGTAGAGCAGGCCGGAATCGAGCCGATTGACCGCCCGAAGCTGACGGATTTTGACGTTACCGAAGCCGGTGAGTTCCATTTCAAAGCCGTTGTCGAAGTCAAGCCCGACGTCGTCCTCGGCGCGTACAAGGGGCTCGAGGCCGAAAAGGCCGAGCCTGCCGTTACAGCTGCCGATGTCGACGCCGAAGTCGAGCGTCTGCGCGACCGCAATTCCCGTCTCGTCGCAGTCGAGCGCGCTGTCGAAAACGGCGATACAGTATCGCTCGATTTCGAGGGTTTTGTCGACGGTGTCGCGTTCGAGGGCGGCAAAGGCGATAACTTCAGCCTTAAAATTGGTTCCGGCATGTTTATACCGGGGTTCGAAGAGCAGCTCGTCGGCAAGACGGCCGGTGAAGAGTGCGATGTAAACGTCACATTCCCGGAGGATTATCAGGCGAAAGAGCTGGCCGGCAAGG
>JAVBMB010000086.1:0-5261 GCA_031552995.1 Oscillospiraceae bacterium
CATCAGGCGGAGGCTTTGTTTTGTTTATCACGCGTATGCACTGTGGAAATGCACCGCTTATACGGATGTTATCAGCTCCTGATAAGATTGTACACAAGCAGCCCCAGCGGCGTGCCGATGATGTAGCCCCAAAGCCCGCAGAGTATAGCCGGGACGACCAGCTTATCGTAGCCCTTGGCAACCGCCATCGCGGCGGCCGTGGACGGCCCGCCGAGGTTGGCGTTGGACGACACTGCCAGCTCTTCGACATTCAGCTTGAACAACTTACCTATAAGCATGGTCCAAACGATATTTATCACCGCAATCAGCCCGCAGAATACAAAGAGCAGCGGAGCTGTCTTGATGACATCGACGAGGTTTGCCGGTGCGCCGATTACGACAAAGAATATATAGATGAGGAATGTGCCGACTTCCTGCGCGCCCTTGAGGTTTTCGAAGAACTTCGGGAAAAGCGAGGAGAGCAAAACCGCAAAGACTGTGAGAATAACAAACTGGTTGCCGAATATCATTGCGGGGTATCCGCCGAGGCTGTCGCCAAGCCCGGCTTTTATCAGGGCGGCGACTTTTGTCGCAACGGTGGCAATGACAAAAGCAGAGGCGATTGTAATCGCAAGGTCAAGCAAGGATATCTCCTTTTTGCCCCAGTACGAGGCGGCCTTTGTCTTCGCGTCTCCGCTGCCGCGCTCTTCAACCTCTTTTTGGAACGGGTGGTTGTAACGCTTTTTAAAGAACATGCTGCTGGGAATCCACAGCAAGGCAAAGAACGCTAGAGCCATGACAAAGTTGTCGGCTATGACCTCGGCGCTGAGCATTGTCTTAGAAATATCAACCACGCTGGCAACGGCAAACAGATTGACGCCGCCGCCGATGTAGGAACCGGTGAGGATGCCGGTCATCTTGTCGAGCTCGGGGATGAAGTTCCTCAGAGCGAAAAACGCGACAAACGCGCCAATCAACGTTCCGATTGCCGAAATATTGAAGCAGAGGAACATTTTGCCGGTATCTTTTACGATTCGCTTGATATTTGCCCTGAAAAGCAGCATTGTGACCGAAAGCGGGATGCAATAGGTCCATACTGTGTCATAAACAGGCGATTCTGTCGGAATAATGCGGAAGTTTACAGCCAAGACAGCCAAAATCAGGCCGATGACCGGGCCCGACAGCTTTTCACCCCATTTGTAATGCTGCTCGCAATAAATAGATACAGCCGCGAAAACAATCAAGACAGTCCATAGCACCCAGATATCATCAGCGCTTACTAATGTACTCAATAGTTAACCCCCCTAGATTCATATTGTTTCGGTGTCCACAGAGGCGCAAAAAAATCATGGCCTCCACCGAAATATGAATAAACTGTAAATATATTATAAATGAGTTCCTATTGCATTTCAAGTGTTTCTTGGGTTTTTATACCAATTTTTCTTGGATATTATTAGAAGATATTCCGCCCTTTATCAGCATATCCATCAGGGTATGCCCCTCTTCGACAACAACGCCGGTCTCTGCCGCGCATCGCTCGGTAAAGTGGGTGTCCGCCCCGGCAGCATCGCCCCTGCGGTATATCACAAACGGCACGGGGTCGGATGTGTGCGTCAGCAGCGACAGCGGCGTGGGATGGTCCGGCAAAACCATAACGGCATAGTCTTCTCCGCTATCCTCAAGGTACCGCATGACGGGCTCGACAACGTCGCTGTCGACCTTTTCAATAGAATAGACCTTTTCGTTTATCTCGCCGCGATGCCCGCACTCGTCAGGCGCTTCGACATGGATGTAGAGGAAGTCGTACCCGTCACTCAGCGCTTCAATTGCAGCGCGGCCCTTACCGGCAAAATCGGTGTGATAATTGCCCGTCGCGCCGGGCACCTCGATGCTTTTTAGCCCGCAGCGCTTTCCGATGCCGTGGATAAGATCGACAGCCGAGATTACTCCGCCCTCGATGCCGTATCTGTCCTTGAAGTTCGGCAATGACGCCGGTACGCCCTCTCCCCATATCCACGCGGCGTTCGCCGGGTTTTTGCCCGCCTTGACACGCGCCGCGTTAACGGGGTGCTGCGGCAGCTCGAATATCTTACTCATAAGCTCGCGTATGCGTTCCCCGTTGCGGCCGCGCGGCAGATAGTCACGCACCGGCCTGCCCGATATATCGTGAGGCGGCGTCAAGTCGGCTCCGGGCTCGGTATTCTTTATCACAAGGCAGTTGCGGTAGCTCTTGCCTGCGTAAAAGCGCATTGAATCGGTGGCAAAGTTCTCATTTAACATGTCGATAAGCAGGCGCGCCTCTTCATTTGATATCTCATCCGCGCAGTAGTCGTCCATCGTCGCCTGCTCCAGGTTGTCTCCGCCCAACGTGACAAAATTGCAGCGGAAAACAACATCGCCCCGGCCGACCGGTATGCCGAGGTTTGCGGCTTCAAGCGGCGAGCGCCCGGTATAATATTCCCCGGGGTCACAGCCGAACACCGACAGGTTTGCAACATCCGAGCCGGGCGGCATTCCGTGCGGCACAGTCCTTGCCAATCCGAACAGGCCTCTGCCGGCCAGTCTGTCCATACTGGGGGTGTTTGCCGCTTCAAGCGGCGTCTTGTCCCCAAGCTGCGGCACTTTATAGTCGGCCATGCCGTCTCCAAGGAATATTACATACTTCATCCTTCTACCTCGCGAGCCAGCGTGCCACTGCCGACTGCATATCGCGCGGGTCGACAACCTCTTTAAACCGCTCATCTGCTCCTTCAAGCGCTTTAAGGCCGGGCGGAACGGCCAGGCCGCTGCGGGACGAAAGCTCTTTCAGCATGGCAAATCCGTCGCCTGACGGGGCCGGCCCTATCGCGCTGAGCACGCTGGACGCAAACTTGAACGGCGAGGCTGTGGACAGCACAATTGCCTTGCGGCTGTCGCCCGTTCGCCTGACGTATTCGCGATAGACGCGCATGGCGACCGCCGTGTGCGGGTCCATGAGATATTTCTCATTCTCAAATGTGCTCTTAATTTCGGCGAGGCAATCGTCTTCGCCGCAGTAACCGGCGTCGAAGCCGGTCTTTTTAAGGTTTTCGTGCATACTGCCGGCTATATCAAACTTGCCGCTTAACGCCAAGTCCTCCATCAGGCTGCGCGTGCGCGCGCCGTCTCTGCCGCTTAGCAGGAAGAGCAAGCGCTCGACATTCGATGAGACAAGAATGTCCATTGACGGCGACATTGTGGCGTGGAACGGGCGCTTGCTGTCGTACACGCCGGTGCCAAGGAAATCGGCCAGCACGTTGTTTTTATTTGCGGCGCAAACAAGCGCGCCGACAGGCAGGCCGCTGAGCTTTGCGATGTACCCTGCCAGAATATCGCCAAAGTTGCCCGAAGGCACGCATACGTTCATCTCGTCGCCCGGCTTTATCCTCCCGGCTTTGACCAGCGAGGCATAGGCTGTAAAGTAATACGCCGTCTGAGGGGCAAGTCTTCCCCAGTTTATCGAGTTGGCAGACGACAGGCGAATGTTTCGGCAGCCAAGCTCCCGCGCGAACTCGCTGCTGCCGAATATCCTTTTGACGCCGCTCTGCGCGTCGTCAAAGTTCCCTCGCACACCGTACACCATTACATTCCCGCCGCCCGACGTCGTCATCTGCAGCTTTTGAATATCGCTTGTGCCGTGTTCGGGATAAAATACGCAAATCGCGGCCCCGCCGACATCGGCAAAGCCCTCAATCGCCGCCTTGCCGGTGTCGCCCGACGTGGCTGTGAGAATGGCGATTTTCTCCCCGGCACCCGCCTTTTTCGCCGCCGACATCAACAACATCGGCAGCATCTGCAGCGCAAAATCCTTAAAGGCGCATGTCGGGCCGTGGAACAGCTCCAGCACCGAAATGCCGCCGTCAAGATGCGTCAGCGGCGCAATGCCGGCGCTCAGCCATCTTGACGCCGAGTAAGCTTTCGATGCAAAGCCGCTCAGCTCGCTTGCGGAATAGTCGTTGACATAGCGCCCGATTACCGCAGCCGCGGCCTGCGCGTAGCCCATATCGCCAAATGCCTTTATTTCATCCGGCGCGAATGTCGGGAAGCTGTCCGCAATGTAAAGTCCTCCGTCCGGCGAAAGGCCTTGCAGTATCGCCTGTGACGCATCGATTGATACGCCGCTGTCGCGTGTGCTTTGAAACTTCATATTGTCACCTCAATAAATAATCCATACCGCGGGGCAATGCTTCAGTTCATGCGGCCGCGGCCGCATTCGGTTTGCACCATTTGCATTATAGCATGAAAACAGTGAATTGTATCAAAAAAAAATTGGTTTTGCTGCGTTTTCCTGCCGAAGCGTCTGTATCTGCGCGGCTGCACGCCGCACGGAGCAAAATGAAAAAAGCCATGTGCAACAACCTTACACATGGCTTTATTTGGTGACCCCGCGGCGATTCGAACGCCGGACCCATTGCTTAAAAGGCAATTGCTCTGCCAGCTGAGCTACGAGGTCATATTACCGGACCGCCGCATTGCCGCGGCGTTGACTTTGGCGGCACTGCCCGGGCCGCAGTCACATCCGGGCCAAAGGCCCGGCGTAACCGTGCGCAGATAGTCCGTTGGCTGGGCTGGCAGGATTTGAACCTACGAATGCCAGAGTCAAAGTCTGGTGCCTTACCGCTTGGCGACAGCCCATAATAAGGCCGCAAAGGCGAAAACCGAAAAGCTATACGCTTTGCCGGGTTGTTTTTAAATGGGGTGGATAAACGGACTCGAACCGTCGGCCTCTAGGGCCACAACCTAGCGCTCTAACCACCTGAGCTATACCCACCACATACTGGCGTGCCTGGAGGGACTCGAACCCCCAACCTACTGCTTAGAAGGCAGTTGCTCTATCCTGCTGAGCTACAGGCACAGATCTGCCATATCGAAGCGCTTTGCTGCGCGTACGATATCATCAAGTCTCCCGCACGGCATCGGCCGAAAACGCACTGCGGATTCGGTCAACTTTGACATTATACCATGAGATGTATATCGCGTCAAGGGGGCATTTTGCAAGGATTTTTATTGTCTTTGCGTCATCCTCATGTGATGCTATTATAGCCGCGCATTGCAGAAATTATGAAATCGGCGACTTTGACCAGATGATATACAATATCAACGGTTCCCGGTATGGCGCATATATTACATTTGACATCATCGACCGCTATCTCGGTGAGTCTATGAATGCGAAGATATGCGCCCTGCTTCGACGCAGCTGCTTTTTGACGGCGAGCCTGTTTACTCGTGTAGTGGACACAAGGCAGGGCGTGGCGGCCTAATAC
>JAVBMB010000108.1:0-15309 GCA_031552995.1 Oscillospiraceae bacterium
ACGAGGTTGTGCGCGTCACGGCCGGCGGCGTCACGGTCTACAACGCTATGGGCCAGCAGATAGAAAAGCAGGTCAACACCGTCACATGGGATATATCGGCCGCCGAAAAAGGCGGATACGAGCATTTCATGATAAAGGAAATATTCGAGCAGCCCAAGGCCGTGCGCGACACGGTCTCCCCGCGTATAGCGGCAGGGCTCCCCCGGCTCGACAACGAAGGACTTAGCGACGATTTGTTCACGAATGTGCGCAACATCCACATCACGGCTTGCGGCTCGGCGCTGCACGCCGGGCTTGTCGGCAAAGTCATCATCGAAAAGCTCGCCCGTCTGCCGGTGTTTACCGCCGTCGCGTCGGAGTTCCGCTATGGCGACCCCATCATCGGACCGGAGGACCTTTGCATCATCGTCAGCCAGTCGGGAGAGACCGCCGATTCTCTTGCCGCCATGCGCGAGGCAAAGAAAAAAGGCGCCAAAACAATCGGCATAGTCAACGTGCTCGCCTCCAGCTTAGCGCGCGAGGTCGACGGCGTGCTGTACACATGGGCCGGGCCGGAAATTGCCGTCGCCACGACTAAGGCGTATTCGGCGCAGCTGTCGGCGTTCTACCTCATCGCCGTCAAGGCGGCGCTAGCCCGCAAAACGATAACTGAAGAACATGCCAAAACACTCGGCGCGGCGATACTCGCGCTGCCCGGGCAGATAGAGCAGGTTTTGGAAACACGCGAGCAGATGCAGTATCTGTCGTCGGTATACGCCAACCGCCAGCATGCGTTTTTCATTGGCCGCGGTATCGACTATGCCGCCGCGCAGGAGGCGTCGCTGAAGCTAAAGGAGATATCGTATGTCCACAGCGAGGCGTATGCCGGCGGAGAGCTGAAGCACGGCACAATCTCGCTTATCGAGCCGGGGACGCTCGTCGTTGCGCTGTGCAACGACATGGATATATTCGACAAAACCGTCTCGAATATCCAGTCGGTCAAGGCGCGCGGCGCGCATGTGATAATGGTCACAAGCAACCCCGATGTCAGGCAGGAGAGCGACCTGTGCGACCATCTGATTCGCATACCTCAGTGCCCCGCCGAACTCAGCGCGTCGTTGTCGATTATACCCATGCAGTTCCTGACATATTATATGGGCGCGTTCCGCGGCTGCGATATCGACAAGCCGCGCAACCTCGCAAAATCCGTCACGGTCGAATAAACGTTTTTTTCAGGCAATTCGTCACCGCAACAGATATGCAAAGGCCGGGAGCTTTTCTCCCGGCCTTTGCGCTTGCCCGCAATAGCTGTCTCCGTTTTTTTGGCCAACTATTAGTTTTTGCCTAAGTATATTTCGTCAATCTTGTCACGCGTCGAAAATATTTATAAAATTATCGCTTTTTCGCTTGAAATTTTTTTGTACTGTGGTAAAATAAAGCTCACAGTATTCTATACAGCTACTAATATTGTGTTCCTTCTTGCCAAAAGTGGGAATATGCTATGCAGATGGGAGTTATTATATGGATGAAATTGATGTAAAAATACTAAAATGCCTCAAAAGCAACGCCCGTGAGAACGCCAGTGTCATCAGCGAGCGGGTGAATATGTCTGTTTCGGCAGTCATAGAGCGCATTCGCAAGCTTGAAAGCTCCGGCCTTATTACGCGCCATACGACTATAATTAACAGCGTCAAGGCGGGCAAGGATGTCACGGCATTTATCGAGGTAAGCCTCGAGCACCCAAAGTACATAGAGCGCTTCAACTCATTCGTCTGTGAAAATAAAGAGATACTTGAGTGTCACTATATTACCGGCGATTTCGACTATTTCCTTAAGGTCGTAACCGATAATACGCTTTCGCTCGAAAGGCTGCTAAATCTCATCAAAAGCGTCACCGGCGTGCAGAATACAAAGACGATTGTCATTCTGTCGACTGTTAAGGATGAACACTCCGTTGACCCTGATGAGCTTATAAAATAGACGGCTGGTAAAATTTCCTTGACAATTGTTATAAATCGGGTATATACTCTATATACTCATGATTTATTTAAATTTTCGTTAATTATTTTTATCATTTCACATAGCCCGTCCCTTGCGATGGAGGGTAGTAATCTTTGAATCAACAGACTCCTATCGACCGTGAAGAAGCCTTTGCGCGCGAGTATTCTCGCCTGGTTTCCCGATTAATTCTTCCGTATTTCCTAAAGGGTGGGGAATATGACGATTTATATCAAGAGGGTATGATCGGGCTTCTCAAAGCGATACGAAGCTACGATTCATCCCGCTCAGACAATTTCGAGGCATTTGCCACGCTGTGTATCAAGCGCAGGCTCTACGATGCCCTTCGCTCCGATGTCAAGCTCAGCCGCGGCTCCGTTGTGACAAAAAGCGGCCTCGACACCATTGATTTCAGCAACACTGATGACATTCTTTCCGACCCCGAAGCAATGTGTCTGTCCAACGAATCCGCAAAAGAGATCCAAACCGACCTTAACGGCCTGTTGTCTTCTTTTGAGGCGTCTGTCCTTGGACCATATCTGGAAGGGTTCACAGTTAAGGAGATTTCTCAGGCGATGTCTCGCCCGCAGAAATCCGTCGACAACGCCATAGTGCGCATAAAGCGCAAACTGCGCAAATATCTGGAAGAAGGCGACAACAGGGCGTAACCCGTTCTGTTCGCATATACAAACCCGCAATGCGGAAGAGAGGTATGGAGATGTACGAGGACAAGACACTAGTGTGCAAGGAGTGCGGTGCAGAGTTTATTTTCACCGCTGGTGAGCAGGAGTTTTACGCTGAGCGTGGATTCCAGAATGAGCCCCAGCGCTGCAAAAACTGCCGCGACACGAGGAAGCAAGCAGCCCGCGGCCCCAGGGAATACTTTGTAGCCACATGCGCCGAATGCGGCAAAGAGGCGAAAGTTCCTTTCGAGCCTAAGACCGATCGTCCGGTCTACTGCAGCGAATGCTTTGCAAAACTCCGTGAGGGGCAGAACTGATCTTGCGATCAAGCAACCCAAGACGCACGCGAGGGCCGGAAGGCCAACCGAACCGGGATGCCACAGGCTTCCCGGTTTTATTAATATCATGCGTTTGGCAGTTGCCGGGTTAAGGCGTTTTTGCAGCTGTTTTTTTGTAATCGGTGCCTTTATGCGTCTCCGCAGCGTATATGGCCAAATACCGGCGAAATCCGCCGCCGGTTTATAAAACAGTCAAAGCAGGGGACACGAAAATCGTGCCTCCTGCTTTTAAATAATTTCGCCATGCGCAGCCGTTCTTTTATCGCGCAACAAAATCACGGCTTTTTTATGTACATCATCGCCACGACGGCGTTGACAAACCGTGCCGGAAGCAGCTTTGCCAGCAGCGCAAACAGCTTGTACTTCAGCCCCGGAGTATAAAGCGGGCGCGGATGCTTCTTTTCGGCGACGTTACATATATACCGCGCAATTGAGCAGGCGTCCATCCCGCGCTCCTCGTCGCGCTCCATCAGCCCGACCGACCGCCCGATGACGCCGCCGTATATATCCTCCCCGTCGTGATATTTCCGGCGCGCCGCGGTAAACCCGGTTTTAACATCGCCGGGCATTACGGCGCACACCGAAATGGGGAAAGCTCTAAGCTCGCTGCGAAGCGACAGCGTCAGCGAGTTGACGGCCGCCTTTGAAGCCGAATAATACGCCTGAAACGGTATAGAGAATATAGCGGCGGCTGAGCTGATATTTACAATCGCCCCGCCGCGTTTGCGCATCAGCGGTATTGCCCGTTGCGCGCAGCGAATTGTGCCAAAAAAGTTTATGTCGAACAGCCTGCGCGCCTCGTCGATATCGGTGAACTCAACGGCGCCAGAGATGCCCATACCAACGTTATTTATCAGCATGTCAATCTGCCCGCGTTCTGTGGCGATTCGCTCAAATGCCAGCGCTACGGCAGCATCGTCAAGCACATCGGTGGGGATGTGAGCAATGCGCTCGCGCGTAGGCGGCGCGCCGCGGCTTAGGCAGTATACATCATAGCCGCGCCGCACAAGCTCTTTCGCCACCTCCAGGCCAATCCCGCCCGAGGCTCCGGTCACAACGGCGGTCGCCATTATGCCCTTGCGTACTGCTTTACGACGCGGCTTATCGTGTCCATCGCCTCGTCAAGTATGTCCTCGGTGTGCGAGGCCATGATACTGGCGCGCAGCAGGCATTCGGATGCCGGCGTTGCCGGCGGCAGAACCGGGTTGACGTAAACGCCCTGCTCAAACAGCTCGCGCGCCGCCACAAGCGGCGAGTTCATATCGTATATATATATAGGTATGATAGGCGTGTTGGAATCCTTAATAGCAATCCCGCGCTTGCGCAGACCCAGACGGAAGTAATCGGCCATACGTCCAAGCCTTGCCGGCAGCTCGGGGTTGCGCTCAAGAACATCAAGCGCCGCCAGCGCCACGGCGCAGCTTGCCGGTGTAATAGATGCGCTGAATATAAACGGCCGCGAATTATGCCTTACATAATCGACAACAAGGGCATCGCCCGCCATAAAGCCGCCGATGCTGGCCAGAGACTTGCTGAATGTACTCATTATTATATCGACGTCCGCCGTCAGGCCAAAGTGTTCGGCAGTGCCGCGTCCGCCGCGGCCAAGCACGCCAAAGCCGTGCGCGTCGTCAACCATTGTCGCGGCGCCGTATTTCTTGGCGATTGCCACAATCCCCGGCAGGTCGCATATGTCGCCGCTCATGCTGAAAACGCCGTCAATGACTATCAGCTTACCGGCCTTTTCGGGCAACTCGGCAAGCTTGCGCTCCAGGTCCTCAAGGTCTCCGTGCCTGTAGCGCACCATCTCACCGCCGCTAAGCTTACACCCGTCATATATGCTGGCGTGGTCCTCCCGGTCGATTATCACATAGTCCCCGCGCTGTACAATCGCGCTGATGATGCCAAGGTTAGACTGAAATCCGGTTGGAAACGTCATGCATGCCGGCTTGCTGACAAACGCGGCCAGCCGCGCTTCAAGTTCTATATGCAGGTCCAGCGTGCCGTTTAAAAACCTTGAGCCGGAGCAGCCTGTGCCGTACTTGTACAGCGCGTCGACACCGGCATTTATAACATCGGGATGAGATGTAAGACTAAGGTAGTTGTTCGACCCCAGCATTATCCTTCGCTTGCCCTCCATAGTAACCGTTGCCGCCTGCATAGATTCCAGCACGTGGAAATACGGATACATGCCGCTTGCTATGCTGTCTCTCGCCACGGTATAATCTTCGCACTTTGTCAATATAGACATATATTTCCCCCAGACAAATCAAAATAATGCTCACCCCATATCGTGAAGAATTATACCATCACATGCGCCAATATGATATACTTTTTTTCAAAAATAAGAAAAACGACGGAATAGTGACATTATGGCGTAAAGAATAGCGCATCATACAGCCTTAGAGGCGTTACAGAATAATACTGCGCACCATCAACATCAACCTCTGTATGCCTTCCAAACACGGTACATTTTTAGTAAATAATATGGCGTTATTTGTACAAGCATACCGCTTTCGGCTTTCCGGCCAAGCTACCTTATCAGATACCCCTTCTCAACCGAAGCGTCAATCGTATCCACCACAAACGGCCACAGCGCCGGCGCAGCGACGCGAATTATGTCCATGCGCTTATACACCTCGCCCGATGTCACATTTGCATGCTTCCATGTATGGCCCTCGGTCAGGTAGTTGTTTATGAACGGCTGCAGACGGTCGATTGCGGCGGCATAACGGGAGTCATCGGTCAGCATGGCGTCAAACTCTTCCCACAGCGCGCGCAGCCCGCTGTTTTGGTCGCCCGGAAGTATGCCGAACAGTCTGTCGGCCGCCTCGCGTTCGCGCGCCTCTTTGCTCTCGTTTCCGCGCTCGTCATACGCAAACGTGTCCCCGGCATACACTTCAATCACATCATGCACAAGCGCCATTTTCAGCACGCGCAGCAGGTCGATTTCACCGCCTGCGTACTCGCGCAGCACCATCGCCATCATTGCCATATGCCACGAATGCTCGGCGTCGTTCTCACGGCGCGAGCCGTCGGCAAGCAGCGTCTGCCGCAAAACGGATTTCATCCTGTCAATTTCAATCAAAAAATCAAGCTGACGCTTCAGGCGCTCGTCCATAATCATGTCCTCCAAAGCTTATAGTGATAAAAGTATCTTAACACCGCTGCGCGCCAAAAGCAAACATCTCACATGCGCCGCTAAAGGCGGGGGGCAGGTATACATCCAAGGCTGCAAAAAGGCACCAAATAAAAAGGCTTTGATTGTAAGCACAATCAAAGCCTTTAATAATATGCCTGTGCAGCCACGCGCTTCCCGAAGGAGGCAGTATAAGAGCACGCAAAGCCCTACTGCCCCAATCCTTCAAGCAGAGGATGATACTCGGGCAGCAGCAGTGTCTTTTTGATTTTTTTGCTCTGATACCGCATGACCTTGTCGGTATAGCGGCTGTCATACCCAAAATAGTTTTCAATTCCAAACCCGGCGCTTACAATAAACAAATCGTAAATCGACTCCTCAATAACGCTGCGCTTCACATATCCGGCGTCGGCATACATGTTTAAGATGCTGTTATAGTTGTCAAACAGCGTGTCCTGACCGTCGACGATGTAGCGTTTGATGCGTTCGTTGTCCTTCATCCGGGGGATAAGATACCGGTTAAGCTTAAAACGCGCCCGCGAAACCCTGTCGCTGTGGAAGATAGCATAGTCTACAATATCGGCAACTGCAAGGGCGGGATGTATATTGTCAGGCACATTTGTAAAATATACGGGCAGGTTATCGTTGTCTTTGCTTGCTACATATTCATGAAATTGCAGCAGCATGTCGTCCTTGTTCTCAAAATAATAGTCCACTGTATTTGCATGAAGATTACAGCGCTGCGCAGTTTCCCGAATGGTGAGGGAATCAATGTCAGCAACATCCAGTATTTGCCAAATGGCTTCAAAAATTTCAATTTTCCGCTCCACTATCCGCTCCATTCATTTTTCTGCACAACATATTATAACACTTTTTGTGCAATATGACAACAGTTTTCGGTTTGTGTCCGACAAGATGGGCATAGTAAAATATTAAATAAAGGTTTAATAACTTTTAATAATTGTTGGAGGAAGAAAAACATGAAGAAAATCGCTTTACTTTTGGCGCTACTTGTGTTCGCTTCGGTATTTGCCGGATGTAACAATAACGCTGATCCCAGTACGACCGCACCTATAACCGGCGGCAGCGGCGACACAACAAGCACCACCGGCAGCACACCGACGGGCACCGGCAGGGACGAAGTCGTTGTTCATGTCGAAGCGCCGTGGAACACGCTTGACCCGCACGACACCGGCGCATATGTCGACATGTATCTGATTAACCAGATGTATGAGCAGCTTGTCTTTGTCGAGGACGACGGTACTGTCACCCCCTCCCTTGCCGAGAAGTGGACTGTCAGCGAAGACGGCAAAACCTATACATTTACCCTGCGTCAGGATGTCAAGTTTCACAACGGCGAGAATATGAAGGCCTCCGACGTAGCCTTCTCATTCAACCGCGCCAAGGGCATGGCTCAAATGTATGACTACACCGTCATGATTGACTCGGCCGAAGCGACGGGCGATTACGAAGTCGTCATCAAGCTTCGCAGCGCCTTTGCGCCGTTTCTGTCCTATGTCGCAAAGATAGCCATCCTCAACGAGAAATTCCTCGGCGAAAACAGCGACATCAGCCGTACATCCTGCGGCACAGGCCCGTATGTGATGAAGGATGTCAACATGAACACAGAAGCTCATTTCGAAGCCTTTGCCGATTATTACAAGGGCGAAGCCGCTATTAAGAAGATTCACTTCAGAATCATCATCGACACAACATCCGCTATAATGGCATTCAAGTCGGGAGAGCTTGATTTCGTCTATCCCAATGCCACCACATATCTTGAGCTGTCGGGCGGAAGCGATTTCAATACAGCCGGCGTTGCCACGCTGCACACAGCGGCTATCTGCATGAACAACGAAGTGGCGCCTTTTGACCAGGTTGAAGTCCGCCAGGCTCTCAACTACGCCACCGACCGCGCAAGCATGATTCTTGTCGCGTTCGAAGGCCTTGCCGAGCCCGCCCGTCTGCTTGCGGCGGAAGCTTCCTTCGGCGTCGATTATGCCAATGCCAAAGAGTATCCCTACGACCTGGATAAGGCCAAAGAGCTGTTTGCCAAGCACGGCATCACAGACCTTGGCACCATGTACACCATTTCGGGCGGCTACCACGAGAAAATCGCCCAGGTTCTCCAGTCCAGCTTGAGCCAGATTGGCGTCAAGGTTGAGATTATGCCTATGGAATCCAGCACCCTTATTGAAATGATGACAAAAGGCGAATACACCTTCGGCAACATGGGCCTCGGCTACAGCAACGACTTCGCTTACAACTCCCGCTACTACACAAGCGGAGCCATCGGCTCGGGCAATTTCGACCGCTATTCCAACCCCCGTGTCGATGAGCTGTTCTCTCTTGCCGAAGCCGAGACAGATACTGCCAAGCGCCTCGAGTACTATGGCGAAGCGGTCAAGCTAATTACAGAGGACGCCCCGGATATCCCTGTATTCCACAAGCAACTGCTGTTCGCATGGTCGAAGGACATCAATGCGGTTCCCCATGTCGATTCAGGCAAGCCCTATTTTGTCTACGAGTGGAGCTGGAACTAATTTAGCGCATCAGACAATCTGATGTTCACCTTTTGCGTGGCCCGGGCGCGACCCGGGCCACGCAAAATAATCATCACTACTTTGCTCCGATCATCCAAGGAGGTAATACCGTGGCACGTTATGTGATTAAGCGGCTGCTCATGATGATTCCTATTTTGTTGTGTGTGGCCTTCATCGTTTTCATGCTTCTCAACCTGACGCCGGGCGACCCTGCGAGTATAATACTCGGCCCGTCGGCCAATAAGGAAGCAAAAGACAAGCTCAACGAAGAGCTAGGCTACAACCAGCCCATTATCAAACGCTTTGTCGACTATATTGCGGGCATTGTCACGCGGTTTGATTTTGGCGACTCCTACCGCACAAGGCAGCCGATTTTGGGCGAAGTGGCAGTGCGTGTTCCGATTAGCCTTAGTATTGCCTTCAATGCCATTGTTTTTGCATGTGTTGTCGGCATTCCAATCGGCATTATTTCTGCGGTCAAGCAGTACACCTTCATCGATGGCATGGCAAGGGTGATGGCTATTTTGCTGGCCTCGGTGCCGGCGTTCTGGCTGGGATTAATGCTGGTGTTCATATTCTCAATGAAGCTTGGATGGTTTCCGTCCTCGGGCATCGGCACATGGAAGCACTATATTCTGCCAATGATTGCGCTGGGCCTGCCGTATTCCGGCTCTCAGCTGAGATTTACAAGGTCGGCCATGCTCGAAACCATCCGGCAGGACTATGTGCGTACAGCCCGCGCAAAAGGTATTCCCGAGGGCAAAGTAATCTTCAACCATGCGCTTAAAAATGCATGGCTGCCGATTATCACAATCGTAGGCGCCAACTTCGGCGGCCTTCTGGGCGGCGCGGTGCTCACCGAATCCATATTCACCATGCCCGGCCTTGGCATGATGATTGTCTCTGGCATCCGTACAAAAGACACGCCTATTGTCATGGGCGGTGTGTTGTTCTTTGCCTTTATGTTCGGTTTTATAATGCTGCTGGTCGACTTGCTCTATGCGTTTGTAGACCCGCGCATCAAGGTAAAGTATTCTAAATAAGGAGGTGTGCGTTATGGACCAAATGACAGCCAAGCCCCGCAACGGCAAACAGCGGGGAAAGAAACAGAGCTTTATAAAAGAGACCTGGCGCCGCCTTCGCAAGAACAAAAGTGCCGTCGTGGCGTTTGTAATTGTCGTGCTTCTGCTGGCGATAGCCATCACGGTGCCGCTGTGGATTGACTACGACAGCCAGGTTATTGTGCAAAATGTCCCGAACAGGTATATCAGGCCCAATGCCGACCATTGGTTCGGCACGGATAACTACGGCAGAGATGTGTTTGCCCGGCTTATGTACGGCGCAAGAATCTCCATGTTCATCGGCTTTGTCGTCGCCGCCGTTGAGCTCCTGCTGGGAGGTCTGCTGGGTGCCGTCGCCGCCTACTACGGCGGAAAGCTCGAGAACATCATCATGCGGGTTGTGGATATGATTTCCACCATACCGCATACGCTGCTTTGCATGTGCATTGTCTCCGCGCTAGGCATCAACATGACAAATCTCATCATCGCGCTTGCCATAGCCAATATCCCCGGCATGACGCGAATTGTTCGTTCCACCATGCTCACCGTCGTTGAAATGGAATATATCGAGGCGGCGCGCGCCTGCGGCACAAAAGACGGCCGCATTATAATGAGGCATATTCTGCCAAACGGCATCGGGCCGATTATTGTTCAGGTTACCCGCTCGGTGTCCGGAACTATCCTGACCGCCGCCGGCCTCAGCTACCTTGGCCTTGGCGTACAGCCGCCGCGGCCCGAGTGGGGCGCAATGCTCAGCGAGGCGCGCGACGTCATGCTGAACTATCCATACCTGATGATATTTCCGGGCTGCGCGATCGTCATCGCCGCACTGTCCTTCCAGCTGTTCGGAGACGGCCTGCGCGATGCTCTTGATCCGCGGCTGAAGGACTAAGGAGGTACGATGATGGATAATTTACTGGAAATCCGTGACCTTGAGGTCGTTTACAAGACCGACCGGGAGGTTATGAGGGCCGTCAACGGCATCTCTTTTGACCTGAAAAAGGGAGAGACAATCGGCATTGTCGGCGAGACCGGCGCAGGGAAAACGACGACCGCACTCTCGATAATGCGCCTTTTGCCCGAGCGCACGGGCAAGGTAATCGGCGGCACGGTCAAGCTAAACGGTGTTGACTTGTTTGGCCTGCACGAGACTGAAATGCGCGACCTGTACCGCGGCGAAAAAATCGCCATGATATTTCAAGACCCCATGACGGCGCTCAATCCTGTTGTCAGGGTCGGCGCGCAGATATCCGAAGCGCTGCTGTATCACAACCGCACGCATATGAGCAGGGAAGCCATAGAAAAGCGTGTAGAGGATACGCTTGAGCTCGTTGGCATTCCCGCCTTCCGCAAAAACGACTATCCCCACCAGTTCTCAGGCGGGATGAAACAGCGTGTTGTCATAGCTATCGCCCTCGCGTGCGAGCCGGAGCTTCTTATTGCCGACGAGCCGACAACCGCGCTTGATGTCACAATTCAGGCTCAGGTGCTGGCCATGATGAAAGACCTGCGTGAAAAACTTGGCACTGCGATGATTATGATTACCCACGACCTCGGCATTGTGGCGCAGATATGTGACAAAGTCGCCGTCATGTACTCGGGTGAGCTGATTGAGCAGGGCATGGCCGAGGATATATTCCGCGGCGACAAGCACCACCCGTATACAATGGGGCTGTTTGGCTCCATTCCCAACCTGACGGTTGAAACGCCGCGCCTCAACCCGATAGACGGGCTGATGCCCGACCCATCCGGCCTGCCGCAGGGATGCAATTTCGCTCCGCGCTGCCCGCACTGCATGGAGGTATGCAAATCAACGCCTCCCGCCGAATATGTAAGCGGCACCCATCGTATTGCCTGCCACATGTATGCCGGCATGGTGAAGTCTGAGGAGGTGGGAAAATGAGCGCACAAAATACCCCGATGATTGAAGTTAAAAACCTTAAAAAGTACTTCAAAGTCAAAAGCAACTGGCTCCACGCCGTCGACAACATCAACCTCACCATACCAAAGGGCAAAACCCTGGGCGTCGTCGGCGAGTCGGGATGCGGAAAATCGACACTCGGCCGGACAATTCTGCGTCTTTTAGAGCCGACCGGCGGTGAGATTTATTTCGATGGCCAGCCAATCACCGGCATCGGCAAGGAGCAAATGCGGCAAAAGCGGCAGGAGATGCAGATTATCTTTCAGGACCCGTATGCCAGCATAAACCCAAGGCTGTCTGTGTCCGAGATCATTGCCGAGCCGATGATTGTCAACAGTATGTACAAGAAAAAAAGCGAAATGCTCGAGCACGTCGACCGCCTGATGGATACTGTGGGCCTGTCGGAGAGGGTATATAATTCCTACCCGCACGAGCTTGACGGAGGCCGCCGCCAGCGTATCGGCATTGCCCGCGCACTGGCGCTTAACCCCAAGTTCATCGTGTGCGACGAGCCTGTCAGCGCGCTTGATGTAAGCATTCAGGCACAGATTCTCAACTTGCTGATGGATTTGCAGGAAAACATGGGCCTGACATATATGTTCATAACGCATGATTTGAGCGTTGTCAAGCACATCTCAGACCAGATCGCCGTGCTGTATCTCGGCCAATGCATCGAGCTTGCCGATTCGCGAGAGCTGTTCAAAAATCCCATGCATCCCTATACAAAGGCGCTTCTGTCGGCAATTCCCATCCCCGACTTAATCATGAAGGAAAAGGAAATCAAGGTCATTCGCGGCGAGGTTGCAAGCCCAATCAACCCCGCGCCGGGCTGCCGCTTCGCCGTAAGGTGCGAATATGCGCAGGAGAGCTGTGTAGGCGCCGACCCCGCCTTAAGAGAGACCGCGCCGGGTCACTTTGTCGCCTGCCCGTTCGCGCATGCGCTGTAAAGGAGACAGGCCGTGTTTGACATTCTGTTTTTAAACGCAAAGATTTATGACGGCACAGGCTGCCCCGCCTATTTCGCCGATGTCGGCGTGGCGGACGGCAAAATAGCGGCAATAGCAAAAGGCTTAAAAGACGCCAGGCGAACGGTGGATGCCCGTGGCTTGGCATTGGCGCCGGGGTTTATCGACGCGCACAGCCACGCCGACATGGTGCTCGACCAGACGCCCTCTTCGTGGTATAAGCTTGAGCAGGGCATCACGACTGAAATTACCGGCACATGCGGCTTGTCGGGCGGCCCCATCGCCCCCGATTACCGCGAAGATGGCGTTCGTATTATCAACAGGCTTCCAAGTCCGCCGGCGGATGTGGCGCGCCGCGCCACATTCCCCGGATATATGGACACACTCGATATCCCCCTTGGCCCCAATGTCGCGATGCAGATGGGGCATGGCAGTCTGCGCGCCGCCGTCTGCGGCTTTGCCAACCGCCCGCTGAGCCGGTCCGAGCAGGAAAATATGCACAGTCTGGCCGTACAGGGCATGCAGGCGGGTGCCGTAGGTGTCTCCTTCGGACTAATCTACCCGCCGGGCATTTATGCCGACGAGAGCGAATGCACAGAGCTCTGCCGCGTGATTGCGCGGCACGGCGGCACATTCTCCATCCACATGCGTTACGAGGGAGACAGGGTCATAGAATCGGTCGAATCGGTCATCCGCATGGCCGAGCAGGCCGGGATACGCGGTATAATCTCCCACCACAAAGCGGTGGGGGTAAACAATTGGGGCAAAAGCGCCCGCACGCTCGAGCTTATAGACAAAGCAAACGAGAGAGGCGTCGAGATTTTCCTCGACCAGTACCCGTATGAGGCCTGCTCGACCGGCCTGAAGACGATGATTCCCGCCGATATGCACGCACTGGGCGTAGACAAGCTTGTGTCTATGCTTGATGACAGAGCCGGGCGCGCGCAGATCAGAGACGCAATGGAGCATGTTGTAAGCATGGAGCCGGGCGGCGACACAGTGAGGGCGACGGCGGAGCATATCCTCATCGGAGACTGCGGCAACCCCGGTTATGCCGGAAGAATGCTGCGGGACATCGCCGCCGAACGCGGTGCGGACATCCTTGAGACGGCTATGGACATCCTTCGTGATGATATGCTCGAGACAAACGCGATTTTCTTTGTAATGGGTCAGGAGGATATCCTTCGCATCATGAAGCACCCGCGGTGCATGGTGGGCAGCGACGGGCTGTACGCCGGCAAGGGCGGCTTTGCGCATCCGCGCGCCTACGCAACATTCCCGCGGTTTTTGGGGCGATATGTCAGGGATAACGGCGTGCTGCCGCTTGAAGAGGGTGTGCGGAAAATGACCTCAATGCCGGCCGCCGTCTATGGGCTTAACGGCAAGGGGCTGCTGCGCCGGGGTATGGACGCCGATCTCGTACTCTTTGACCCCTCGGCATTTATAGACAATGCGGATTTTAAAAACTATGACGCCCGCTGCGGCGGGCTGGCTATGGTTCTGGTCAACGGAGCTGTGGCGGTAGAAAAAGGTGTTTATAACGGCCGGCTAAACGGGCGGCTGATTCGCAAATGACACTCATTTACAAAGGAGTACAGATATGGAAAGAGTAAAGCAGGTTCTCAATGCCTATGCCGGCAAAATCACCGGCATGCTCGGCGTCGGATTTAGGGATTTGGACAGCGGTGAAGAATATTATATAAATGGCAGTAATCGTTTCCCCTCTGCCAGCGTATTTAAAGTGCCTGTTCTTGTCGAGCTGTTCGCGCAGGTCGATGCGGGCGTTATCAGTCTGGACACCATGTACACCCTGCGCGAGGAAGATATAGCGCCCGGCAGCGGCGCGCTCTCCGTTCTGACGCCGGGGCTGAGCATGTCTGTGCGCGACTACGCCACCTTGATGATGATTCTAAGCGACAACACAGGCACCGATATTACATACAAGCTGGTCGGACGCGAGAAAATCCGCGCCGGAATTGACGCGCTCGGCCTTGAAAACACCCGCAGCGACCTGAACTGCCGCGAGCTGATTTTGACGCTGTATGGCATCGACCTCGCAACATCTCAGGCCGAGGTCGCCCGCATATTCCGCGAGGGAGGCTGGGCGGCGCCCATCAACGAAGCGATGTACAAAAAGCTGGAATCGCCAAACGACATTTCCTCCCCGCGCGACATGGTAAAAGTATTTTCAATGATTTGGAACCGCGAAATACTGTCTGCCGAGGCGTGCGAGGGTATGCTGGGCATCATGGGGAACTGCCAGACAAACAGCCGTATTCCGTATTATCTGCCGCAGGCGGGCAAATACGCCGCCGGCGTGATGCACAAGACCGGAACGCTGCGCCATGTCGCTAACGACTGCGGAATAGTAACAGCAAATGGCAAGGCGTATGCTCTGGCCCTTTTCTACAATGGGTTTGACGCTGGTGAAGCCGAGCGAGCCGATTCCCACTTTGGAGACCGTCTGCTGGCCGAGCTGTCACGGGACGTCTTCAACGCGTTCCACGGCCTGTAACGGCAAAAAACGGGGTTACCCATACGCCGCCGGATGAGCAGGTAAACACGCGTAAATAACAAACCGGAGCCTTTGCGGGGGGGAAAGCAGCCCCAAAAGCGGCGGGTTTTTGTTTGCACCCAAAGCTTTAGACGGTTGGCGTTTAGCAAAAAACCGCGGATAAGGAA
>JAVBMB010000043.1:0-5909 GCA_031552995.1 Oscillospiraceae bacterium
CACAGACGACGGCGATGTGTGGGCGCTTGGCGGCGGATACAGAATTATCCCGAAGATAAAGTGAAACTTGAGCTGTAAAGTGAAAGGGTGTGCTTGCACACCCTTTTCGATTGTAGTATGATTATAAACAGCGGCACTATTTTTATATTCTTAAAGGATGTGTTTTGCATGATTGATAAGCTGCAGGCAGAAAAATTTGAATCGCTGTGCGCCGAAATTATAGAGGCGGACAAGGCTGTGGGCATGGCTGTCGCCGTAGTCGATAAGACGGGAGACACACTGTACGAAAAGTTCTTCGGCTTCAGGGACGCCGAAAAGAAGCTGCCGGTCGACGGCGATACGATATTCGGCCTGGCATCGGTGTCAAAATCCTTTACGGCGCTTTCAGCCATGCAGCTTGTCGAGCGCGGTGCGCTTGATATGCTCAGGCCCGCGAGGGAATATATCCCGCAGCTTAATGACGGGCGTATCACTTGCCAGCATCTTGTCACGCACAGCGCGGGGTTTTTCCCGTTCAAGCGTGTCACATTCCCCAAGCTTGCGGAAGAAATGAGTATAGATCAGAAAACAGCCGGCGATCTTGCTTTCAATGTGCCGATGCGCGAGGAAGCTATGCTCAGGCTGTTACAGGAGATGAACAGCCAGACTGATTTTACCGGCCGTCCGGGTGAGAATATCAGCTACAGCAACGACAGCTTCGCGCTGCTTGGAGAGATCGTACGCATCCAAAGCGGCAGCGGCTCTCTGCCGGAATACCTTGACGAGAATATTTTTAAGCCGCTTGGCATGGGCAGAACAACCGGCGCGATGCTGATAAAGGATGACAATGCTTCGCGGCTATACAGGGACATCGACGGGGCGATGGAGCCGACCGATGATTTCCTCGACAACTCAATGGTCATGCCGGGCGGCGGGGGTCTTAAGTCGACGCTGAACGACATGAAGAAATACCTGTATATGTATCTCAACCGGGGCCTTGCGCCAAACGGCACGCGAATCGTCGGCGACTACAGTATTAACGAGATGATGAGGCCGCGTCAGGTGGCGGGGCTGAACCAGTATTATGGCTACGGGCTGATGCGCGAGGCGATGGGCGCCCTTACGATTATCGAGCACGGCGGCGCGATGACAGGTGTGTCGTCGAATATGATTTTCTGCCGCGAAAACGGCCTGGGAGTCATGGTGCTGTGCAACACATCGGGCGTCAGCGTTGCGAAGGTGTGCAAGGCCGCCATGCGCATGGCCTCGGGCATGGAGCCGAAGCAGGAGGAGTTGCGGCAGCCGATGCCGGTATGGGACGCAAAGCGTCTTCAAGCTGTCGCCGGAACATATAATTCCGCCGAGGGCATCACTGTAGAGATAGCGGCGGGCGACGGCTGCCTGGTCGTAGACTACGCCGGCAAGCGGCTCGAAGGACTGCCGATAAACGACTATATGTTCCGGATGAAAATTGGGACAAACAACATCGACATCAGGGTGTTCGATGACGACGGAGGAAATGTGCGGGCCCTTGGCGTTGGGCTGCGTATGGTCCCCAAGGCTAAATAGGAGGGCGGTATGGGCGGAATAACAAGACAGGATGTAGAATCATACATAAAAAAGGCATATGACGAGGGCTGGTTCAACGGCGTGTGGTTGCTGCGCAAGGAGGGCGAGGTCATAAGCCGCGGCTCGATGGGAAAGGCGCATCCGTATCAGGACAGAGATTTGAACGAGGACACTGTGTTCGAGCTGGCGTCGGTAAGCAAGCACTTTACGGCCTGCGCAATAATGCTGCTGCGCGATGCCGGGATGCTGTCGCTTGACGACCAGCTTGAGAAATACATACCGGACCTGCCGTACAAGGGGATAAGAATCCGCAATTTGCTCAATCACACGTCCGGCCTGCCGGACTATATGGAGTGGGTAACTAAAGCCGCGGCAGAGCGCAAATGCATACCCGGCAACGATATCATTATCGACTTTTTGCGCCGCGGCGGGGATAAGGCGCTGTTTGCCCCGGAAGAGGGCTGGGCGTACTGCAACACGGCGTACTGCGTACTGGCGTATCTTGTCGGTTTGATTTCTAAGACACCGTACGCCGAGTTTATGACAAATAACTTTTTCGAGCCGCTGGGTATGACGAATACATGCGTCTATCATCGTCGGATGAACGGCGAGACAATAGAAAACTATGCCTACGGCATGGTGCTAAGCGGCGGCAAATATGTGCTGCCGGACGACACCGATCTGGACGAAAGCGGCTTTGTCATCCCGCTGGACGGGATGGAAGGCGACGGTATAATCAACACAAACCTTGACGACCTTGTAAAGTGGGATATCGCGCTGCGCACCGGCAAAGCGCTGCTGCCGCACACGCTGGCCGAGATGTATAACGCAACGCGCACGGCGGACGGCGAGCTGTATCCCTATGGTTATGGATGGCGGATTCAAAATGACGAGCAATACGGCATGTATGTCGCGCATGGCGGAGGCTGGCCGGGATACTCGACCTACTACGTTAGGTTGCTGGAGGAAGACGGCCTTCTGATTCTGCTGATGAACACGACCGGATGCGACGACGCAGCCCGCATGAGCTTCAGGGACGGCATGGAATCAATGCTGCTTGGGAAGGCGCCGCCGGATGTTCTGCCTCTGGAAGCGCTTGTCGACCGCGGGTTTGACGTCTCACGTTTTAAGGCGCTGTGCGGAGAGTACAGTGACGGCCTTTGTGTGTTCGAGGAAAACGGCGCGCTGCATATTTCGATAAACCTGCGCGGGGATGAGATGACATACGCGCTTTATCCGATAGGCGGAGATGAGTTCATGACCGACAAGGATGCGCTTAAGGTTCGCCTCGACGGTAAAACAGCAGACTACAGTTCAATAGGTAAGACGTTTATTCACCAAAAAATATAGGAGGCAGGTCAATGTTTGAGCTATTAATCAAAAACGGCACAGTTGTTGACGGTACGGGCGCACCGCGTTTCAAAGCGGATGTCGCAATCAGCGGAGGCAAAATTGCAAAGGTTGCGTCTTCAATCAATGCCGATGAGGCAGAGAAGGTCGTTGACGCGGCGGGGTTAATTGTCGCACCAGGGTTTATCGACTGGCATTCCCATTCCGATATCAGCGTTCTTATGAACTATGACGCGGGGAATATCCTCGAGCAGGGCATCACGCTGGAAATTGCGGGGCACTGCGGTGTTTCGGTGACTCCGGTTGCCGAGGGGAAGGTAGCAAACATCGGGATCGGTGCAAAGGAAGGATCAATCGAGCGCATACGCGATGCCGGCGGCGGCTTTGACGCTTTTGTCACCGAGATGAAGAGCCTTGAACTGCCGACGAACATAGCCTGCTTTGTCGGCCACGGCAATATCCGCGCCAAGGTTATGGGGTATGACGACCGTGATCCGAGCGAAAACGAGCTTGACGCTATGCGCAAGCTTATGCGCGCCGAAATGGATGCCGGCGCGCTCGGCATGTCCAGCGGGCTGATTTATCCGCCGGGCAGCTACTCGAAGCCGCGCGAGCTTATTGAGCTCGCAAAGGTAACCGCCGAATATCCGGGCGCGATATACGCGTCGCATATGCGCAACGAGGGCGACCGCGTCGTCGAATCGGTCATCGAAACAATTACTCTGGGCGAGCAGGCGGGGATACCGGTTGTGATATCGCACCACAAAATTGCCGGGCAGCACAACAAGGGCAAAAGCGTCGAGACGCTGCGCCTGATTGGCGAAGCGAACGCGCGCGGGCAGAAGGTGTATCTTGACGCCTATCCCTATGACGGCGGCTCCACAAGCCTTATGTCATCCCTGCCTCCTAAATACGCCACAGACGGGCAGGCCGCGCTTGTTGAAAAACTGAAAGATCCCACTGTCCGCGCCGAGATAACCGAGCTGCTTAAAAAGCCGGGCGAGGATTTCGAGAATCTTATATACGGCTCCGGGCTCGACCGGGTCATAGTATCCAGCAAGAACAAGCCGGAGATCAACGGCAAGACTCTGCTTGAGCTGGCGAACGAGGCCGGTAGGGACCCGTATGAAAATATGTATGACCTGATGATTGAAACAGGCGGCCAAATCGGCGCGATTTATCGCATGATTTGCGAGTGGGATATGGAAAATATTCTCAAATATCCCGAGACGATGGCGGGCATCGACGGCTCGCAGAGCGAAAAGCGCAGCCCGTTCGGACATCCGCGCGGAGGCGCGACATTCACGCGTCTGCTCGGCACATTTTGCCGCGAAAAAGGTTTCTATACGCTTGAGAACTGCATACATCGCTTCACCGGCAAAGCTGCAGCCGCGGTTGGGTTCCCGAATAAAGGCCTTATTGCCGAGGGCATTGACGCCGATATCGTGGTTTTCAACGCGGATACCGTGGCCGGCCCCGCCAAATACGGCCAAGCCGACCTGCCAAACGAGGGCATAGAGTATGTGTTCGTCAACGGCGTCAAGGCGGTTGAGCAAGGTGTCATTACCAGGGCCAAGGGCGGCAAGGTTCTGCTGCGCGGCGGCATAGAGGCGTAAACTGCGGATAACCAAATATTTATAGCTGGAGGGTTTAATGAGCACATTTGATGCGGCCGCGCTTGACGCGCACATACGTGAACGGATGAAAAAGCAAGAGATACCCGGACTGTCGATTACATTTTCGGATGAGAGCGGCATCCTGTTTGACAAGGCGTACGGACACATTGACGGCGATAGAAAAAAGCCGGTGACCGAGGACACGATTATGGGCATCGCGTCGATGTCCAAATCGATGACAGGCGTTTGCCTGGCACTGCTTGAGTACGAGGGCAAGCTGAGCATCGACGACAAAGTGACAAAGTTTTTCCCGGGCTTTAAAATACCCGGAACGCCGAAGGACGCTGTGCTTGTACACCATCTGCTAATGCACACCGCCGGTCTGCCGCCCCTTCCTACTCTTGCGCACTCGCTGGAAGCCAACACGCTTAAAGACCCCGGCGAAACACGCGAGCTTGAAAAGCTTCCGAGACTTATAAAAGCAAACACAACAGAGGAGATTATCGACTATATCCGCGAAGGTGATTATCGCACGCTGGGTCAGCCGGGCGAGTATATGAGCTATTCAAATGACGGATATGCAATACTGTCGTCGATTGTCGATATGGCCGCCGGCAAGCCGATGGAAGAGTACATAGAGGAAAAACTGTTCGCACCTCTAGGGATGACGCGCTCGGCGCTTGGATACCACAGGCTGAAGGACTTTGACAACGTGACGCAGGTGTTTTCCAAACGCGACGACAAGCTTGTCACGGCGTCCGACAACTGGTCGCTTGCTCCGCCATACCGCGGCTGCGGCTGGGTTATTTCATCGAGCCGCGACATGCACAGGTACTACAAAATGCTGTCGCAAAACGGCGTTTTCGAGGGTAAGCGCATCCTGCCGGAGAGCGTTGCCGAGCGTATGCTCGGCCTGCAGTTCCAAGTTGTCAAGCGCGGTGTGTACGGCTATGGCCTTAACAAGGTACCGTGTCGCGGTGAAGTGTTGTTCACACACACAGGCGGTCTCAAGGGCGTTTCATCGGCCGGCGCCTTCTTTAAGGATAAGGGTGTGGCCGGCGCTGTGCTGACAAACCTTGGCGGCGTGGATGCACTGCGTATACTTGCCGGTGCGTTTAATGTGCTGCAGGGCAAGAAGCCCGACGCTTTTATCCATAACTTCACGCTGTCGCCCACACCCCCGCAGGAGCCTTGGATATACGAGGGTTACTACGGAAATGCCGAGAGCGGACAGCCTCCGTTTGCCGAGGCGATAAAAGTTGTACTGGAAAACGACCGCCTGACGGCGACATACATCAGCGGAGAGAAACACATCCTCAGCTATTGCGGCGAGAACCTGTTTATGTCTGCCAAGGAGGGCGATGACCCGCTGCGCGAAGGGTCGACAATGCGTTT
>JAVBMB010000118.1:0-10040 GCA_031552995.1 Oscillospiraceae bacterium
TTATCATCAGCGTGCGCACAAGCTTGACGACCGTGGCAATCTCGCCTGCGGCGTCACTGAAGGCGAACCCGGCGGCGACGACCGACGACGTGTCGTTGACCGCGCTGCCGGCCCACATGCCAAACGATGTGTCGTCCATACCGATTGCTCGCCCCATAATAGGGAACAATACCGCCGCTATTGCGTTGAAAATAAATATAGTAGATATCGCCGTTGCGACTTTGCTCTCCTCCGCCTTGATGACAGGCGCGACCGCCGCGATTGCCGAGCCGCCGCATATCGCCGTGCCGACGCCTATCAGCGTCGATGTGTGGCCGTCAACATTCAGCAGCCTGCCGACGGCGTATGCCACGGTCAGCGCCGTCGCAATCACCGTCAGAATCAGCACCAGCCCGCTTCCGCCGACGCGCAGCACGGCGCCGAGATTCATCTGGAAGCCGAACAGCATAATCGCGCCCTGAAGCAGGCGCTTTGACGTCGCCTTGATTCCCGGCTTGACGCTTTCGGGCATCTTGACAAATGTCCCCAGCAGCATACCGAAGAGAATGCCCAGAACTGGGCCGCCGATAATCGGCACGCGCTGCCCGATGAAGTACGCCGGAACCGACAGCACGAGGCATACAAGCGCGCCCGGAAGATTCCTGCGCTAATAAAAGCCCGGCGTCACTATAGGCAGGGTAATTACGCCGGCCAGCAGCAAATACAGCGCGCTCATACCCTGTTAAATGTATCCGCGTAGGCAAAAAGCGCCGCGCTGCCGCCGGTGTGCAGGAACAGTATCGTCTTGCCCACGCCGAAGTATCCTTTGTCAATGAGGTCAAGCATACCGTCCATCGTCTTGCCGGTATACACCGGGTCAAGCAAAATCGCCTCGGTTCTGGCAAGCAGCGTAACGGCGTCCACCATGCCGTTGGTTACGCGCGAATATCCGTCGCCGATATAGTCGTCAAACACCGTTACATGCTCATGACGCACGGCGTCCTCGAAGCCTAGCTTGCGCGCAAGCTTGACGGTCAGATCGTAAACCGCCTTCGTCTGCGCTTCTTTTTTGCGGTTGATGCCGATTCCGACGACCGGTATGCCGGCGTTCGAGCCGATTATCCCGGCAAGCATGCCGGCGTGCGTGCCGGCGCTGCCGCTCGTCACGACGATATAGTTCGGCTTCACATCCATATCATGCAGCTGCATAAGCATTTCCTGCGCGCACGATACATAGCCTAGCCCGCCGATATCGTTGCTGCCGCCGCCGGGGATGATATACGGCTTGCGGCCTTTAGCGCGCAGCGAGTCGGCCACCTCGTTCATCTTGCCCGGCATGTCGCTGCCGCCGTCGACGACATGAAGCTGTTCGGCCCCCATCAGGTGGAAAAGCATATTGTTGCCGGTCGCGTTCGGGTCATAGCTGTTTGGCACGCGCTGCTCGAGCACGAGATGGCACTTCATACCCTCGACGACCGAAGCCGCCAGCGTGATGCGGCAGTGGTTCGACTGCACCGCGCCGCATGTGATGATTGTATCGGCGCCGTTTGCTATTGCGTCGGCCATCAGGAACTCAAGCTTGCGGGTTTTGTTGCCGCCGCCGGCAAGGCCGAGCATGTCATCCCTCTTCATGTAGATGACCGCCTTGCCGCCGAGCGCCTCGTTCAGATGCTCCAGCTTTTCTATCGGCGTATGTATAGATGTGTATCGCCGCCGGGGAAAACGTGACAGGTTCATAGGCGTCTGCCTCCCTTTTGTATTAATCTGTGCCGTCTATGTTATTCCCATAATAGCGCATTGCGCAGCGCTTGACAAATGCGGATTTTCGCTATAGCATTATCCTAAAACAGTTATAACGGAGTTGTGTGATGAAGCTGGAACATTTTCGCTATGTGTCGGAGATTTCTCAGGCGGGTTCTATCAACAAGGCCGCGGCGCGTCTTATGATAACACAGCCGCATCTAAGCGCCTATATCCGCGACCTTGAACGCGAAATAGGCGTCAGGCTGTTTGTGCGCAGCAAGAAGGGGATAGCGCTTACGCTGGCCGGCGAGGATTTCCTTGCGCTGGCGCAGCCTGTTAACGAGGCGCTTGAGCGGATAAAGAACCTGAAGTTTATGTACCCCGAAAGCCCGCACGACTACATCACCGTAGCGAATATATATGCCTTTACGTTTGTAGACCTGTTCAATGACTATTTCAACCGCATCGCGGGTGAGAATACACACGCGTTCCTGCGCGAGATGCCGCCGGACAAAATCATTGACGAGGTACATTACGAGCGCGCTACAATAGGCTTTACATTCTACGGCGTCGAGTATGAAAGCGAGATGATGAGTCTGTGCGCGGCGCGCGGCGTCACATTCCACAGCCTTGTGCGCGAGCCGTTTTGCGTTGTGCTAAACCGGGAACATCCGCTGTTTGGCAGGGAAACGATATCCTCAGACGAGCTTAAAGATTACAGCTTTGTCGTCGACCGCGGCAAGGAGGGGTTTTATCGCCGGCGCTTCCCGGCTTGGTTTTCCGGTAAAAGGCACGCGCCGATGCTGTTTGACAACAACCGCAGCGCTCTGTTTTACATGGCTAAATCAAGCGACGGCTTTACAATGGGGCAGCGCTCGTTAAACCTTACAAATCCGTTTGTCGAACTCGGGCTGCTGCGATATATTCCGCTCAGCGACGCGCCGTTTGAGCTTGTCACCGGATATGTCACAAAAACCGGTATGTCGATGTCGCCGACCGGCGAAAAGTTTTGCGAGTATGTACGCCGGTATTTTGAAAAAAACTTCGGCTGCCGGTGACGGTATTCCTAACAAGCAAAAACGCGGCGGGCAATTGACCGCCGCGTCAGCTTGTCGAAAAACCCACTCCGTTGAGGGCTTTTCGACAATTTTCAATTTTGATAAAAATTTTCGGGAAATGGATTCCCGGAATTTTTGATTATAAGCGGGGGTGTTAGGAACTTTTTAATCACTTTACTTTTCATGCAAAAGACCTGAACACCTTTCTTTGACAGCCTAACGCGGCGGGCAATTGCCCGCCGCGTTTCTCCAGATGTAAGCTATTTTGCGCCAGCCTGTTTCTTCTTTATGGCGTTGACAAGCAGTGTGCTTATCAAAAAACCGCCGGCCGCGATGCACGTCATGATTGTAAACACAATCTTGTACCCCGGCAGGCCGGGATTGGCATCAAGCTGCGGGCCGTAAATCATGCCCATAAATGTGCCGGGCAGATAGCCGATGAACGAGCCCAGCGCCATTGCCGCGCCGGTGATTTCTCTCGGCACGCGCACTTCATCCATTGGCGCAAAGAACACGGCGCGCATGCAGAAGATGAACGACGAGATGATAAGCGCCAGAATCATCGTGAAATATACATTCATTGTGCCGTGCGGCAGCAGTGTGAAGCCGAGCAGCGCCGCTCCCGTTATCACAAACATGATGCGTATGAACTTTGCGGCGGATTTTGTCACCTTGTCCGAGACAAAGCCACCAATCGGGCCGCCGACCATCTTAAGAACGTAACTGTTTATAATGCCGTACGCGCTGACGAGTATGACCGGCATCGAATAGACGTCCTTAAGGAACGGCACAAAATACTTGATGCCGCTGTAAACGGCGTACACCATAAACACATTAACAGCCACAAGCCAGATGTTCATATCCTTTACGGCGGCAATCATGCCGTTAAACGCGATTTTGTTCTTTTCGGACGAGCGCTCGACCTTAACAATCTCGTCATCCTCAAGAAAGAAGTAGGACATGACGCCGATGATGACTGTCAGCGCGCCAAAGAATATAATCGCCGCCTTGAAGCCGAACGCGCCGCTTCCAAACGCGGCAAAAAGCGCCAGTGCCGCAAAGTTGACTATTGTGTCTATCAGGCCGCGGCCCGTCTCAAGGAAGCCGAACATCCTGCCCTGATCCTTTTCGGTGCCTATCAGGCGTATCGACTTAAGCATCGTCGGCCAGAACAGCATGTCGGAGCATATGGCGAATATGCAAAACAGCCCCACCATGACGGTATAGCCCGGCAAAAACGCCAGTACAAAGCCTGCCAGGCCGTTTGCGATAAGAGCGAACGGGATCATCTTCCTCTTCGAAAAACGGTCGGTCAAAAACATCGCCGCAAGGAAGCCGAACGTTGACACAAGGCCGGATACGCTGTAGATAACGCCGATTTGCGTGTGCGACAGCCCGAGAATCTCCTGCATCTGCACATAAAACGGGCCGTCCATAAAATACAGCTTGTAGATTGTCCCGGCGCCGAGCATAAGCGAGGCGAAGGACATCCATTTTTTAGAAAGCTTACCTGCCATTATAATCCCCCTGTTCATAATGTGATCTTGAAAGCCAGCTTCATTATATGTCGGATTTTGTGCAAATTCAAGTGATATTGTGTATTTTTATGTATTTTCGTGGTTTTACACAATTTTCGACGGTTGATTTAGTCATAACGCAGATTTTGCCGCCATAAGAGCTTTTGCGCGCTTTGCGGGCTTGTAAAGCCTTTAATATCAATGATATAATGCTTACGGAACATCCGCGGTTTTCATCGGCGTATATTATTGTCTGCTTAATGCTATAGAGCGATAGTTGTGTTTTTATGTGCGATATCCACAGCGCGGACGTGAAAGGAGCCATATGATACCCGAAAAACGATACTCTAAGATAATAGAGCTGATGCAGGCAGACGGCACGGTCAAGGCATCCGACCTTACCGAAGCGCTCGGCGTGTCGTTCGAAACGGTCCGGCGTGACCTGAATCATCTGGAAAGCATCGGCCGCATACGCCGCACATCGGGCGGCGCTGTTCTTGTCACCGCGGCGCAGGGTGAAAAATACCTGCCGTTCGAGCACAGGGGCCGGCAGAACCTGCCGCAGAAAAGAGAGGTCGCCGAGCTTGCCGCGCGGTATGTGCAGGACGGGCAGTCGCTTGCGCTCGACAGCGGCACTACCGCGCTGGAGCTTGCAAAGGTGCTTAAAAGACGCTTCAAGCGGCTTACAATTGTCACAAACTCATTAAGTGTCGCGTTGGAGCTCGCCGACACGCCGGACTTCACTGTTATGCTCACCGGCGGCATCGTCAAAGGCGACGAGCGCGCGCTTGTCAGCGACCTCGCGACGCTGATTTTCGCCAGCCTGACGATAAACACATTCTTTATGACCACATGCGGCGTGTCCTCCGACCGGGGCATCACATACCAGCGCGTTGACGAACTTGGCGTTCAAAGCGCGATGCTGGACGCCTCAGACCGGGCGATTATTATAACGGACAGCTCGAAAATCGGCGTGAACTCACTTGTTAAAATGTGTGATCTCGACAGGATTTCGATGGTTCTCACCGATAATAAGCTGCCCGATGCGATGCGGCGGGAGCTGTCACAGCATGTTACCGTCGTAACGCCAAAGGAGGAAAAAATCGATGGGTAGACCGTGTGTTATGCTAATATCCATCGATGCGTTAAAGCCGGAGTTTGTTTTCGAGGGAGAGCGCTTCGGGCTTGATTTGCCAAACCTCCGCCGCCTGTTTTTGCACGGCGGCGCCAGCGCGCGGAAGGGTATGAAGAGCGTGTTCCCGTCGTTCACATACGCCTGCCATCAGAGTATGATAACCGGCACATACCCCGAAAAGCACGGAACATTCAACAACATAGTTTTCGACGCAGACGGGACGCATAACGGCGCGTGGCATTGGTGCGTAAGCGACAGCGTGCAGAACCTGTGGCAGCTGGCAAGCGAAAACGGCTATGTAACGGCCAGTATGGCGTTCCCGACATCCGTCGGGGCAAAGGGAGATTTCATCGCGCCGGAGTTCTGGTATGACGGCACACGGCTCGACAGCCGCCTTATAGACGCGCTGGCGCGTCCGCAGGGGCTTGTTGCCGAGATGGAGGCCGTCATCGGGCAATATCCCGGCGGGCTTGACCTTACCCCGGACGGAGACCGCCGCAGATTCGAAGGTGCCATGTGGCTGCTCGAGTCCAAGCTTGCGCCGGCTTGCGGCGGGCGGCCGTTTTTTCTTTCGATGTATTTTGCAAGCTACGATGAGACCGCGCACACGCACGGCGTATACTCGCCGCAGGCGCTTGATGTGCTGCGCACGCTGGACCGCTATGTGGGGCAGGCTGTCGAACGTGCAAGCGCTGTATCGTGCGGAGGGCTTGTGACGTGTGTTGTATCCGACCATGGAACAATCGACAACACGCATAACATCCGGCCGAATGTCATATTCCGCCAGTATGGGCTGATAGACGGCAGCGACGGCAAGGTCAGCTCGTGGAAGGCGTGGAGCCACCGCAGCGGCGGCACGGCCGAGGTTCGGCTGTTTAACCCGGGCGACGAGGCAATGCGCGGCAAAGTAGAAGCGCTGCTGCGCGCGCTTGAAAAAGACAGCGGCAGCGGCATTGCGAAAGTGTTGACCGGCGAGCAGGCGAGAGCCGAGCGCCACGGCTTCCCTCTGTGCGACTTTGCGATTATCGCCAAGCGCGGATATGAAATCCGGGATGATTTTGAGGGAGATTATATCACCGAGAAAACGACACAGCGCGCGCAGCACGGCTACGACGAGGAATATCCCGAAATGCTGGCGTTTTACGGCATCTGCGGCGAGGGTATCGCGCGTGCGCGCGACCTCGGCCGCGTGAATCTTATCGACGTCGCGCCGACACTGGCCGGTATAATGGGCATCACAATGGGGGACGCGCAAGGCAAATCACTTTTATAGCGATTAATGTGGGGGGCGTCTTTTATGAACCAGCTGGAAAAAATCTTTGGCGCGGCCGCCGATGCCCTGTGGGGCAGTTGGATGCTGTTTGCCCTTATCGGCGTCGGCATTTTATATACGATTATTACCGGCGCCGTGCAGGTGCGCCGTATTCCTGATATCTGGCGCGAGCTGTCGTCGAAAAAACGCGGCGCAAAGAGCGCCAGCTCGATTTCGCCGCTGCAGTCACTGCTGACGGCGCTTGCCAGCTGTGTCGGCGCGGGGAACATCGTCGGCGTCAGCACGGCGGTGCTCGCCGGCGGCCCGGGCGCGATGTTCTGGATGTGGGCGGCCGCTTTTGTCGGCATGGCCACAAAATACGGGGAAATCGTGCTTGGCGTCAGCTATCGCGGGTTCGACAGCACAGGTATGCGCATGGGCGGGCCGATGTATTACATCGCCCGCGCGTTAAAAGCGCCGTGGGCGGGTGGGCTTGTTGCCGTGCTGTTGTTTATACAAAACGCCGGCGGCACGCTTATCCAGACAAATACAATCGTCGGCGTTGTCAACAGCGGGTTTTCGGTTCCGCCGCTGGCGACCGGCGTCATAGTCGCAGCCATAATGGTCTATATCATATCCGGCGGCCTTAAGCGGCTTGCCGCCGTTGCGGATAAGGTCGTGCCGTTTATGGCGGCGCTTTACATCACGGGCGGCCTTATCGTTATTTTTGCCAACATTACAAGCGTACCCGCGATGATAGTATCAATATTCAAAAGCGCCTTTACGATCAAGGCCGGGATAGGCGGCGCGGTCGGTATCGGCATGCGCGAAGCAATGCGCTACGGCGTGGCGCGCGGGCTGTACTCAAACGAGGCCGGCGAGGGCTCGGCTGCCGTGCTGCATTCAAGCGTCGAGGTCGATCATCCGGTCCGGCAGGGGCTGTACGGCGTCGTCGAAGTGTTTGTCGACACGATGATAATATGCACTATCACCGGGTTCGTCGTGCTGTCATCCGGCGTCATCGGCCCCGGTTCGACGGCGGCGACACTGGCGGCGCAGGCGTTCAGCAGTGTGCTTCCCGCGCTTCGGTATGTCGTGTATGTCAGCCTGTTTTTGTTCTGCTCCACATCGCTTATGAGCCAGTGGTACTTTGGCAATGTAAGCCTGAACTACATGTTTGGCGGCGGCAAAGCGGCCGCTGTATATAAAATCATATTCCCTATAACGATTATCATAGGAAGTATGAGCTCTGTCGACCTTGTGTGGATGATTCAGGACTGCGCGCTGGGGCTGCTGATAATCCCGAATCTGATAGCGCTTGCCATAATGGCGCCGAAAGTCAGGGCTATGACCGGCGAGTTCTTTTCCAAAAAAAGCACCGATACATAACTCTTGCCCCCCCTTTTTTACTGCCTTTTGCGAAGAGAGGTCACGGATTATCTCCGTGGCCTCTCTTCGCGTTTATGCCGTGTTCATAAGTTTTTGAAGGCGTGGATTGACTAATGAATAATTATCGGATAATCTGGAAAAGGAAAAACAGATTTGGTGGTGTTTGAATGCAAACAGCCGATAAAATCAAATTGTTCAGCGCAATCAGCAGATATGGTTTCGGAGTCTGTGGAGTCGCTTTCTACTTCTTAAAACTACCGATATGGTCCTTTGCAGTATTATGTCTCGTATTCACTGCTATCTCGGTTTATGTGTCGATATTATATCGTAGCATGCCGATAGAGCAAAGAAGAGGGATATTCAGCTATTCCAAACGTCACCCTTATTATGTGAGTGTATGCTATGCGGTGCTTACCATTGTTTTATTGATAGTATGGATTTACTCACTGCTTCGCTGACAGGTATTTGCCCGCACCCCGGCAATTGAATATAAAAACAAGAAGGAATCCAATGACAATCCTTCTTGTTTTTTATGCCGCGTTCCTTTGGGGGATGCCTTCCGTCAGCGTGTCGTCATGTAAGCTTGCCGCGGCAGGATATCTCGAGCTGCCGGACTACCTGCCCTCCGGAGACAAGCCACGCGTAATCATACAGGTTGCAAACAGGGCAAATATGGTTCGGGATTATCTCAATTTTGTCTCCGACATTCAGCATGTCGCTAAGACGCTTATTGTATATTATACCGTGCTCGTCATACAGCTCTGTAACAGTCACCCCGCCCGAGCATTTAATCAGCCCTACGCCGTCTGTCGCGCATATGCCTATACTGCGGCACTGCATCGTCAGCGCTTTCGCCCCGGCGTCTGTGATAAACCTCTCGTCGGTCGGCTTGGAAATCACGCTTGTCAGCACGGTGGCGGCGCAGCGGCTGTGGGTGCCCAGCGCGTTGCCCTGCGACGCGTCCATTAACGCGTATGTGCCGGGGCGCAGCTCGGTCACCCCGGGCATTAGCTCCTTGCACAGCATCAGGCTTGGCGTTGCGCCGACGCTTACGGTATCGCACGAAAGCCCGCGGGCGCGCACAAGCGCCGCCATATCCACCGTGCGCCTCTGCGCCGCCTCAAACATGCCGAGGCAGTCGTCAATATCCTTGGCCCGGTATGTGTGGCCCTCGTGGCTGAACACACCTTTAAGCCTCACATTGCGGCAATTTTTCAGCCGGTCGACAAGCTCTGTCATCTGCGCGTCGCTCGTCACGCCAGACCGGTTTTCGCCGACCTCCACTTCAATAAGCACATCAAGCGTTTTTTTCTCGTCCCGGAAAATCCGCTCTATCATATTCACCCCGTCGACGCTGTCAACGCCGACGGAGATATCAATTTTCCGGTTCAGCTCGCGGACGCGGATGAGCTTCTCGTCGCCGACGACCTCATTGGCGATAAAAATATCTGTGATGCCGTGCTTTGCCATCTCCTCGGCTTCGCCGACCTTGGCCACCGTGATGCCGCCTGCTCCGGCGCGCAGCTGCATCAAAGCGATTTCCGGACACTTGTGCGTCTTTGTGTGAGGGCGCAGCGCAGCGCCCATCATTATGGCTCGCCTCTGCATAAAGACAAGATTGCGGTCAAGAACATCCTGATCTATGAGCAGCGCCGGTGTCGGCAGGTCATATGGTGAAAGTATCACAGAAAACACCCCTTCGTTGTTTCTTGACCTGTGTCCGTGGCGGCTGGGATATTTTTTGCGGCCGTCATAGTTACAACTCTACCTAAAATTATAGCAAACGCCGCAGATAAATCAATTTGTTTCACAAAAGTATCCGCATCGCACCCGGATAAATGTCGATTTTAGCGCATTCACGTTACAAATCGGCAGAATAATGTTGACACAGCGCCCGCAAACACATACTATGCAATTTCGTGTATTTCTTCTCGGGTGCTTACGTTGTGTCCAGTAACTCTTTGAAT
>JAVBMB010000116.1:0-9876 GCA_031552995.1 Oscillospiraceae bacterium
TAATCTCGCTGTCTGCTTCCTGTAGTACCATAATAACAAAGAGACTGTCCGATAAAACGGACAGTCTCATAGGCTGTCAAAGAAAGGTGTTCAGGTTTTTGCATGAAAAGCAATGTAATTAAAAAGTTCCTAAAACCCCCGCTTATAATCAAAAATTCCGGGAATTCATTTCCCGAGAATTTTTATCAAAATTGAAAATTGTCGAAAAACCCTCAACGGAGTGGGTTTTTCGACAAGCTGAAAGACTGTCCGATAAAACGGACAGTCTCATATATTTCCCTATACTTTTCAATGGTTTACACGTATTTTTCCATCGCGGCTCGGGCCATATCGCACACAGCATTCGCTACAGAGTCCGGCGAGGTGACTTTCGCCTCGCCGCCGAAGCCGATGATCCACGACAAAAACTGCGGACTTACGGCCACCTCCACAGTGGCGGAAAAGCGCCCGTCAGGCGCCGGGCTGAGGAAAGCGTCGGCGCCGAAGCGGTCGGCGACGACGCCGATAAGCCTGCCGGCAAACTCAATTGTCACGCGCTGCACATTGCCGCCAAACATGCCGAACATCGTCTTGCTGTAGCTGGCGATGTCAAAATCCCGCATCTGCTCTCCGCCCTCGCGCGGCTTGTTTATTACGCCGATGTCGGCCATCTTGTCGACACGGAAATGCTTCACCTTGCCGGCCTCAAGCCCGACAAGGTAGTAGTTCTCATCCTCCCAGCACAGCGCCCACGGGCTTATCGTGTATTTTTCGCCCTGGCGGCGCGGCGCGCGCTCTATTTTCTCCCGCCCCCAGCGCAGCACCCACTCGTAGTATACAAAGCTGATTTGCAGCCCCTGCGCGATGGCGGCGGATATAGCGTCGACGGTGTAATATATGCTCTCGTTCATGTTCTTGATGCGGCCCGAGACAAATACCTGCCGCTGCAGTTGCCGCGCCTGATGCACACTGGCCAGCCCCTCGACCTTGCGTATCAGCTCGGCCGTCTTTTTGTGCGTGATAAACCGGCTCGACTGCACGGCGTCGACAAGCAGCTTAAGCTCGGCAAGCTCGAACGCGCGCGCACCGACATAGTATCCAAACCCCGCGCGCGACACGCGCATGCGCTGCACATCTACTCCGAACGCCTCAAGCGTCTCGAGGTCGCTGACAAGGCTTTTGCGGTCGCGCACCTCGATGCCGTGCGCTTCAAGCTTTTCGGCAAGCTGGTTCAGCGTCAGCGGGTGCTCGTCGTCTGTCAGCTCCAGCAGAATATGCTGAAGGCAGACAAGCTTTATCTTCTGATTTATGCCCTTTGGCATTTGCCACTCCCCCAGTCTGTCGGCGCGTCACAGCCCCTGCGACTTGCCGCTTATAACGCGGTCGACCTGCTCCTCCACCTGTATCAGCGACGCGCGGCCTATGTGGTAGTCAAACGGAATTATCCTGCCCCCTGCCGCCGAATACGCTTCGGCCGCGCCGCCCGACAGCTTCGTGTCAAGCAGCAGCAGCCCGGGCGAGGTGATGACGGCGCCAAAGCGCTTCATGAACTTTATCGAGCCGCGGATATCGGTCTCGAAATGCACAGGCACGGTGCGTTTAAGGCCGGTAAAAAGCTCAAGCTGCTCGATGATGAGGTGCGCGTACTTGTTGCTTTGGCATATGATACCGACACTCGTCCCCTCGGGCAGCGTCGACACGCTGACGACCGTCTGCCGCGCAGGGGCCATGTCTACCGGCAGTATTTTTATGCCGGTTTCGCCGACGCCAAGCATAATCTGCTCGTAATGCGTCGCCGTTGTCAGCACGATGTCGAACTCCTCAAGCAGCTGCGCCGGCCGGTCGCTGAGCAGTATTGTGTCGACGAGGATAAGCGTCACCGTTATGCCGGGGATATAACTGAGCTGCCGCTTGAACAGACTGAGGCTCTCGGGGTTGCAGTCTATCACGGCGACCCTCGCCGCGCGCTGAGACGCGTCTCGCTTGGCCATCGTCATGCGCAGCAGAGCCGATATCTCTTTTTCGGAAAGCTCCCACCCCTCAAGCCTGTCCAGCGTGTCCTCGATAAGCTGCAGGGCCAGGCGGCGGCGCTCGAGGTTATACGAATCGCTGTCGCTGTAGATATAGTTGCCGCTGCCGTGGATGACCTCTGTAATGTTGTTGTCGGCAAGCTCTTTGTATGCCTTTTTCACCGTACCACGCGCGATGCACAGCTTTTCGGCCATCTCGCGCTCGGTCGGCAGCTTGTCGCCCGGTTTAAGCTCGCCTTTTTTGATTTTGACAAGCACCTGCTCGACTATCTGCTTGTATATCGGCCGGCCGCTGTCGAACGAAATATCCATTATCGGCATGTTATCCTCTCTTTCCCGCCTGCGCGAGGCGCCGCATCGCGTGAAAGGCGCAAAATTGGTATAGTGCCATCATATCATATGCAGCGAATATTACAAGGATTATTGCCGTTATTCACCCAGTGGTCCATTTTGCCGGCGGATTATTGACCTGCGGCGCAGCGCTTATTATAATGATAGTATACCAATATTATTTCTTGTATACCAATCCCCCCGGAGGTGCTATGGATATTATTCTTAACGGCCGCGACCTGACGCTTGAGCAGGTCATCCGCGTCGCGCGGTATGGCGCGCAGGCTCGGCTTAGCGACGACGCGTCGGCGGCTGTGCGCCGCGCGCGCGACTACGTGGATAAAAAGCTCGGTGACGGCGCGGTCATCTACGGCCTGACGACCGGCTTCGGCAAGTTTTCCGACACGCTTGTCGCCCCCGGCGACGTGGCGCAGCTGCAGCGCAACCTCATCATCAGCCACGCCTGCGGCATGGGCGGCGCCCTGCCGAGTGAGGTCGTGCGCGCCGCGATGCTTCTGCGCTGCAACGCGCTGTCTCGCGGCAACTCTGGCATCCGCCCGCAGACGCTTGACACGCTTGTGCGGATGCTGAACCGCGGCGTCCACCCCATCGTGCCTGAAAAAGGCAGCCTGGGCGCCAGCGGCGACCTGGCGCCTCTTGCGCATATTGTTCTCGTTATGCTGGGCGAGGGCGAAGCAGAATACCGGGGCGAGGTCATGCCGGGCGCAAAAGCGATGGAGGCTGCCGGCATACCGGCGGTGGAGCTTGCGGCAAAGGAAGGGCTTGCGCTGATAAACGGCACGCAGATTATGACGGCCATCGGCTGCATTGCGGCGTTTGACGGCCTGGCGCTGGCAAAAACCGCCGATATTGCCGCCGCAATGACGTGCGAAGCCCAACTGGGCATAAAAACGGCGTTCGACCCGAAGGTTCATGCGCTGCGCGGGCACAGAGGGCAGATTGACACGGCGCGCAACCTGCTGGCGCTGCTTGACGGAAGCAAGCTTGCGCTTGACGCCCAGCCGGCAAAGGTGCAGGACGCATATTCAATACGCTGCGTGCCGCAGATACACGGCGCCAGCCGCGACGCGCTTGACTATGTGCTCGGCGCGCTCGGGCGCGAGATGAACGCCGTCACCGACAACCCGCTGATATTCCCGGATGAGGACGAGGTCATATCGGGCGGCAACTTCCACGGCCAGCCGATGGCGCTGTCATTCGACTTCCTCGGCATCGCGCTGGCCGAATACGCCAATGTGTCGGAACGCCGCACCGAGCGGCTTGTCAACCCGCAGCTGTCTTTCGGGCTGCCGGCGTTTTTGACACGGCACGGCGGCGTCAACTCCGGCTTTATGATTCTTCAGTACGCCGCGGCGTCGATGGTCAGCGAAAGCAAGGTCTATGCCCATCCCGCCAGCGTCGATTCCATACCCAGCTCGGCCAACCAGGAGGACCATGTGAGCATGGGCACTACGGCGGCGCGCAAGGCGCTGATGATACTGGACAACAGCCGCAAGGTCGTCGCGCTCGAGCTGTTCGCGGCCTATCAGGCGCTGTACCTGCGCGGGCGCGACAGGCTTGCCCCGGCGACCGCGGCTGTATATGACGCCATCGCGGAACTGGTGCCGCCCGTCGAGGAGGACATCGTAATGTATCCCCGGATGGTGAAAATAGAGAGCCTCGTTAAGGACGGAACCATCCTTAGCGCCGCGCAAGGCGTATGCGGCCCGCTGCTGTGAGCCGCGCATACCGAAAGCATAACAATGGAGGTAACACCAAATGCTGACAAACACCGACATATCCGGCGCGATGACAATAAAGCTGGGCGATGAGCTGCCCGAATACCCGGCATTCGACCCGGCGCTTCGCCGCGCGCCCGACCGCGGCTTCCGTCTCAGCCCGCGGCAGGCCGAGACCGCGCTTAAAAACGCGCTGCGGTACGTGCCGCCCCATCTGCACGAGGCGCTTGCGCCGGAGTTCATGGACGAGCTGACCACGCGCGGTCGCATATACGCCTACCGGTATCGCCCGCAGGGGCGCATATACGGCAGGCCGATTGATGAGTACAATGGCAACTGCGTCGAGGGGCGGGCATTTCAGGTGATGATAGACAACAACCTTGACCCCGATGTGGCGCTGTACCCGTACGAACTTGTGACATACGGTGAAACCGGCCGCCCGATGCAGAACTGGCTGCAATACCGGCTGATAAAGCAGTACCTCGAGCAGCTTACCGACCGCCAGACGCTCGTCATCGAATCGGGGCATCCTCTGGGGCTGTTCCCGTCGTCGCCGGCGTCTCCGCGTGTAATAATCACAAACGCAATTATGGTGGGCATGTTCGACAACATCGCCGACTGGGAAATAGCCGAGGAGATGGGCGTTGCAAACTACGGCCAGATGACGGCGGGCGGCTGGATGTACATCGGCCCGCAGGGCATCGTCCACGGCACATTCAACACAATACTCAACGCCGGGCGCAAGCTGTTTGCGCTTGATGCCGGGCAGGACCTTGCCGGGCACACATTTGTCTCGTCCGGCCTGGGCGGGATGAGCGGCGCGCAGCCCAAGGCCGCAAAGATAGCCGGCGCCGCCGGCATATTTGCCGAGGTCGATCTGTCGCGCATCGAAACGCGGCGCGCGCAGGGCTGGGTCGACGAGGTCACGGACGACATCGACCGCGCGTTTGCGCTGGCCTCCGCCGCCACGGCCGATAAACGCGGCATGTCAATTGCATATCACGGCAACATCGTCGACCTGCTCGAGCGCGCAATCGAGACCGGCTTCGTCATCGATTTGCTGAGCGACCAGACCTCATGCCACAACGCCTACGAGGGCGGCTATTGCCCCGCGGGCATTACATTTGAGCGGCGCACCGCCATGCTGGCCGGCGACCGGGCGGGCTTTAAGGCGGCGGTTGACGCGACGCTGCGCCGCCACTTTCAGGCGATACGGGCGCTTTGCGCGCGCGGCACATATTTCTTTGACTACGGCAACTCGTTTATGAAGGCAGTTTACGACGCCGGCGCCAAGGAGATATCGAAAAACGGCGTCGACGAGAAGGACGGCTTCATTTTCCCCAGCTATGTCGAGGACATCATGGGCCCGATGCTGTTCGACTACGGCTACGGCCCGTTCCGCTGGGTGTGCCTGTCGGGGCTGGACAGCGACCTCGACCTCACCGACAGCGCCGCGATGGAGTGCATCGACCCGAACCGCAGGTTTCAGGACAGGGATAACCGGGCGTGGATACGCGACGCGAAGAAAAACCGGCTTGTAGTCGGCACAAAGGCGCGGATATTGTATCAAGACGCCGAGGGGCGCGTAAAGATAGCGTTGCGCTTCAACGATATGGTGCGGCGCGGGGAGATTGGCCCCGTTATGCTGGGGCGCGACCACCATGATGTGTCGGGCACCGATTCCCCGTTCCGCGAGACCGCCAATATCAAGGACGGCAGCAATGTCATGGCCGACATGGCCGTGCAGTGCTTCGCCGGCAACGCTGCCCGCGGGATGAGCCTGTGCGCGCTGCACAACGGCGGCGGTGTCGGCATCGGCAAGTCGATAAACGGCGGCTTCGGGCTCGTCCTCGACGGCAGCGAGCGCGTCGACGACATTATACGCTCGGCCATGATGTGGGATGTGATGGGCGGCGTCGCCCGGCGCGGCTGGGCGCGCAACGAGAACTCTGTCAGCACGGTCGCGGCTTACAATTCGGCGTGGGCGGGCAAGGCGCACATCACGCTGCCCTACACCGCAGATGATTCACTTGTGACAAAGGCAGTTGCGCAGGCGCTTGCCCGCGCGAATAAAAAATAATATTACCTTTCAAGGAGAATGACAATGGCTAAGATTATCGAGTGCGTTCCGAACATAAGCGAGGGGCGTGACGGCGCAATCATCGAGGCGGTTATCGACCGCGTGCGTCAGACGCCAGGCGTCACGCTGCTTGACTACAGCAGCGACCCAAGCCACAACCGCACGGTCATCACATTCCTCGGCAGCCTCGAGGGCGTCGAGCAGGCGGCATTCGCCGTGGCGCAAAAGGCGGTCGAGCTGATTGACCTGACAAAGCACACCGGCGAGCATCCGCGCATGGGCGCCGTCGACGTCATACCGTTCATCCCTATCAAGGAGGCGGATGAGAAGGAGTGCGTCGAGCTGTCGAAACGCGTCGCAGAGCGCCTGTGGAGCGAGCTTGCGCTGCCGGTTTTCCTGTACGAAAGCTCGGCCACGGCCGAGCATCGCGTCAACCTCGCCTCTATACGCAAGGGCCAGTTCGAGGGCATGCCCAAAAAGCTGCTTACAGAAAAATGGTCGCCCGACTTCGGCGAACGCGCCGTTCACCCCACGGCCGGCGTCGTCGCCGTCGGCGCGCGTATGCCGCTTGTCGCGTTCAATATCAATCTGTCCACATCCGATATCATGGTTGCCGACAGCATCGCCAGGATACTGCGCCGCAGCAGCGGCGGCTTCGACTGCGTCAAGGCGATAGGCGTCATGCTGGAAGAGCGTAACCTGGCGCAGGTGTCGATAAACATGACCGACTATACAAGGACTCCGCTGTACCGCGTTCTGGAGCTCACAAAGGCCGAGGCCGCCCGCTGGGGCGTCCGTGTCGTCGGCACCGAGCTTATCGGCCTTGCGCCGATGCGCTCTCTGATAGATTCGGCCGAGTACTACCTGCAGGTCGAGCGGTTCGATTTTGACCGTCAGGTACTTGAAAACCACATCCTATGAAGACGCTTCTCATCAAAAATATCGGCCGGCTGCAGACGCCGCAGGGCAGCGAGCCGCTGCGCGGCGACGCGCAGGGCGTCAACCTCAAGCTGGATAACGCCGCCGTTCTGGTCGAGGACGGTGTTATTTCCGGTGTGTTTTCCGGTTCTGACGCGCCGAGCGCCGAACGCGTGCTGGACGCAAAAGGCGCGCTCGTCACACCCGGCCTTGTGGATTGCCACACCCACCTTGTGTTCGGCGGCTGGCGCCAGCACGAAATCCCACTCAAGCTCAACGGCGCCGGATATCTCGATATCCTCAAAGCCGGGGGCGGCATACTTGACACAGTGCGCCGCACACGGCAGGCCTCCGAGGGGGAGCTTCAGGCAAAGTCCGGATCGTTCCTCGACGCCATGCTGCGCATGGGCACGACGACCGTCGAGGCGAAAAGCGGTTACGGCCTTGACCTCGACACCGAGCTGAAGCAGCTTAACGTGCTGCGCAAGCTAAATGAGACTCACCCGGTCGACATCGTGCCGACATTCATGGGCGCGCACGCCGTGCCGCCGGAGTATTCCGGCGACCCCGACGGATATATTGACATGCTCATATCGGATGTGCTTCCGCGTGTGCGCGCGGCCGGGCTTGCCGAGTTTGCCGATGTGTTTTGCGAAGATTCCGTTTTCACGGCGGCGCAGAGCCGCCGCCTGCTTGCGGCCGCGCGCGCGCTCGGCTTCGGCCTCAAAATCCATGCCGACGAGATAGAGGACATCGGCGGCGCATTTTTGGCGGGTGAACTCGGCGCTGTCAGCGCCGAGCATCTAATCGCCACCGGCGACGCCGGCATAGACGCCATGGCGGCCGGCGGCGTCATTGCGGCGCTGCTTCCGGCCACGTCGCTGTACCTCGGCAAGAGGTACGCCGCTGCGCGGCGGATGATTGAGCGCGGCGTGCCCGTCGCCGTCGCGACCGATTTCAACCCGGGCTCGTGCCCGTCGTTTTCACTTCAGCTGTGCATGAACCTTGCGTACATCGGATATCGCATGTACCCCGAGGAGATACTGACGGCCGTGACGCTGAACGCGGCGTGCGCAGTGCGGCGCGGCGGGCTGGCCGGCACAATAGAGCCGAACAAGCAGGCCGACCTCGTCATATGGGACGCGCCGGATTTTGAAACGGTGTGCTACCGCTTCGGGCACAACCAGGCGCGGACGATAATTAAAAAAGGAGAAATAATCGAATGAATCTTGTGGATATGACCGTGTCCGGCTATCTCGCCGAGCTTGGCGGAAGTTCCCCCGCGCCGGGCGGAGGCTCGGCCAGCGCCATGTGCGGCGCGCAGGGCGCGGCGCTTACGGCGATGGTCGCGGCGCTGACAATAGGCAAAAAGAAATACGCCGCCGATCAGGCTCTGTGCGAGGAGGTTTTTGCAAAATCGGGCGCTTTGGCGGACAAGCTTCGCGCTCAGGTCGACATCGACACCGAGGCGTTCAACCTCGTGTCGGAAGCATTCAAACTGCCAAAGGACAGCGACGAGCAGAAATCGACGCGCGCCGCCGCAATAGCGGATGCGACTCTCACGGCGGCCGCCGTACCGTTCGACACGCTGATTTTGGCCGTTGAAGCGCTTGAGGAAACGGCGTCGCTTGTCGGCCGCAGCAACTCGAACGCCGCAAGCGACCTGGGCGTTGCGGCGCTGAACCTGCTTGCCTGCGCGCGCGGCGCGTGGCTTAATGTGCTGATAAACCTCGGCGGCATCGCCGACGAGGCAAAGGCCGCACGTCTGCGCAACGACGGTCAGGCTGCCGTGCTTGCGGCAGAAGCCGAAGCGCGCAGGATATACGAGGCCGTCGTAACCTCGCTGACCTGAACGCGCGGCGCGTCACTTGACGGGAGATGCGCACTGCCCGCGCCGCATGATTCCGTCCGGCGCACCCCGCTTTGCCATGATGCGCCCTCCGCTCCCGCCTGTTCCCTGCCCGGTGCGCCTCTTTGCGAGGCATAACTGCGCAACTCCAAATATCCGGCCACGGCAGGCTGCGGCATCGCCGCCCTGCCGTCGTTTTTTAATATTTACCTGTCCTATACGTATTTCACCTGATTTTCAGCATAACGGCGCAACATAATAGTGCATTTTATGACAGAAAATGCTATAATAACCGACAGATATATCCCCAACCATCATCAGCCTGTCTGTGCGGGGTTTCAAACCGCCGCGCAGGCGGCAGGGCGCAAAAGCTGAACCCGGACCGCGTTTTCTCCGCGTTAAGCCGGCTGCGGCTGCGACTATACATACAGCGGAGGGATACTATGTCTGATTCATTAATGGTGGTCATCGGCATCGCGCTGCCGCTTGTCGGCACATCTCTCGGTGCGGCGATGATATTCTTCCTTAAGGGGACGATAAAAAGCGGTTTGCAAAAGGCGCTGCTCGGCTTTGCCTCCGGCGTGATGATTGCGGCTTCCGTCTGGTCTCTGCTGATTCCCGCCATCGACATGGCGCAGGCGGCGGGCGGTGTCGCGTGGCTGCCGGCTGTGACAGGGTTCCTTGCCGGTGTCGGCTTCCTGCTGCTGCTCGACAGCGTAATACCCCACCTGCATCTCAGCGCCGACTCGCCGGAGGGGCGAGGGGCGCGGCTGCACAAGTCTACGATGCTCATACTGGCCGTCACGCTGCACAACATACCGGAGGGCATGGCCGTCGGGGTTGTCTTTGCCGGGATATTCGGCAGCGCGCCCGCTATATCGGCCGCCTCGGCGCTTGTGCTGTCCGCCGGCATCGCGCTGCAAAATATCCCCGAGGGTGCGATAATCTCGA
>JAVBMB010000044.1:0-16242 GCA_031552995.1 Oscillospiraceae bacterium
TCTTCTTAGTGTTGTTTAATTTACAAAGTGCTGTCCGCGCCGCCTCTTTCAGGCCCTTTTTTCCTCCCGCTCTCTTCGGCGCTCTATTACAATACCATACACTTTACACCTTGTCAATACCTTTTTTATCCTTCTTCGCAAATAAGCAAATCACCGGGCGCCGAACATTTCAAGGGTTATAGCGTCGCATCTCACGCGCTCAAATCAATAACAATGCTCATATTCTACGAAAAAAAGCTGCACACTTCGCCCCACATTTCGGCCAGCTTGAACCGTATCACATACACAGTGCCGTCCTGAGAAATAAACGACAGCTCATCCTCGCTTAGCCCGGCGGAGCGGGCCGCGTCCATAGCATCCTGCTCACATGCGCCGGCGCACATCGGGGGGAACAGCACGCACCACCAATTCTTGCCGGCGCCGTCACCTATCACCACACGCACAGCGTCATAATCGCCGCTCGGCAGCGAAAACCCATCATAAACGCGCGTGTCAAAAAACATCTCGCGCCGCGTCACCTCTACACGATAATCATATCCGTTCTCCCGCACAGTCCGCCTTGCTGCCCTCTCAAGCCGAAGCAGCAGCCCGTCTGTCACTTCGGTGTCATCCGGGTTAATCTCTTTCACAACGGCATCACGCACTTTCATCTTCAGCGCCTGGTCCTCGGCACTGTCCGAATTGGCCAGCACATGCAGCCGCACAATCTTATCCGCTATATCCCTCTGCACCGCTCCTTGCGCCGCGCTGACGATTATCACAAACACCAGCGCCAAAGCAAACGCTATCTCAAACCTTTTCAGCTTCATTATATGTCTCCCATCAACGGTGATTACGGCACTTTGCCGCATCTCAATTGTTGACGGTCTTGCACAACCTTATACATACCCCGCGCTCTGGTAACACGTATGACGCATGACATGGCACACAAGAAGCAGGGCGTCGGCACACAGAAAGCGAAATATGCAATATTCTTGTTCTCACGCCGGCAAAGCCGGCGGATTATAACGCCTGTTCCGCATATAAAAAGAAGTGCTGGCATAAAACACTCCTTTAATCTCCAACCAGCCGCAAACTGTATTCTCACGCCGGCCCGGTCAAAAACACCTCTCCAAACTCACGCTCAAGCTCTCTCTTCGCCTCGGCGCCTCCGCCGGCAAATATCCCAAAAACCGCCGCCCCGCTGCCGCTCATCAGCGTGCCAAGCGCGCCAAGCGCGCTTATCGCCGCCTTTGCCCGTGCAATCTTCGGATATTTATCCATAATAGGCGGCTCAAAATCATTGTACAGCGCGGCGCATATGCCGGTCAAATCCCCGCATTCTAGCGCCGAGCGCATACCGCCGGAGTCGACTCGCTCTACCTCTCTCCCCTCGCGCCATTCATCCACCATTGCGTACGCGGCCTTTGTCGACACCGACACATTAGGTTTGCACACCACAATTTCGCAGCGCGGCAGAGGCGGAACCGCGGTCATCAACTCACCGATACCCCCGGCGTGCGCCGCCCCGCCCATCACGCAAAACGGCACGTCGGCGCCCAGCTTTAACGCCGCGCTCATCAGGCGCTGCTTATCAAGCGGAGAGCCATACCGTCTGTTCAGCATTGTCAGCACGGCGGCAGCGTCGGCGCTGCCCCCTCCCATTCCGCCGCCCACCGGGATGTTTTTCTTTATATTAATGTATAGTCCGGGGTTTTTCACGCCGCTCTCGTCAAAAAACAGCGCGGCAGCCTTCCACGCCAGGTTTCGGGAATCATCAGGAAGATACCCCCGGTTCGACTTCAACTTTATCCCGCCCCTGCCGTGAAGCGTAATACTGACGCTGTCGCACAGCCCAACCTCATGGAACACGGTGTCAAGCTCGTGATATCCGTCCGCGCGCCTCTCCCCCACGGCCAAAAACAGGTTGATTTTCGCATTCGCCTGCGCCGCCAAGGCCGTCACACTTCCACCGCCTTACACGGACAGAGCTCATGACAGCAATAGCATCGTATGCACTTTTCAGCGTCAAGGTGCGCGCGCCGGTTTTCAATTCTAATAGCTTTTTGGGGGCAAACCGCGGCGCAGTCCCCGCATCCGACGCATTTTTGCGTGAACACCGGCAGCGGCTGAACCTTCGCCCTGCCAAACTTAACCGGCATTTTCGTAAGCAGATTCCACGGGAACGCCGACTGCATCGGCGGGGCAAACGGGGGCGCGAGCTTCATTCCGCACTCCCCGCTCATCTCAAGCTCAATCGGCGTCGCGCACACAAGCCCGCCTTTTACGGCCGCTTTGTGAACCGGAGCGCGCTTCCAGTCAAGGCCGCAATAGTCCATCGCCGCAAGGTCGGCCGCATACGGGCTGCGCGATGCGATTATCACATTGGCCTGTCTCACTCTCCCGCCGGACGGCCCTTTCCCGTCCATGCCCTCAACACCGTCTATAAAGGAAAATATAGGCGTCACAGCGCAGCACAAATCAACAACCATCGCGCAAAACCGGTCGGCAGAGGGGTGTCTCGCGTGCATTACAGACTTATTATATCCAGCCATCACGCCGTACATATTCTTCACCGCGCCCGTAAAATGCGCCAGCATGTGCGTTTTCATCTTGGCAATACATATAATTGCGTCGGCCTCAAGTGCCGCCGATATCACATCAAAGCTCCGCTTTACGCCGCCATATTCGGCATCAACTCTCTGCGACGAAAAATCGCGGTTCAGCGTCGCACCACTCCGCTCCGCCGCTCCGGTCATCCCGCAGGCGGAATACACCCGTTCAAGCTCTCGCTCGCCAAACGCGCCGCCGGGGCTGTCGGCGATTGTAACGCTCGCACCGGCGCTTACAAGCCTCGACGCCACCTCTGCGACCACCGCGGGGTGCGTCGTCGTCGCTCCCTCCGGCTCGCGCGCCATAAGCAGATTCGGCTTAATCAATATCTTTTTCCCGCGCGACAGCAAAAAGTCGACCCCGCCGCACCACTCAAATATCCGGCCGACGGCCTCGCTCACATCGGCGTTTCCATAACTGCCGCATTTTGCAATAAATACTCTATTCTCCATAACAACATCCACACTTTCAGCACACGCCAAGCACGGCGCTTTATACACAAAAATGCTGTCCGGCACACGCAAAACCTTTACACCGCGCGCCAAACAAACCTGAACGGCAATTTTTCCGCCCCGGCAATAAAATCAGTATACCACAGACACCGTGTGTGGTATACTCTTTTCGGGGTGATATCAAATGAACAAAACCGTCCTCATCACCGGCGCGTCCCGCGGCATCGGCCGCGCCTGCGCGTTGCATCTCGCTAAAAATGGCTGGCACATCGCCGCCGGATACACAAACAGCACCGATGCCGCGCGCCGCCTCGAAACGGATGTCCGCGCCATCGGGCAGGATTGCCGGCTTTTTCGCGCCGATGTCGCGTCTTCCGCGCAGTGCAATCAAATGATAGACGACGCCGTGCGCCAATTCGGACACATCGACGCGCTTGTTTGCAGCGCCGGTATCGCGCAGCAAAAGCTGTTCACCGATATTACCGACGACGACTGGTCCCGCATGATGGATGTCAACGCCCGCGGCGTGTTCAACTGTTGCCGCGCCGCGCTGCCGCATATGATAAGCCGCAAAAGCGGCAAAATTGTCACCATATCCTCAATATGGGGTGTCATCGGTGCGTCATGCGAGGTACATTATTCCGCATCAAAGGCCGCGGTCATTGGCCTGACGCGGGCCCTCGCCAAAGAAGCCGCGCCCTCGGGCATAACGGTCAACTGCATCGCGCCCGGCGTCATCGACACCGATATGTGCCGCGATTTTGACGACACCGCCATGAGCGGGCTGCGCGAGGCTACGCCGCTCGGGCGCATCGGCACGCCGCAGGATATCGCAGCGCTCGCCGCGTTTCTGCTTTCCGACGCTGCGTCGTTTATCACCGGCCAGTCCATAGGCGTCGACGGCGGCTTCCCCGGCTGAACCTCATCCCCGCATTCATTATATAATAATATAATATAGAACACGCCCTCCGAAAATCGTTGATTTTCGGAGGGCGCCGCATTTCTTCACCGGGCCGGGCTCACCATGTGCCAAACATAATGTCGGAATATGTCGGCATCGGCCAGTATTCCTTCCCCATCGCATTTTCAAGCTCGTCAACCACTTCGCGCAGCCCTGCCATCGCGGGCAGCACCTTGTCGCGGAACCTCTCGGCTTTTTCGAGATTCCCCTGCGCCTCGCCCATCTTTTCCAGCAGCTTCTCCAGTTTGGCCGCCGCCGTCTTTATCTGCGCCGCCATTGCCGAAACATCCTTCAGCAGCCCGGCCTCCACCGAGACATCAATCGCCAGCCCGGTGTTCTTTACCGAATTGAGCGTATCGGACAAAAACCGCACATACGATATCGCGGCCGGCAGTATCTGCCGCCTTGTGATATCCAGCATTGTGTTCGCCTCAATATTCACCGTCTTTGCATAGTTCTCAAGCCGGATATCATACCGTGCCTCAAGCTCTTTTCGGTTCAATATCCCATGGCGCTCGAACAAGTCGATGTTTTTCTCCGTCACCAGCCCTTTGGCGCCCTCAACCGCCGTCGCCAGGTTAGGCAGCCCGCGCGCTTCAGCCTCCTTCACCCACTCATCCGAGTAGTTGTTGCCGTTAAATATCACCTTGCGGTGGTCACGCATTACATCGCGGATGATATTGCGCGACTCCTCATTCACATCCTCGGCGGCCTCCAGCCTGTCGGCGATGCGCGACAACGTCTCGGCAACAATAGCGTTTATTGCCGTGTTGCAATCCGCAATCGACATGCTGGACCCCACCATGCGGAACTCAAACTTTTTGCCGGTGAACGCAAACGGCGACGTCCGGTTGCGGTCGGAGATATCCTTCGGCAGGTTTGGTATCGTTGTCACGCCAATTTTAATATTGCCGCCCTGACGGATGTTCGACTGCCCGCCCATTGCGATTTCGTTAAGGACATCTGTCAGCAAATCGCCAAGAAAAATTGAAATAATCGGAGGCGGCGCCTCGTTGCCCCCCAGCCTATGGTCATTGCCCGCGCTCGAAATCGTCGCACGCAGCAGCTCGGCGTACTCATCCACCGCCCAGATAACGGCGGCCAGCAGCATCAAAAATCGGGCGTTTGACTGCGGCGTCTTCCCCTGGTCAAGCAGACTCTTGCCATTTTCAAAGTTAAGCGACCAGTTGTTGTGCTTGCCGCTCCCGTTAACCCGCGCAAACGGCTTTTCGTGCAGCAGGCACACCAGGTTATGCCGCAGCGCCACTTTTTTAAGCGTCTCCATCACCAGCTGGCAGTGATCCGAGGCAATATTTACCGATGTATACACAAGCGCCAGCTCATGCTGCCCCGGCGCCGCCTCGTTGTGCTCGGTTTTCGACGGTACACCCAGCAGCCACAGCTCCTCATCGACCTCGCGCATAAAGTCGCGAACGCGGTCTTTGATATTGCCGTAATAATGGTCGTCAAGCTCCTGCCCCTTCGTCGGCTTAGCGCCAAAAAGCGTACGCCCGCACAGCGCCAAATCCATCCGCTGCGCAAACAGCTTTTTGTCCACCAAAAAGTACTCCTGCTCGGCCCCCGCCATGGCGATAACCCTGCCGACATCGTTGCCGCCGAATATATTCACTACGCGAAACGCGTGATAGCACACCGCTTCCATCGACCGCAACAGCGGTGTTTTCTTGTCCAGAACCTCACCCGTGAACGAACAGAAGCACGTCGGGATGTACAGCGTGTTGTCTTTTACAAACGCCGGCGACGTGCAGTCCCACGCCGTGTATCCGCGCGCTTCAAATGTCACGCGCAGCCCGCCCGAGGGGAATGATGACGCGTCGCTCTCGCCGCGTATCAGCTCCTTGCCCGAAAACGACATAATAATGCTGCCGTCGCTCTGCGGGTTGATGAACGAATCGTGCTTTTCGGCTGTCGCGCCTGTCATCGGCTGGAACCAATGCGTAAAGTGCGTCGCGCCCTCGTCCAGCGCCCAGCGTTTCAGCCCGTTTGCGACGATATCAGCCAGCTCCGGTTCAAGTGGTCTGCCCCTGTCTATCGTTTTTTTAAGCTGCTTATATGTGTCCCCCGGCAAATACTTTCGCATAGCCCCGTCGTTGAACACGCGCGTCGCGTATCGGTTCATCAAACCCTCCGCCGTCTCGTTCATATCGTCACCCCTTATAACAGATGTACCGTCTCCGGCCAATCAAACAAAATGAATACTGTCATAATACTACAACCGCGGCAAAAATGCAACAATTACAAGTAAATGATTTTAGCAAGAATATTTAATTCATTTATCCGCGCACATATTTCTATTATATGCACTATATTGCGTATAATGAATTCTTTTCTCTCATTTTTCTTCGCTTCAATATAACAACGCCGGGGACTTTCATCCCCGGCGCGTCAGCGAATCTATAAGCTGTGTCTCAATCAATATCTCTTTCAACTTTTTCAAGTCTTTCTTCAAGCACTTTCGGGTTTTCAACCATCTTGCGCAGCATCCGCATTGATTTGGCGTGATACAGCCCGTCACACATGCGCTCGTCCGCGACAATCATCAGCTCAAGCACCTTGCCCGGCCTTATTTCGCCTGTGTCGTCGTCAATGACAGGCTGGCGCTTCTCCTTGCCGATTGACACAAACAGACCCAGCGTGCCAAAGTCATAGATGTGATGAAACACGCCGCGCAGCCCGATGGACTTTAAGTACGTGACAAAAACGCTGCCGTGAAACGGGCTGGCGTCGATGATGCCTTTTGGCAGCATGTTCCATCTGTCGGCAAGCTTTATCGCCCACACCATAATTTTTATCAGCAGATGCGGCGCGCTTGTAAGCATCTTCATCAGCTTGTCGGTGCTGTTCTCCGTCTCATGTCCCTTGTTTTTCGCAATTTCAGCTCTAAACACATTTGTCACGTCGTTAATGCTCTCGTGCCCGGTAAACGACAGCTTAATTGTCGTCGATGTTGCCTCGTCTCTAAGCGCCTTTTTTACGGCCATCGATATTTTTATATCATCGTGCGCAAAAACCCTGCTGTTGACGACAAACCTGTTAAGCGCCGGCCTAAGCGCGTATATGCGGACAATAGCGGCAGCCACGATGTCAAGGTAGCTAAGCGTAATGCCCTGCTCGGCCTTTTCGGCGATATACACATCAAGGTATTTGCAGTCGACTTCGTCAACAAAAAACACCTGCGCGTCGCTCCGGCGCGTCATAACATGCGATAATATTTTATCATAGGGGTCAAGCGTTTTTAAATAACGCGCCCCTCCTCTTTTTCTGAACATACTCTCTCCCCATTGCATTTTATATTATTGCGCCGCCCGCGCCGTCCCCTCAGCGCAGCCGGTGCCCGGAAATCAGGCCGGAAAAAGCAAATCACTGGTCATTCATTTTGCGGACACACTCAAGAATGTCACGAACCGAGCCGAGCTTTATGGCAGCTTTACCCAGTGTCTCTTCCTTCGTATGCGCTCCGTCCTCCCACCCTCTCTCAACGGGATTCCTGATTATCCTGCCTATCTCGGCGATAATGTCTTCCAACTGCCGCAGCAGGTCGTCCAGCCGCAGCTCAGTGTCATCTTTTGATTCGATATCAATACGGACGGTGTCATATACCCCCGCGTGATACCCCCTAGCCTGTTTCCGCTGGTAATCGCTGACGCTCTGTTTCGCCGCCATCAGCCCGGCCTCCGCCGCGCTTCTCATCGCGGCAAGCCCTGCCGCCTCATCCGGCATCCCCTGCAGGTATTCCTTGGCTTTCATTTCCCGCGCTTGCGCTTCGGCGGCCTGCGCCGCTTCGTCGGTCAAAGCCTGTTTTTCCTCCTCCAGCTTCAAAACCGAAGCCGAAAGCGCGTTTTTTTCTCTCTCAAGCGCCGCGGCGCGGGCCTCCAGCTCGTGTTTTTCGGCCGTCGACGCCTTCAGCGCCGAGCGCAGGTTTTCAATGGTTTCGTGTGAGGCCTCCAGCTTCTGCTCAAGCTCGATTCCCTGCTTTTCAAGCCGCACTATCTCGCTGTCGGCATCGGCGCTGCGCGACAGCTTTTCTTTCGCCAGCGATTCAAGATACGTAATAACATCCTTCTTTTTAAAGCCGCCAAATGCCGATGTCCTAAAAACCTTACCCATTCGCCTTCACCACTCCCGCAGCCAAACTGTCATTTCCTGTCCGCCCTTGCCCCCGCGTGCGGGCGCCGCGCGCCGCTGCGCGCGTGTCAAAGGTTTTTCATCACGATTTGCTCAATATCCTCAAACGAACGTACGCCGACAACCCTGCAAACCGGCTCTCCTTCTACAAACAGCACAAGCGTCGGCACCGAGGTCACCAGATATTTCGCCGCCTCAAGCGGCGCTTCATCCGTGTCCAGCACAAGAACCTTCACCGTTCCGTACAGCGCGTCTGTCAGCCAATCGATGGTCTCGCGCATATCCTTGCACGGCTGCGACCAGTCGGCCAAAAAACAGACAAGCGCAGTCTCCCGTCCGCAGGTAACAATCTCCTTAAACCCGGCGGAATCAATATTAGCCGCTCTATGTAACGCCATAAATGCCTCCAGCTGCGGTGTCCGGGGTGTGTCGAAAAGTAAAGCCCTTTTATCCCCTCGATGCGCAGCGCCACTGCGGTATGCCAATTAAATCACATATATTTTTGTATCGCAAACAGTATACCACATGCCGTTAAAAAAAGGAACAAAAATGTGTCGCGCCGCATCACGGCACGCCGGCAAAAAATACTCAGCCTGCATTTACAAACCGGCAATTGTATGCTATACTTGCATGGTCGAATCACATAAGCGCCTGTAGCTCAATGGATAGAGTAGCGGCCTCCGACGCCGTTGGTTGGGAGTTCGAGTCTCTTCAGGCGCGCCACAAATCTCAAGAATAAAAAACCCTGGTATTGCTGTATTTGCGGCAATATCAGGGTTTTTTATTTGCGCCGCATTTATGGCTTTGAGGCGGTTGGGGAAATAAAGCGTTATGTTCTCCAAAAGGCTCTCAGGTTCAATCATCATTAATGGCCGCAAACCGGCGAAAACGCCTCAGGCATAATTACAATTAAACATTGCTCCTGCAGTTGCATAGTATAGTCACATAGCGGCAGAAAACTGCTATAGGCGACAATGCCCGGCAGTATTAACAAAAAATCAACACTCCCAACAACCCGACAAAATACCAGAAAAGAGATAGTGATTATGAATAGGTATCTTAATAATCAATGTATTCAACCCCCATTTAACGACTATGGCAGACCTTGTTATCCAACGTTTCCAACATGCGCGACCGGACCCCAAGGGCCGCAAGGGCCTCAAGGGCTTCAAGGGCCGCAAGGGCCTGTCGGGCCGGATCAGGCATATGGCGCTATTTCCACCAACGGAGGGTCGACACACAGCTTGACCGCGACTGCGCAGACTCTCTGTTTTGACACGCTTCTTGTTTCAAACGGCGTTACACCAAACCTGTCCCCCTGCAGGCTGACGATTAACGTGACAGGCGTATATGAGATTGTGTATAAATGGCTCATAACATCATCGGTAAGTACGGCGGTCACTGTCTCAATTCGCAGATTTGGAACGAGCGTTGCCAATGAGACGTACACGTTAGCTGCAAACTCACAGCGGAATATATATAATTCGTTTTTCCTCTCATTAACCGCAGGTGATATTTTGGATATTGTCGCCTCATCCTCGCCAAATGCGACAATAACATCACCCGTTGGGCTCGCTTCCGTATTTTCCGCAAAAAGAATTGGCACGGCCCCTGTCACAAGCGGCCTTACCGGCATTGTCGGATTGCAGGAGCTCAGCTGTTTGAATCAAGCGCCAAATCCCTAGCTGCATAACTCAAGCCTTCATTTTTTCAAGTTGTGAATGGTATCTATAATTGCAGCCGCTTACACCCTCTCCCTTTGCATTTCAATTATAGATCCCAAATAGCCTGTGTTCACCGCGTACCGTACGGCCTAATTGCCCGATTTAATCACAACACCGGCCACAAAGCCGAAAAGCCACCCACACGCTGGGTGGCTTTAGGCTGTCAAAGAAAGGTATTCAGGTTTTTTGCATGAAAAGTAACGTGATTAAAAAGTTCCTAAAACCCCCGCCTATAATCAAAAATTCCGGGAATTCATTTCACGAGAATTTTTATCAAAATTGAAAATTGCCCGAAAACCCTCAACGGAGTGGGTTTTCAGGCAGGCTGAAGCCACCCACACGCTGGGTGGCTTTTTTTCGCACCCCCGGCAAAGCCTTGCGCAAAAATGCCGGCTATTATATAATCAAATTGCGCCGCAGGCGGCGCCAGTCCAAATTACACGCCGGAAAGGATGATATACATGAAGCACACAGCAGTCTCTGCCACATGCACCGGGAGGATGACTATACTTTAGTCCTCCCGTAAAACGGAGGAACAAATGGCTTTAAATTGGATTAACCCGGACGATTATTCTTTCAACTCATTCCTTATGCTCGAACGGTTTCAGATAAGACTGATGCTCGACTCATGCGGCTGGCGGCGCGGCGACGAGGCATGGAAGCGCAATATCGGCATCGCGCTTAACGCAAACCCCGCTGTAATGTGGTATTTCATGCACCGATGCCCCGAGCGCCGCGATGTCATCGAAGCGCTCTCCGCGCATGCCCCGTCTGTTTCCGACCCGCGACTGATACGTGAGGCCGAGACCGGCATTCTGCTCAGCGTCGAGGATTTCACAGTGTACACAACGCCTCAGGTCATGGACGAAAAATGCGATTTCATCCGCGGCTGGGATAAATCCCGTCTGTTCTCGCTGGCCGATTTCACCGGAAAAACCGTCCTCGATGTCGGCGCCGGCTCCGGCCGTCTGGCATTCGCCGCCGCCGAGAGGGCCTCAATGGTCTTCGCAAGCGAGCCGGTTGGTACTCTGCGGGAGTTTATGCGCGACAAAATCGAACTCGAGGGTATAAAAAACATCCGCGTCACCGACGGATTTGTCACGTCGCTTCCTTTTCCCGACAGTCTTTTCGACATCGTCATGTCCGGCCATGTCGTCGGAGACGATTACGATGTCGAACTCGCCGAGCTCGGCAGGGTATGCCGTCCCGGCGGCTGGATGCTCGACTGCCCGGGCGACTCCGAGCGCGATATGTGCCCCCGTGTAGACCTGACGGCGCGCGGATGGCAGCAGATTCGCTACACCGGCAGCTACGGCAAAGATGTATATCTCTACCGCAAGCAGGCAACAGAATAACCCATGCAAAACGACGGGCGGGGATAACTCCCCGCCCCGTTCATCTATTCAAAGCACTCGTCAACTACAGATATCAGCATCTGCTGAACATCATATGTATACGACGAGTTCACCATAAAGCATAAACTGCGTCCGCCTTCCCGGCTCATCCACAGGTGAGATACAAATCCCTCGTTCGCCCCGCTGTGGAAAAACGCCGGAGCCCTGTCCCGCTCCGACAGCTTAAACCCGACTCCGATGCGCATCGTATCGGTCTGCTGTGTAAGCATCGCCTCCATCGTCGCCTGTGATATCAGCGCGCTTTTGCCGCGCAGCCCGTTCATAAGCTCTATTCCGAACGTTACAAGGTCGCTCGGCGTCGTCCACAGCCCCGCGGCCGCAAGCTCGGGATACACATGGAAGCATCCCGCAATCGGCTTGTCCCTCATTCCCCACGCGGCGCGCTGCCTCAGTTCCTCCGGCAAAGGCTGAATATACATACTGCCGCTCATGCCAAACGGCCCAAACACCAACTCGTCCATAAGCTGCTGCATATCGGCTGCGCACGCGTCGCATACCGCTTTTTGCGCCATCGTCGTGCCCCCGCCCGAGTATTCATATTTGATACCCGGCCGGCGCTTCACCTTCACTTTGGCCGAGTTCGCCGGCTTTTCTCCGTTCAGCACCTGTGTCACGGTCGGCACCGGCTGGAACATCGTATACCCGTAAAACCCGTGCACAGTCAGCCCCGCCGTGTGAGACAGCAGCGTCCGCAGCGTCACCGGGTATTTCCTTCCGCGCAGCGTCGGCACGCCATAGTCCTTCACATATTCACATATATCCCGGTCGAGGTCAATTTTCCCCTGTTCGACAAGCCTCATCACACCTGCGGCGAACACCACCTTGCTTATCGACGCCGCCTGATACAACGTCTCCGGCGTCACGGCGTCCGGCTCTCCCGGGTGCTTCACGCCGATTACCCGTGTCTCGGTCAGCTCATATCCCTCGGCGCATGCTATGCTGATTGAAGGCATTTTATTCGCTTCCATCAGTTCGGCAAAGGGTTTTCCGCTTTTTCTCTCCGCTCCGGCGATAAGCCGGTCGATAACATTCGGCATGGCACAGCCTCCCAAAGAATCACATCGCATCGTTATCCGCAAAAAAGCGGATGAGCGCCGCGTTGTTTCCATCATAATCCCGCCGCGTCCGGCTGTCAATCCTCAGTTAAAACGCCTGATCAGCCGCGCCAAAAAAGCCCTTGACAAATCAGCTTCAGGCGCATATAATTTATCGCAAGTCAAACCGCCGATTGAGGATAGTACGCGTTTCCCTCCCTTTTAAGAGAGCCGCCACCGGGTGAGAGTGCGGTAAAGGGTGATTCGCCGAATGGGCTCATGAGGGCAGGACGAACCGCGGCAAGCGCCGCGCAGTAGTGCCTGACGGGAACCCCGTCCGTTACCATTGGGGCGCGCATGCCGGTGCGCGGTAAAGTGGGCATTAATTGCCAATTTGGGTGGTACCGCAGGGGATTTTTTGATCCTTTGTCCCAGCATTGCTGGGGCAAAGGATCTTTTTTTATTCCCCGCACCGCCTCAACATAATCCGGCCCCGCGCCGTCAGCAGCATGTGACGGTGACACATAATAAAAAGGGGTAACCACAGATGAAATCCATACCAAACCGCACGTATCTCACGCAGGACCAACTGCCCGCCGCATATTATAATCTGGCGGCCGACATGCCGCAAAAGCCCGACCCTCTGCTAAATCCGGCCACCATGAAGCCGGTCACGGCAGACGAGCTGTACCCGATATTTTGCCGCACGCTTGTCGGGCAAGAGCTTGATACGGCAACGCGCTTCATCGAAATCCCGCCCGAGGTGCGCCAATACTACAATGTCTACCGGCCGTCGCCTCTCGTGCGCGCCTATAATCTGGAAAAAGAGCTTAAAACGCCCGCCCGTATTTACTACAAGTTCGAGGGCAATAACACGTCCGGCAGCCACAAGCTAAACTCGGCCGCAGCCCAGGCATACTACGCCAAGGCCGAGGGCCTGCGCGGCCTGACGACCGAAACCGGAGCCGGTCAGTGGGGCACGGCTCTCGCCGAGGCGTGCGCCTACTTCGGCATGCCGCTCAAGGTGTTCATGGTCAAATCCTCGCTCGAGCAAAAGCCGTTCCGGCGCATCGCGGTCGAAACGTTCGGCGGCAGCATCGTCCCCAGCCCAAGCGACACAACAGCCTCCGGCCGCAAGATACTCGGCCTGTTCCCCGGCACGGGCGGCAGCCTCGGGTGCGCCATATCCGAGGCCGTCGAAACGGCCCGCCTCACCCCCGGCTACAAATACGTCCTCGGCTCGGTGCTTAATTACGTGCTGCTGCACCAATCTATAATCGGGCTTGAGGCCTATACCGCGATGGAAATGCTGGACGAATACCCCGATATAATCATCGGCTGCGCCGGCGGCGGCTCAAACCTCGGCGGGCTGATATCCCCGTTCATGCGCGACAAGCTTCAGGGCCGCGCAAACCCGCAGGTTATCGCGGTCGAGCCGTCGTCCTGCCCGTCGCTGACGCGCGGAAAATATGCCTACGATTTTTGCGACACGGCGCAGACGACTCCGCTCGCAAAGATGTACACTATGGGCAGCGGCTTCATCCCGCACCCCGGCCACGCCGGCGGCCTGCGCTACCACGGCATGTCGCCGATAGTGTCAAAGCTGTATCACGACGGATATATAGCCGCCACGTCGGCCTCACAGACCGATGTGTTCTCCGCCGCGCTGACATTTTCGCGGTGCGAGACGATTCTCCCCGCGCCCGAATCCTCACACGCGATATTCGAAGCCATCCGTCAGGCCGAGCTGTGCCGTGAATCGGGGCAGAGCAAAACCATTCTGTTCGGCCTCACAGGCACGGGATACTACGATATGGCGGCTTACGACGCCTTCAACAAAAAAGAGATGATCGACCCCGAAATCACGGACGACATGCTCGCACGCGGCTTTTCGTCCCTTCCCGATATCAACTACACCGTCCAAGCCGTCTAACCCGGCCTCGGCCAGCCGCCGCCCGGCCTCCGCCTCAACCCGGGCTAACAAAACGCATCCCGAGGCGCTCTCGCGCCTCGGGATGCGTTTTGTTATTCAGCCGGGTCGGCTATTCAGCTCTCGCCCGCCACCGAAAGCCCGCCGACAAGCACACTCGCCGAGCCAATCGCTCCGTTGATTTCAAAATCGTTGCCGACGCCCGTAATATCCTTCATCACGTCAAAGAAATTACCCGACACAATAAACTGCTCGGCCGGCCTCGCAACGCGCCCGTTTTTCACCAAAAACCCCTTCGACTCCAGCGAAAAATCGCCGGTTATCGGGTTCGCCGCGGCGTGAAGGCCTTTCAGCTCGGTCACATAAATAGCTTTCCCCGCCTTTTCCATCAGCATATCCGGCGTGCAGTCTCCCGGCTGCAAACAGAACACATACGGCGCCACATTTACGTCCCCGGCATATCCCGGCCGTCTGCCGTTTCCGGTCGAAGCGCGCTTGCCCCGCGCCGCCGACTTCAAATCATACAGCAGTGTTTTTAGCACCCCGTTTTCAACAAGCGTTTTCGTAAATGTCGCAACTCCCTCGTCATCAAACGGGCTGCGGTCGGCATAGTCCGCTCTGTGCGGGTCGTCGGTTATCGTAACAAGCTCCGACGCCACGCGCTCGTTTTCCTTGCCGGCCAGCAGAGACAGGCCCTTCTGCGCCGCATCGCCGGAAAACGCGCCCGTAAAGCAGCCCAAGAACTCGCACATCATACGGTTGCTGAATATCACAGGGTACGTGCCGGTCGGCACGCTCCTGCCGCCGATACCTCCAAGCGCCAGCTCTACGGCCTCCTTTACGGCCTTACGCACGTCCAGCCCGTCCGGCGTCAGCGTCTCAATGCCGCTCTGCCCCACATACTTGCGCCCGCCTTCCTGCGCCGCGACCGCGCAGTGCATGAAGTACTCACTCTGCCTGTTCATCAGATCAAGCCCGCGGCTGTTCACCAGCCCAACCTCCGAGGACGAGTAGCCAACCGTCGAAAACGGCAGCAAAGTGATACGCGCATCCATGTCCTTCGCCAGCTTCTCCATCTCAAGCGCCAGGCCTTTCAGCATTTGCACATCGCATGCCCCGCCGCCGCCTTGCGGCACGTCGGCATAGGCCTTGTCACCTCCGTAAATGACGGCAAACCCGGTTGTCTCAATGATTTCCGCCCCGCTCATGGCGTCGCTCACAAGCCGCTCAGCCTCTTCGGCGCACAGCTTCTGCGTGTACGAGCATCCCAGTCTCCCGTCGACGATGCACCTAAACCCCGCGCCGATTGACGCCGCGTCGCTGAAGTTCTCGATTTCTCCCTGATACGCCCGCACGGACGTCGAGCTCCCGCTCGAACAGTACAGATCATACTCGGTCAGGCCGGCCGCTTTCGCGTATGATATTACCGCACTCTTAAACTCAATATAATTCATGGCCGCCCTCCTATTCACGCCCGCCGACAGTGATTTCGCGCACCCTGATAAGCGGCTGCCCGACATTTGTAGGCACATTTCCGCTCAGCGATCCGCACATACCCTGTCCATGCCCAAGGTTCTGTCCAACCATATCTATATCCCTAAGGATTTCAGACCCGCGCCCGATAAGGCTTGCTCCGCGCACCGGCTCGGTAATCTTGCCGTTTTTGACAATATACCCCTCACTGACATTGAAGTTAAACTCGCCGGTCGCCGGGTTCACCGACCCGCCGCCCATCTTCGCAGCATACAGCCCGTACTCAATCGAGGCGATAATGTCCTCATTTTTGTCGGGGCCATTGTCCAAAAATGTGTTTGTCATGCGGGACGTCGGCGCATACAGATACGATTCGCGGCGTCCGCTGCCGGTCGGTGCCATATTCATACGCCTGGCGTTGAGCTTGTCTATCATATAGCCTTTAAGCACACCTTTTTCAATCAGCACCTTACGCTGCGCCGGCGTGCCCTCGTCGTCGATATTTATCGAGCCCC
>JAVBMB010000047.1:0-21847 GCA_031552995.1 Oscillospiraceae bacterium
GTATATCTCGAACCCGCGCTCGCCGGTATATCCCGTCTTGGATATGACGCACTTCGCGCCGCAGAACTCAAAGAACCCGGCACCGAAGAACTTAAGCTTGTTGCACGCGTCCATGCCGATTGCGGTCATGATGTCGGCGGCTTTAGGGCCCTGAAGCGCGACCTGCCCCCACAGGTGTGAGACGTGTGTCACGGTGACGCCGGCCGGCGCATTGCTCCTGACCCACTCAAAGTCCTTGTCGTCGTTCGCGGCGTTAACGACGAGGAACAGGTCGTCGCCGTCCCACGGATAGACGAGCAAATCGTCGACGCATGTGCCGTTCTCATAGCACATCGGGGTGTAGACGGCGCGCCCTTCGCGCACCTTTGAGATGTCATTTGTCACAAGATGCTGAACAAAATCAAACGCTCCTGCGCCCTGCACAAGTATTTCGCCCATATGCGAAACGTCGAATATCGACACCGCCTGCCTTGTGTTGTTGTGTTCGGCAATGATGCCGGTCGGATAGTTTGTCGGCAGCAGCCAGCCGGCAAAGTCAACTATCTTGCCGCCTGCCTTGACATGCTCGTCATAGAGAGGGGTTTTCTTCGGCGCTGTAACATCCATTTTTTTACCTCCTGTGGGTGGTTTTTTTGGTTTGGTCATCAGATAAAAACAAAGCGACCTGCTTATTGAGAATACAAATAAGCGGTCGCACCTCTGTTTATTTACCTGAGAGATTCCGGATGCCGCAAATGCGCGGCTGCCGTTGCTCCTTCGGCGACCCCAACCGGGCCTTTTCAGAGACAGGTCTGCCGCGGTACGTTTGCCTGAAAGCTTTGCCGCGGAAATGACCATGACCGCGGCTTGCATCTTCGGCGGCCCAAGAGATATGGACTCTCTCCCGCAAGCTTCATTCCTTCGTTATTGTGTTGGCGGATTAACGCGGAAAAGGACATGACCGCATTTAACCGATACCATTATACTATCGCGCCGCCCTGTTGTAAAGGGGCGGCGCGGCATAAAATATTAAAAATCAATACTTTTCAAGCAGAGAGATTTTACTGCTCCACAGCTTGCGCGACAGGTCCACATAATACGGGTGCGGGTTTTCAAATCTTGTTACCTCGCTCCACATCTCTGACATGCGGTCGGCGCAGAACGAGCGTATCTCCTTTATATCACGCTTTTTATATACGCATACGCCGCCTTTAAACAGCGGAACATGCATCGGTTTGGCGTCAAAAGCGTCAAGCGTTTTCTTTTTCCATGTGTGTGTCGGGTCGAATATTGTGTACGGCTTAGTTATATCGACAGTCTCGTCTCGCAGCGTCAGCACATCGGCCACATACTTACCGTCCTCGCGGCTGCTAAGCCTCCACACTTGCTTAAAGTGCGGCGTCGTAATTTTCTCGACATTTTCCGACACCTTTATTTTCGGGATTATGATGCCGTTTTTGTCTTCGATGGCAACAAGCTTGTAAACGCCGCCGAACACCGGCGAGCTCATCGATGTGATAAGCCTCTCGCCTATACCAAACGAGTCGATACAAGCGCCCTGAGACAGAAGGTCGCGTATCAAAAACTCGTCAATCGAGTTGGAAACGGTAATTTTGCAATCGCTCATCCCGGCCTCGTCAAGCATGGCGCGCGCGCGCTTCGTAAGATAGGCGATGTCGCCGGAGTCAATGCGTATGCCGTTCAGACGGAAGCCCCTCGGCTCAAGCACTTCCTTTGCCGTGCGTATAGCGTTTGGTATGCCGTTTTTAAGCACATTATATGTGTCCACCAAAAGTACGCAGTTTTGCGGATATGTGTTGGCATACGCCGAAAATGCCTCGAACTCGTCGTCGAACAGCTGCACCCAGCTGTGTGCCATCGTGCCGACGGCCGGTACGCCGAAGTCGCGCGCGCACATCACGCATGCCGTGCCGGCGCACCCGCCGATATACGCGGCGCGGGCGCCGAGAACGGCACCCTCCGAACCCTGGGCGCGGCGCGAGCCGAACTCGAGTATCGGCCGCCCCTGCGCTGCCTTAACCATTCGGCTGGCCTTGGTCGCTATCAGGCTCTGGTGGTTTATGGTCAGCAGAACCATAGTCTCCACAAACTGCGCCTGCATCACCGGGCCGCGCACCGTCACAAGCGGCTCTCCGGGGAAAATCGGGTTCCCCTCCGGTATCGCCCAGACATCACAGGCGAACTTAAAGTCGCGCATTTGCCGCAGGAACTCTTCGCTGAACAGGCCGAGCCCGCGCATGTATTCGATGTCTTCTTCCGAAAAGCTAAGCGCGTTGAGATATTCGACAAGCTGCTCGACACCAGCCATGATGGCGTATCCGCCCTTATCCGGCACATTACGGAAGAACATGTCGAAATAAGCTATCGTATCGCTCATACCGTTGGCAAGGTAGCCGTTGGCCATAGTGAACTCATAAAAATCGGTGAGCATGGTCAGGTTTTTACTTTTACTCATTACAAAACTCCAAATAGAAATTATTGGATGCGGATGGCTGTTACGTTTTATTATACACGGCAGCCCGTCCAAAATCAATCGAAATGGCAGTTTTGCCGCATGGTTGACAGGTGAACGACAATAAAGTATAATACACTGTCAAGATATTTTCAGATACGGTGACATTAAGGAAGGTATACAATGCTGAGACAGGATCTGCGCAATATAGCTATCGTGGCGCACGTCGACCACGGCAAAACAACACTCGTCGATGAAATGCTGAAGCAGAGCGGCATTTTTCGGGAAAATCAAGTGGTAGAGCGCGTTATGGACAACGGCGACCTTGAGCGCGAGCGCGGCATAACGATACTCGCCAAAAACACATCGGTTTTCTATAATGACGCAAAAATCAATATAATCGACACGCCGGGGCACGCCGATTTTTCCGGCGAGGTTGAGCGCGTGCTGAAGATGGTAAACGGCGTGCTGCTGCTTGTCGACGCCGCCGAAGGCCCGATGCCGCAGACGCGCTTTGTGCTGCAAAAGGCCCTTGAGTTGGGGCACAAGGTCATCGTCGTCATCAACAAGATAGACAGGCCGGATGCTCGCATCGATCAGGTGGTTGACGAGGTGCTCGACCTGCTCATCAGCCTTGACGCCAACGACGATCAGCTTAACTCACCCGTGCTGTTCTGCTCGGGGCGCGACGGTACGGCGGCGCTGTCGCCCGACGGGCCGCATAGCAGCCTCGCGCCGCTGTTCGATTTTATATTGCAGCACATCGACCCGCCGGATGTCGACGGTGAAGGCGCGGCGCAGATGCTCGTGTCTTCCATCGATTACAACGAGTATGTCGGTCGTATTTGCATCGGCCGCATCGAGCGCGGCGCGCTGCGCAAGAATCAGGAGTACACCGTGTGCGAATATCACGGAGCGCACAGTCCATATAAATCCAAGGTTGTCAACCTGTACCAAATCGAGGGGCTTGAGCGCGTCGCGGTCGACAGCGCCGAGGCAGGCGACATCGTTTGTGTGTCCGGCATTGCCGACATCACGATTGGCGACACGGTTTGCGACAGCGAAACGCCCGAGCCTGTCGCGTTCGCCAAGATATCTGAGCCTACCGTCGAGATGACATTTTCGGTCAACAACGGGCCGTTTGCCGGCAAAGAGGGCAAATATGTGACGTCGCGCCATCTGCGCGACAGGCTGACGCGCGAGCTGCTTAAGGATGTCTCGCTGCGCGTCGTCGAGACCGACACGACCGAGAGCTTCCGTGTCTCCGGCAGGGGAGAGATGCACCTGTCCATTTTAATTGAGACGATGCGGCGCGAGGGATATGAGTTCATGGTCGGCGCGCCGAAGGTGCTGTATAAGCAGACTGAGGAGGGCCTTTTCGAGCCTATCGAGCGCTTTGTATGCGACGTGCCGGAAAGTGCGGTCGGCTCTGTCATGGAAAAGCTCGGCTCGCGCAAGGGTGATGTCGTCAGCATGACTCCGATTGGCGACCGCATGAGAATCGAATACCTCGTGCCGTCGCGCGGGCTGTTCGGCTACCGTAACGAGTTTTTAACCGACACGCGCGGCGAGGGGATTATGAGCACTGTCTTTGACAGCTATGCCCCGTACAAGGGCGACATTCAGGGCAGGCTCACCGGGTCGCTTGTCGCGTTCGAGACCGGAGAAGCCGTGACATACGGGCTTTATAACGCGCAGGAGCGCGGCTCGCTGTTCATCACGCCGGGCACCGCCGTGTATGAGGGCATGGTTGTCGGCCAGTCGCCCAAAAACGAGGATATCGTTGTAAATGTGTGCAAGAAAAAGCATGTGACGAATATTCGGGCCAGCGGAAGCGACGACGCGCTGCGTCTCATCCCGCCGCGGCAGATGAGTCTTGAGGCGTGCATAGAGTTTATCGCGGCGGACGAGCTGCTTGAAATCACGCCGAAAAACCTGCGCATCCGCAAGATGATTCTTAATGCCAACGAGAGAGCGCGCGCCAGAAGCAAGTCCGAAAAAGCGAAATAGGCCCGGGCAACACTCACGGGCTGTGATAAAAAGCAAGAGGGAATGCCACGCATTCCCTCTTGCTTTTTATCCTGCGTGCAGATTGACGGAGCATAGATTATAGCTATCTGGCACGTCACAGCTGTTTGGAAAAATACAGCACTAAATCATCATCAACAAATACACCACTGCCGGGCGTAACCTGATTGTTGCCATACCACATGCCGGTGCCGTCAGGGAGGTATCCACGCTTTACATACATCCTTTGGGCTGATGCGTATCCCTGATAAAGGCCGACGGCAAGGGTGACAATTTCACTTCTCTCTTTTGCCAAAGCTTCGGCGATATCCATAATCCTGCTGCCGATACCCTCGCGCTGATATTTTTTAGCACGTTAAAATCAATTATTTCGGGCAGGTTTTTATCCCTAAACGGGCCGGATGCAGCGTTGCCGGCCAATGTTGCATATCCCGCGGCACATCCGTCCTTCTCGGCAACTATGACGGCTCTTTGTCCGCTGTTTTGCATTTTATAATATGTATTGAATAATGCTTCAGGCTTAGACTTCTCCCAACCCTGGGCCGCAAACGCTTCAAAAAAAGCCCGAATGTCCGTTTCAAGCATAGTGCGGATGCAAAGAGCATCACATTTATAATATATCATACATACACCTCGGCCCGCCGCGCAGTGCCGCTGCCGGCCGCATAATGGGGCAAGCCGGTAATTATTCGCCCGCCTGCAGCTTTGCGGCCTTGATCGTGTTCTGCATAAGCGTTGTTATCGTCATGGCCCCTACGCCGCCCGGAACGGGGGTGATATGAGAGCATTTTTCGGCCACGCCGTCAAAGTCAACGTCTCCGCACAGCTTTTTATCGCCCAGCCTGTTTACGCCCACGTCGATCACGACGGCGGCCGGCTTGACCATATCGGCCGTCACAAATCTCGGCTTGCCGATGGCGGCGACGAGTATGTCCGCCCCGCGCGTAACATCGGCAAGGTTTTTTGTGCGGCTGTGGCATATCGTCACCGTGCCGTGCGCGTGCAGCAGCAGCAAAGCCATCGGCTTGCCGACGATGTTGCTGCGCCCGAGCACGACGCAGTTCTGCCCTTTTGGGTCGATGCCGTACTCGCTCAGCAGCGTCATAACTCCTGCCGGAGTACAGGGCGCAAAGGCGATATCACCGGTGACGATTTTGCCGACATTTATCGGATGGAACGCGTCGACGTCCTTTATCGGGTCAATGGCCCCGATGATTGCCGCGGTATCAATATGCGCCGGCAGCGGAAGCTGGCACAGTATGCCGCTTATTCTGGGCTCGCGGTTCAGACGCGCGACAAGCGCGAGCAGCTCGGCCTCGGTTGTTGTATCTGGCAGGGTATATTTCTCGCTGTATATCCCAAGCTTTTTGCATGTGCGCTCCTTACTGTTGACATATACCTGCGACGCCGGGTCCTCGCCGACAATTATCACAGCCAGCCCGGGCTTGATGCCGCGGGAGTTCAGCACGGCGACCTCTGCCGCGATTTGCTCCTGTATTTTCCGCGCCACGGCCTTCCCGTCAATTAATGTCATTTGATGAACCCTCCGCTTCATTTATTACGTACGCGCCCTGCGCCGGTTCGGCTTCGGCGGGCATCTTCGGCTCGTCGGTGCTGACGGCCTCCTCCGGCGTCTGCGCCCGAACCGCGCCGACTTCGGGTGAGCCGGTAGCAGGGTCTATTGCCGTGTACTTCTTCGTCGCGTAACAATAAATCAGCATACCGGCCGAGAATACAACGCACAAAACAGCCAGCAGCTGAGATATCCTGATATCGGTCGTCCCTAGATATAGGCTGTCGGCGCGCAGGCCTTCAATCCACGCGCGGCCGAGGCCGTACCAGCCGAGGTACAACAGCGCGATCTCGCCGCCAAAGCGGCGGCGCTTCGAATAAAAATGCAGCGCGATAAACCCGGCAATTGTCCATAGCGATTCGTATATGAACGCCGGATGAACCGGAGCGCCGCCGTTTATCGACATGCCCCACGGCAGCGACGTCGCGCTGCCGAACGCCTCGGCGTTGATGAAGTTGCCCCACCTGCCGACGGCCTGCCCGATAAGCAGACCAAGCGAGCCGAGGTCGAGTATGCCCGGTGCGTTGGCTTTTTTGATGCGGCAGAAGACGAACGCAGTCGCAAACCCGCCGATGACGCCGCCGTAAATTGCCAGCCCGCCGTTCCAAATCTGGAATACGCGGCTTAAATCCTCGCTGTAATAGCCCCAGCTGTTGACAACATAATATATGCGCGCACAGATGACGGCGATTGGCAGCGCCCAAATGAGCAGGTCGGTCATCTGGTCGGCCGACGTACCGAACTGCCTTGCGCGCATCATCACATACACGCAGGCAAGCAGCACGCCGCACGCTATAATAACGCCGTACCATTTTATGCTCAGGGGGCCGACTTCGAAGGCGATACGGTCAATTTGCAGCACCTTGTCAAAAAGCCCCGGGAAAGAAATTGTGTTTGTCATAACGCAGCTCCCGATATATAATGTTGATATGTCGATAATTATTGCACATTTTGCGGCCTTTTACAATGCCGCAAAATAAAAAATAAGCAAAACATGCTGTTGACCGATTGACATTTGCAGCTATATATAGTATGATAATAAGCGTTGTAAAGCCAACGTACTTTACAGGAGGTCGCAAAATGAAGAGTAATACCTTTCAAATGTCGCTGCTGTTCGATTTTTATGGCGAGCTGCTTACCGACAAGCAGAAAGAGCTTTTTGACCTCTACTACAACGAGGACCTTTCTCTGGCCGAAATCGCCGAAATAGCGTCGATTTCGCGTCAGGGCGTGCGTGACGCCATCATCCGCAGCGAGTGTGTGCTGCGCGACGCCGAGGAAAAGCTCGGCTTTGTCAGGCGCTACGCGGGGCACGATACAAGGCTCGACCAGATATCCGAGGCGGCGTCGTTCATAGCCAACATAAACGCGATGAAGGTGCGCAACTCCGAGATAGGCGTTATGGTCGATAAAATCATCAAACTTGTCAGCGAGATACGATAATGGCATTTGAAGGGCTTACCGAAAAACTCAACGGTGTATTCAAAAAACTGCGCTCCCGCGGCCGCCTCAACGAAAATGACGTCAAGGAGGCTATGCGGGAGATTCGTCTTGCCCTGCTCGAGGCCGATGTCAATTTCAAGGTTGTCAAGCAGTTCATAGCCGATGTCACCGAAAAGGCGGTCGGCGCCGATATACTCGACAGTCTTTCACCGGCTCAGCAGGTGATAAAAATCGTCAACGACGAGCTCTGTGCGCTGATGGGCGGAGGGCAGAGCAAAATACGCATGGCCAACAACCCGCCGACCGTTATTATGTTCGTCGGGCTTCAGGGCGCCGGCAAGACGACAAATATCGCCAAGCTGGCGGGATATTTCAAAAAGCGCGAGAACCGCCGTCCGCTGCTTGTAGCGTGCGACGTGTACCGCCCTGCCGCTATCGACCAGCTCAAGGTCGTCGGCGGCAAGCAGGAGGTTCCCGTGTTCGAGCTCGGCCCCGGCAACCCGGTAGATATCGCGGCGCAGGCGCTGGCGCACGCAAAAAAACACGGCAACGACCTGCTGATGATAGACACCGCCGGCAGGCTGCATATAGATGAGCAGCTTATGGATGAGCTGAAAGCCATGAAGGCGGCCGTCAAACCGCACGAAATTATGCTTATTGTCGACGGCATGACCGGTCAGGACGCCGTCAACGCCGCCACGGCGTTTGACGAGGCGCTGGGTATAGATTCTGTGCTGATGACGAAGCTCGACGGAGATTCCCGCGGTGGCGCGGCGCTGTCGATACGCGCTGTCACCGGCAAACCGATTAAGTTTGTCGGCATGGGCGAAAAGCTTGACGCTATAGAGCCGTTTTACCCCGACCGTATGGCGTCGCGAATACTGGGCATGGGCGATGTAATGACGCTTGTCGAGAAGGCGCAGCAGAGCTTTGACGAGAAAAAAGCCGCAGAGATGGAAAAAAAGATGCGGCAGGGCAAGCTGACGCTCACCGATTTCTATGACCAGATGGTGCAGATGAAAAGCATGGGCGGCCTGCAGGAAATTGCCGCAATGATGCCCGGCATGGGCAAGGGCATGGGCGACCTTAAAGTTGACGAAAAGCAACTGGCGCGCACAGAGGCCGTCATCCTGTCGATGACGCAAAAGGAGCGCGACAACCCGGATATTATAAACTACGGCCGCAAAAAGCGCATCGCGGCGGGGTGCGGGCTTCGTATCGAAGATGTCAACCGCCTGCTGAAGCAGTTTGACCAGATGCAGAAGCTGATGAAGCAGTTTTCGGGCGCCGGCATGAAAAAGCTGCAGCGCAAGGGCTTCAATTTCCCGATGTAACTGTTCCGGCTTGCCGGATGCAGATAAAAAAGAAATACAATATGGAGGTGAAAAGGTATGGTAAAGATCAGGCTGAGGAGACTTGGGGCTAAAAAAGCGCCGTTTTATCGTATAGTCGTCGCCGATTCAAGGTTCCCCAGGGACGGCAGATTTATCGAAGAGCTTGGCACATACAACCCGCTCAAAGAGCCCGCGGAAATCAAGGTGGATTCCGATCGCGCCAAGAAGTGGATCAGTGACGGAGCCCAGCCGACAGAGACGGTACGCGGTCTGCTTAAAAAGGCCGGAGTGCTGTAAGCTATGGGCGGCACTGTATACACAGACATACTCGCTTATATCGTCGACAATCTTGTTGCAAACCCCGAGCAAGTGACGATTAACGAGGTGGAAAATGATGATACGATAACCCTGCAGCTAAAAGTCGCGCCGGATGACATGGGCAAGGTGATAGGCCGTCAGGGGCGCATCGCCAAGGAGATTCGAGTGCTTGTCAAGTCCGCGGGGCAAAGGGACGGAAAACGCATCCTTGTCGATATCCTCGACTGAAAAGGCATCCTGCCACTAACCGGCAGGGTGTTCTTTTTTGCGCGCCTCGCCGGATGCTTGCCAGAGGGGAGCAAAACTGCTATAATACACCACAACGGCATTAGCCGGCGGCAGAGCTGCCGAACTATCACGGGGCGGAGCCCCATATGGCGGGAGAAAAAACAATGAGAGAACTTGACTGCGGTGTTATAGTCAATACGCACGGCGTGCGCGGCGAAGTAAAGATAAAATGCGAGTGCGATGTTTCGCTGCTGGCCGGGTTGACGTCTGTATATATCGGCGGAATAAAATGTGAAATCGAACAGTGCCGGGAGCATAAAGGCATGGCGCTTGTCAAGCTTGCCGGCGTCGATACAATCGAGCAGGCGATGGCGCTGAAGAACAGGCGCGTCACGGCCGATAAGGACGATATAGCGCTGCCCGAGGGGCACTATTTCTATGATGAAATCTACGGCTTCGAGGTGTATGACCGCCGTGTCGGCCGTGTCGTCGGCACGCTGAGGCAGATGCGCGAAGCGCCTGCCGGTATGCTTTATATCATCGAGGGGGAGCGGCGCGAGTTCCTTGTCCCCGCTGTCGACGCGTTTAAGCGCGGCGTCGATTTTGACGCGCGCCGCGTCGAGATCGAGACTATATGGGGGATGCTGCCCGATGAGGATTGACATACTGACGCTGTTCCCCGAAATGGTGGACGCGGCGCTTTGCGCCAGCATACTGGGCCGCGCCAGGGAAGCCGGTATTGTCGAGATAAACTGCGTTAATATACGCGATTTTACGCCGGACAAGCACCGCAAGACCGACGATTATCCCTATGGCGGCGGGCACGGCATGGTCATGCAGTGCGAGCCACTTTTCAGGGCGCTTGAGCATGTCAAAAACGGGGAGTGTGTCCACACGGTGCTGCTCAGCCCGCAGGGGAAGGTGTTCGACCAGTCGGCAGCGCGGCAGTTACTTGATATAGGCAGGGTGATATTGATTTGCGGCCATTACGAAGGTGTCGACCACCGGTTTATCGAAGCGTGCGTCGACGCCGAAATATCGATAGGCGACTTTGTGCTGACCGGCGGCGAAATCGCCGCTATGGCAGTCGCCGACGCCATATGTCGCATGGTGCCGGGCGTTCTCGCCGACGAGGCCGGCTTTCAGGAGGAGAGCCATTTTGCCGGCCTGCTTGAATACCCGCAGTACACCCGGCCGGAAATATGGCGCGGTATGCCCGTGCCGCATGTGCTGCTGTCGGGTCATCACGAGAATATCGCAAAATGGCGGAGAGGCAAGTCGCTTGCTGTCACCCGCAGACGCAGACCCGATATGTTTGAAAAATTGGCGCTCAGTAAGGCGGATATCAAGCTTCTTGAGGAGGAAGAGCAATGACGCACACCGGCACGGCTACCATAGATACACAGCGTCTCACGCTTCGCAGGCTTAAGGAGGGTGACGACGCCGATTTGTTCACTCTGCTCGGGGACGAGCAGGTCGTCAAGTTTCTTTACACACCGCAGCTTACCGACATCGGGCAGGCGCGCGAGCGCATTGCGTTCGCGTCGAAGATGTACGAAAACCTCGATTATTACCATTGGGGCATCGAGCTCAAAGAGACCGGCCGGCTAATCGGTGCAATCAACCTTGCAAACATCAGGGAAATCGACGAATCGGTAGAGGTGGGATACTCCGTGGCGAGAGATTGCTGGGGCAAGGGGTATATGCCAGAGGCGCTGAAGGCGGTTATCCGCCACGCGTTGCTCGTCGTCGGCTTCAACCGCTTCGAGGCGGCGCATTCTACGCGCAACCCGTCGTCCGGCACCGTGATGCGCAAGGTGGGTATGCAATATGAGGGCATGATGCGCGAAAAATACAAGAACCTTATGGGCTACCACGACACGCACCAATACGCGATACTTAAAAAGGATATATCCGGCACGAATCTGTAATAATTGGTTAAGGAGAGCAGGAATGGACGAGAGGCGTTTTATAATTGTCAAAGAGAAAAGTGACCGGATGATGACGACTGTCGAGGTTGTTATCGACCTTTTTACAGGGGTGCAGTACCTGTTTGTGTCGGAGGGATCCTCGGGCGGGCTGACGGTGCTTGTCGGGCCGGACGGCAAGCCGCTTATCGCGGATTTGGAACAGAACGGATAAAAATGAACGTTTTGTAAAAGATTACTCTCATATTGACACAGGCGAAAAATGGGGTATAATAGTTAACGTCGTTAATTGTTGATTTTGTTAATAATTAACGGCGTTAATTATTGTTTATCATGTACACGACCTGACGAAAGGAGACTGTTGTGGATAACAGCAACTATTCGCGCATCACCAGGATGATGACTGTCTTCAGCCGTCTGATGCGCGTGGCGCATCACACGAATCCGCGCCTCGATATTCCAAAGGGGTCGTTCGGGATATTGATGTCCATCAACATGCACAGAGAACACAGCGGGCAGGACAGTATCCGGCTCGGCCAGCTCTGCCGCATGATGCACCGGCAGATGCCGTCGGTGACACGCTCGGTCAACATGCTTGAAAGCGACGGATATGTCGTTCGCACGACGACAAGTGACGACCGCAGGGCCGTATATGTCGGCATGACGGACAAAGGCCGTGAGGCTTTGGGGCAGGCGCACGACATGATGTTCGCCGCAATCGGCGGTGTCCTCGACAAGCTGGATAAAAATGAGTTCGCCCAGCTGGAAGGCACGCTGGAGCATATCAACAAAATAATCGATGAAATGTATGGAGAGAAATCCTGATGCTTAAGCTTGCAAAATATCTCAAGCCGTATTTGGGGCTTGTGCTTCTATGTGTCGTCCTTGTCTTTTTCCAGGCGATGAGCGACCTGAAACTGCCCGATTTAATGTCGGACATAGTCAACGTTGGCGTTCAGCGGTACGGCATAGAGGACGCGGTGCCTGTCAGATTATCCGGCGAGACATACGGCGCTATGCAGTTGTTTATGACGGCGGACGAGCGCGCGGTTGCAGAAAAATACTATAATGGCGCGTACGAGTATTCCGCGCCGGAGGGGGTCGGCAAGGATGCAGTTGCGGCAGACCGCGCCGTACTCGATAAGGCGTTCAGCCGCGGATTTATCGCGCTGTCGGCCATACAGCGCGGTATGCTGCCGGAAAATATCCCCGCGGGCACAGATGTGCTGGCGCTTTTGGCCAAGATGCCGGAGGAGCAGCGCTCCGCTGCCGTAAAAAACATGGCGGATAAGTTTGACAGCCTTGGCGAGACTGTTGTCAATCAGATGTCGGTGCTTGCCCTCAAGGCGGAGTACGACAGAATCGGCGTCGACGTCAGCGCGCTGCAGCGCAACGCGATACTGAAGACCGGCCTTAAAATGCTGGCAATGGCTGCGCTTGTCGCCGTATGCGCCGTAAGCGCCGGGCTCATCAGCTCCCGCGTCGCGGCAAGCTTTGCGCGCGATGTGCGCGACGATGTGTTCAAAAAGGCCACAGGTTTCTCGTCCGCCGAGATGAATAGGTTTTCAACCGCCTCGCTGCTGACGCGCACTACAAACGATGTGCAGCAGGTTCAGATGGTCGTCACAATGATGATGCGCATGGTCATCTACGCGCCGATAATGGGTGTCGGCGGCATAATCTACGCCCTGCAAAAAAGCGTATCCATGTCGTGGATAATCGCTCTTGCCGTCGGCGTGCTGCTTTTGATGATGGGCGTGATGTTTGTCCTTGTGCTGCCCAAGTTCAAAAAACTGCAGAAGCTCATCGACAGGATTAACCGCGTGACGAGGGAGAATGTCTCGGGAATCATGGTATCGCGAGCATACAACACTCAGGAGTTCGAAATGCAGCGATTTGACGCGGCCAACAAGGATGTAACAAGAACAAATCTGTTTGTCAACCGCGCTATGGTGCTTACCATGCCGTTTATGAATGTCATGATGAACGCCGTAATGCTGATGATAGTGTGGTTTGGCGCGCATCAGATTGCCGAATCCGCCATGCAGGTAGGCGATATGATGGCATATATGCAGTATGCGATGAATGTAATAATGGCATTCCTGTTTGTCGGCGCGATGTTCATCATGATTCCGCGCGCCGCCGTCTCGGGAGACCGTATCGCCGAGGTGCTGCGGTGCGAAAACAGCATAGCCGACCCCAAAAACCCGGTAAGCGCGACGCAGTACCCGCAAAACACGGGGCTGATCGAGTTCAAGAATGTGGCGTTCCGCTACCCCGGCGCCGAAAAGGATACGCTAAGCGACATATCGTTTACCGTCATGCCGGGGCAGACGACGGCTGTTATTGGCGCGACGGGCTCGGGCAAGTCGACGCTGGCCAGCCTGATAATGAGGTTTTACGACGTCACGGCGGGCAGTGTGGAAGTAAACGGCGTCGACGTGAGACAGATGACCCAGCATGACCTGCGCGGGCAAATAGGCTTTGTTCCGCAAAAGAGTGTGCTGTTCACCGGGACGATAGATGAAAACATCCGCTTCGGCGCACCGGACGCGACCGAAGAGCAAATTGAGTACGCCGCGGTCACCGCGCAGGCGCTTGAGTTCATCAAAGCCAAGGATGACGGCTTTGGCGAGCATATATCCCAGGGCGGTACGAATGTGTCCGGCGGGCAGAGGCAGCGCCTTTCGATAGCGCGCGCGCTGGCGACTCAGGCGCCGATACTCGTGTTTGACGACAGCTTCTCGGCGCTTGATTTCAAAACAGACGCGCTCTTGCGCAAAGCCCTGCGCGAGCGCGCCGCCGGCAGCACGATGCTTATTGTCGCGCAGCGCGTCGGCACAATCCGCGCAGCAAACCAGATAATTGTGCTTGACGAGGGCAAAATTGTCGGGATAGGCACGCACGGCGAGCTGATGCGCACATGCGACATATACCGGAACATCGCAAAATCCCAGCTGAGGGAGGAGGAACTGTAATGAGCAGGGAAGACGGAAAGCAGGCACAGCGGCACCGGCCGCGCGGCCCGATGATCGGAGGCCCGGGCATGGCAATGGGCCCGGGGGAAAAAGCCAAGGATTTTAAAGGCGCCATAAAAAAGCTGATTAATTATCTGGGCAAATACAAAATCAATGTCCTGATTGTGATGATATTCGCAATCAGTTCGACAGTGTTCGCGATATACGGCCCAAAGGTCCTCGCCTGCGCAATCGATACGCTGACGAACGGTATAATCGCCTCGGCCACCGGCACGGGCGCCATAGATTTCGATTCAATCCTCGGGACGCTGCTCTTCCTTGGCGGGCTGTATCTCATCAGCGCGGCGTTCTCATACATCCAGGGCTGGATAATGAGCGGAGTCACAAACAAAGTGACATACCGTTTGCGTCAGGATATATCGAAGAAGTTTCACAAGCTGCCGCTTAAATATTTCGAGAGCACAAGCCAGGGCGACATCATATCCCGCGTGACAAATGACGTCGACACAATCAACGCAACGCTGAGTCAGAACATTGTGCAGCTGATAACGTCGATAACTTCGCTTATAGGCGTGCTGATTATGATGCTTAGCATCAACGTCGTGATGACGATAGTCACAGTGCTCGTCGTGCCGCTGTCGGCAATATTTACGATGAGCATCGTAAAGCGCTCGCAAAAGTTCTTCGCTGCCCAGCAGGAGCTGCTGGGGCAGGTCAACGGCCACGCCGAAGAGACATACGGCGGCCAGCTCGTCATAAGGGCGTTTCGCAACGAGGATAAGCGCATAAGCACGTTTACCGACATCAACGGCAAGCTGTACAGCACGGCGTGGAAGGCTCAGTTCCTGTCGGGGCTTGTTATGCCGATCGTCAACCTCATAGGCAATATCGGCTATGTGCTGACCTGCGTTATGGGCGCATATTTTGTTGGCAGGGGAAGCATGACGCTGGGCAACATTCAGGCGTTTATCCAGTATGTGAGGTCGTTTAACCAGCCGATAGCGCAGATTGCGAATATCACAAACACGCTTCAGCAGACGGCAGCCGCCGCCGAGAGGGTGTTCGAGTTTCTCGGCGAGCCGGAGGAAGTGCCCGAGGATGAAAACCCTGTGACCGTTATAGAAAACGAAGACGGCACGCAGAGCCTTGTCTACCGCAACGAAAAAGGAGAGACACGCACCCACCCATTCCTCGGCAATATCGAGTTTGTCAATGTCAGCTTTGGCTACGACCCCGGCAAAGAGGTTATACACAATTTCTCGGCGTTTGTCAGCGCGGGGCAGCGCGTAGCCATTGTCGGGCACACCGGCGCCGGGAAAACGACAATAGTCAAGCTGCTTATGCGGTTTTACGATGTTGACAGCGGCCAGATTCTGATAGACGGCATCGACATCCGCAGGTTCACGCGTTCCAGCCTGCGCAGCCTGTTCGGCATGGTGCTGCAGGATACATGGCTGTATAACGACACTATATCGGAAAACATCCGCTACGGCCGCAGAGATGCCGCAATTGACGAGGTTATGACGGCGTCGAAGGCGGCGCAGGTCGACCATTTTGTGCGCACGCTGCCGGGTGGGTATGATGTCGTTATCGACGAGGAATCGAGTAACATTTCGGCCGGGCAGAAGCAGCTTTTGACAATCGCCAGGGCAATTCTGGCAGACCCGCAGGTTTTGATACTCGACGAGGCAACATCCAGCGTCGACACGAAAACCGAGATTGATATCCAGCGCGCTATGGGCAACCTGATGCGCGGCCGCACAAGCTTTATCATCGCCCACAGGCTTAGTACGATACGTGACTGCGAGCTGATACTGATGATGCGGGACGGCGATATTGTCGAGCAGGGCAACCATACAACGCTGCTGGCAGAGGGCGGATATTACGCCGAACTCTACAACTCCCAGTTCGAACAAGCGGGCTGATTTTTCGCATAATACCGTCCCCCCCGCCATTAGCAGGGGGGACTCAGCTTGTCGAAAAACCCACTACGTTGAGGGTTTTCGGGCAATTTTCAATTTTGATAAAAATTCTCGGGAAATGATTTCCGGAATTTTTGATTATAAGCGGGGGTTTTAGGAACTTTTTAATCACGTTACTTTTCATGCAAAAAACCTGAACACCTTTCTTTGACAGCCCACGTCCCCTCTGCGCTTAGCAGGGGGGACGTATCATTAAGACGGCTTTGACAGCGCACCGATTTTTTGCTATTATCAATTCAGGCCTGCGGTGAATATATCACCGACGGAGAACTACACTAAACCATAATCTTGCCATGCAGAAGAAAACCGAGGTCACTATGCAAAAAATAAAATCTCTGCTATGTATCGCGCTTATAGCGACGCTGCTCGCCGCCTGCACGCCTGTTACGCCGGTTCAGCCGGCAACACAGCCGCCCACCGTTCAGGCTTCGGATACGACAACGCAGCCTGCCACTCAGCCTACAACACAGCCTACAACGCAGCCTACTACGGCGCCGCCCCCGCCGATAGAGATACGTATCACCGCCGTCGGCGACAACCTGCTTCACAACACCGTGTCGAACTCTGCTAAGACAAAAGCCGGCTTCGATTACAGCCCGATATATCAATATATCAAGCCTCTCAACGACGGCGCCGATATCGCGTTTGTCAATCAGGAGGTTATGCTGACAGGCGAGATAAGCGCGTATCCGCTGCTCGCAGCTCCGGCGGAGGCCGCAGACGGCCTCAAATCGGCCGGGTTCAATGTTATAAACCTCGCCACAAACCACAGTATGGATAAGGGCGCAAAGGACCTGCTCACCTGCCTTAAGAATATAAAGGAGCGTCAGTTCGACGCCATGCTCGGCGCGTTCGAGACAGAGGAAGAGGCGAACACTCCGATCATAATCGAAAAACAGGGCATCAAGTTTGGCTTCCTGTCGTACACATACGGACTCAACGGCTTTGCGCTACCGTCGGACAAGCCGTGGCTTGTCGCCGCACTGGGCGAGGACTATGCCGCCGCGGACGAGAGAATCCGCCGCGAGACCGAGGCGCTGCGCCCGCTTTGTGACTATCTCATCGTATCGATGCACTGGGGCGTGGAATATAAGCACACGCCGTCCAAGCGCCAGCAGGAGCAGGCGCAGATACTGTGCGACGCCGGAGCCGATTTGATTATCGGTACGCATCCCCATGTACTGCAGCCGTTGGAATGGCTGGAGAGTACGGATGGTGCGCATAAGACGGCCTGCGCCTATTCGCTTGGCAATTTTGTCTCCGGCCAGCACAAGGATGAGACAATGCTTGGCGGTATGCTTGAGGTTGAGCTGACCTTCGAGCCCGGGACGCATGAGCTGAGCGACGCGTCTGCCGGCATTCGCGGGCTTGTGACGCACTATTCACGCGGCGTGTACGCCGTGTATCCGCTTGATGACTACACAGCAGAGCTTGCAGCCGAGCACGACATAAAGAAATATGACAAGGCGCTGACGGTCGATTATCTGGGAAATCTTGCGTCGCAGGTCGTCGGCGACGCGCTTATTACAGAGGAAACACCGTGACGGAGTTTTGCGGCATACCGGTCGCGTCAAATATTTTGTTGGCGCCGATGGCCGGGATTACCGACGCCGCGTTTCGGCATATTTGCTCGCGGCACGGCGCGGCTCTGACGTATACCGAGATGGTCAGCTGCAAGGCTCTTGTCTACGGAGACAAAAAAACGGAGAAGCTGCTGTACGGGCTGCCCGGAAGCGCCCCATGCATAGCGCAAATATTCGGGTCGGACCCCGATTTCTGCGCGCGAGGCGCGCGGATTGCGCTTGAACTGTCCAATGCTCCGGCGATAGATATAAATATGGGGTGCCCGATGCCAAAGATAACATGCAACGGCGAGGGCAGTGCCCTTATGCTTGACAGTGCGCTGGCGTCGCGTGTCATCGAGGCGGTCGTCAAAGCGGTAAATGTGCCTGTCACTGTCAAGTTCCGCGCCGGATTTTACGAAAATGAGCATACGGCCGTCGAGTTTGCCCGCATGGCGCAGGGCAGCGGCGCGTCGGCGCTGTGTGTCCACGGCAGGACGCGCGCGCAGATGTACACCGGGACGAGCAGCCGGCGGGTTATCGCCGATGTCAAGCGGGCGGTCAGTATACCTGTGATAGCCAGCGGCGACGCGCTGTCCGGCGCGCTCTGCGCCGAAATACTCAATCAAACCGGCGCCGACGGCATAATGATAGCGCGCGGCGCGCTGGGATATCCGCTGATATTTGCCGACTGCGCCGCCGTGCTCGATGGGAAAGCTCCGCAGCATTCGGCGGATGAGCTGCTCGACGCGCTGGAGCTTCATGCCGTACTTTCGTGCGATGCCGGCGGCACAATACCCGAGCTTCGCAAGCACGCGCTATGGTATATCCACAGAATATACGGCGCGAAAAAGTTCAAAGACCGGGTGGCGCGCGTCGTTTCGATGACGCAGCTGAGCTTGTTGATCGACGAAATAAGGGCGGAGGGCCTGCGGCTTAAGCCGACAGCGGGAAGCTTCGCCGTATGACGGGGTGTGTTGCATGGATACCGAGCTGGAGTTGGTCCGGCGCTCGAAAGCGGGGGATGAGCAGGCATTCGAGCAGCTTGTATTAATATACGAGAAGAAGATATACAGTATGGGCTTGCGTTATACCGGCAGCTCGCAGGATGCTCTTGACATCTGTCAGGAGGTGTTTTTGCGCCTGTTCAGGTTCATAGGGCAGTTCAACGAAAACAGTCGTTTTTCAACATGGGTGTATCGAATCTCGGCAAATGTGTGCAAGGACGCCGTGTCTCACAGACATGCGGACGCTATGCCGCTTGGGCGCGATACTGACGACGAGCAGTATTCGATAGAGATATCCGACCTGCGCTACAGCCCGGAAAAACAGTTTGACACTATTGAGCTTCGCGATACGATTGCCGACGGCATAATGTCTTTGCCGCAGAAGTACCGCGAAATTGTAATTATGCGCGATATAAACGGCCTTACATACAGCGAAATCGGCGAAGCGCTGAGCATTGAAGAGGGCACGGTGAAATCCCGCCTTGCCCGGGCTCGCGAGCAGCTCAGGACGTTTTTAAGCGCAATAGGGAACATTTCGCCCAACTCGCAGTCAAATGGTGTGAAAGGAGGGCGCGTGAAATGAAAAATTGCGAAGATTATATAATTCTTATGAATATGGTCATAGACGGCGAAGCCGGCGATGACGAGCAGAACGAGCTATTGAATCATATTGAAAGCTGCGAGAGCTGCAAGATACGTTTTCAGCAGTACTTGTCTGCAGCGGAAGAAATGCGCGCCCTTTCTGAGGAGATAAACCCGCCCGAAGAACTGCACAGCGTAATAATGAATGCCGTCAGGCAACCGGCGCGCACTGTGCGCCGCCGTCCGGTGATATATAGATATATCGGGCCAATCGCGGCCTGTGCCGCAATGCTGACGCTGGCTGTTGCCGCTATCTCGTGGCCGCAGCTTGGCAGGGTAGGCGGGGGAGCGCCGCCGGGTACGACAATTGCTGCGTCGTACGATATTGCCGCGACGTGGCAGCAATATGAGACGGAAGACTCGCCTGAGATGGGAATCGGGCAATTCGAAGAGGAGGGCACAACCGGGATATCGCAAAATGACGGTGATGCGACGCTAAAGTCTAATATGTCTATGGCACAGCTGAAGCCAAACACGGAAAGCCTCATCGACAATATAAGCGGGCTGAATATCTCGGATAAGCTATACGAAATCAAAGACATCGGCAGCCTGAACGGATATGCCGCATACTATGTCGCGGTGGGTGAAGGCGAACTGCCGGCATATGCGCTCGAGCTCGCCGCAAATGTGCAAATCGAAGCGAACAACTGCCTCGTGCTGGAGAATAACAGCGAAACGGTCGCCGAAGTGCTGTCCGGGCTTAGCGCCGCCGGATATCTCATCCAAAGGAACATTTCAAACCTGCCGGAGGAGTCTGCCGACTCGACAGAGTGCGTCATACTGATATGTCAGCCATAGCGGCAGCAACAATTGAAAACGCATCGTCGCCCGGGTTTTGCGCCCGGGCGTTTTTTGCGTATTAAACACCTCGGCTCGGCGCATAATACATCCATCAAAACGCGGGCGGGTGAAGGAATGGATGATGAAAAAAAACTATCAACCCAAATCGAGCGCAATATTGAGATGATGAAGGGACGGTTCCCCGGCGACAAGACAATCGTCAGCCGCAGGATTAAGGCGATGGACGGCAAGGTAGACTGTTGCCTGTATTTTGTCGACGGCATGGTGGACTCGATGCTGATTAATAAGAGTGTCATCCAGCCTATCGCCGAGATGACCTCGCGAGTGCGAAAGGGCGCAGAGACGCTTGGCTTTTTGGCCGAGTATGTCATTCAGGCAAACGAGATCAGGTGCAGCGAATCGCCGATCACGATTATTGACGGACTGCTGTCCGGAGACTGCATTCTGTTTTGCGACGGCAGCGCCGAGGCAATCATAATTGGCTCAAAGGGTTTTGTAAAGCGCGGTATAACCGAGCCGGACGGCGAAATAGTGCTAAAAGGCCCACGCGAGGGATTTATAGAGCCGCTTATTCACAACCTGGCTCTGCTTCGCCGCAGGCTGCACACAAGCGATTTGCGCGTTGAAAGCATTATGCTGGGCGATGTGACGCGTACATCATGCTGCATCGTGTATATTGACGGCGTTGTCGACCGCGACGTGCTGGATGACGTTCGCGGCAGGGTTAAGGGCATAAAAATTGACGGCATTCTCGATTCGCACTATATCACCGAATTGATAAGCGACTATAAACAGTCGCTCATCAAGACAATCGGCACGACTGAGCGACCGGACGTAGTGGCGGCGAAGCTGCTCGAAGGACGTGTGGCGATTCTTGTGGATGGCAGCCCTGTGGCGCTTACGCTGCCGTATATATTTATCGAAAACTTTCACACCCCCGAGGATTTTTATGTCCACCAGAGCTTTGCAAACTTCAACCGGATACTGCGCGTCGTCGGGTTTATCCTGTCGATATCGCTTGTGCCATGCTATGTCGCGCTGACAACGTTCAATCACGAGTTTTTGCCGACATCACTGCTGCTTTTTATCTCGGTTGTACGCCAAGGGGTCGTGTTGCCGACGATAGCTGAAGCGGTGCTTCTGCTGCTGGCGTTCGATATCCTGCGTGAGGCCGGCGCAAGGGCACCCTCTTCATTCGGACAGACACTGTCTATAGTCGGCGGTATTGTCGTCGGCCAAGCGGCCGTAGAGGCACGGTTCGTGTCTGCGCCGATGCTTATTATTGTCGCGTTCACCGGCTGTACAGGGCTTGTGATGCCTGAGATGAAAAGCGTATCGATATTATATAGGGACTTTTTACTCATCATGGTCATGCTTCTTGGAATACACGGATATCTGCTCGGCGCGGTCGCGTTGCTTGCCGAGTTATCACAGAAGCGTTCATTCGGCGTCGCAATGATGAGCGGCATGGCGCCGCTGGCGCGCGGCAGCTACGAGGACAGCTACACGCGAGAGACGCTTAGCTTGATGAAGCACTGGGGGCGTTTTTTATCAAAAAGAAAAGGTTGAGC
>JAVBMB010000060.1:0-17625 GCA_031552995.1 Oscillospiraceae bacterium
CAGCTTCGGTGATGTGCAGCCCGAAATGTACTATGCCCCATATATCGAGTGGGCGCAGGCAGAGGGCATAGTAATGGGTGTCGGAGAGAATCTGTTCGCCCCGGACCGCAATATTTCCAGAGAGGACTTGGCGGTAATACTGTATCGTTACATCACGAAAATGGATAAGGCACTACCGAAAATACGCGAGTACGAGGCATTTGCCGACGAGGCGAGTATAGCTGGTTATGCCAACGAGGCAGTGATGGCTCTCTACTGCGCCGGCATTATCGACGGAAAGCCGGGCAAGCTGCTTGACCCGAAGGGTCAGGCTACCCGCGCCGAAGTCGCAGCAATGCTCAACAGGTTTATCCTGGCGGTAGAAGCCAAGTGACGGCAGTGTTCAGGTCATAGTGCCTCACCGAAAGCCTGCACGCGGCAAAGTACAAATAGAAAACGCCTCCCTTCGGCCTGCCTGCAAAACCTGCCGGCAGGCCGGAGGGGGCGTAAGCCTGTGAAAAGCACCAGATATTTTTATGGGGGAGTGGTCTCTTATCAAACGATTAGCTGTTATTTTATGTACGGTGATTCTTATGGCGCTTATTTCCGCCCCCGGCAACGTGGCTGCCGGGCAAGAGGCTGATGAACTGTACGGACAAAATAGCGACGGAAGCGATGCCGCCAGCGATGGCTACATCGTAAGGCTTAAGGATAACATGCTGTTTGCGGCAGCGATGACAACCGGGCAGGACGGCAGCGGAGCTTATATTGTGGTTGACAGCATCGAAGAGGCTGAGGCGCTTCCCGCGGACATTGTCGAATACATAGAGCCGAACTATATTGTCGAGCTGCTGGATTGGCCCCCGGATGACCCGTATTATCAGTCGGGACAATGGAACTTGCAGCAGACAGGCATGGGCAAAGCCGATGAGCTTGGCCTGAAAGGCGCGAATGTCAAGGTTGCCTTCATAGACTCTGGCATTTTTAAAGCGCACGAGGATTTGGCCGAAGCGAATATCACCGGCAAAAACTTTGCCGAAGACGGCAAAGCGTACACTGCCGACCTTACGGGGCACGGAACATTTGCGGCGGGAATCGTAGCCGCAAAATCAAACAACGGCAAGGGTATTGCCGGTATGGCACCCGACGCGCAAATTATGGCATACAGAGCTTTTATGGGTAAGACCACTACGATGGCTGCGGTTGTCAGCGCAATTGACGCCGCAGTGAATGACGGGTGCGATATCCTGAATATGAGCCTGGGGTCAACAAGCCCGTCTTCACTTTTGGAAGAGGCAATTGAAAGGGCGGAGGCCGCCGGGGTCATTATGGTGGCTGCTGTAGGCAACAGTGGAAGCGCCGTGTTAGTTTATCCGGCGGCCTATAACGAAGTCATAGGCGTAGGCTCGGTCAAAACAGGGCTTGTACGCTCCGACTTTTCGCAATACAACCGCTCGGTCTATGTGACAGCGCCGGGGGAAAATATCACAAGCCTCGGCTATGGCGGCGTTGCGGAATATGTATCGGGCAAGGGCACATCATACGCCGCCCCTGCTGTGGCGGGGCTGGCGGCGCTGGCGCTTGGGTATGATTCCGATATTACCGAGTACGGTATCAGATATCTGCTAGAGACAACATCAAATGATGTAAACAACAATGGCTACGATATTTATTATGGCTACGGTGTAATTGACATAAACAGCTTTCTGACCGAGCTTACCCGCCCGTTCAGCCTTACATACAATCTCTCCGGGGGAATGCTGCCGGAAGGCGCAAAGATGGCATATTCGGTTAAAGATGATACATTCCTGCTGCCTGTACCCACATTGCCGGGGCATATATTTGCCGGGTGGAGTACGTCCAGCGATTTAAGCGGCAGCAAGATATACTCTGTGCCGGCGGGATCTCTTGGCGACAGAACATATTTTGCCACATGGGCATTGCAGAGCAAGTTCGCGATAGACTCGGTTATGGTAAGCGGGCAGGCGGCAAAATGGAATGACGGCGGATATTATCAGGTATATCTGCCTTACGGGTCAGATCTGGCGTCGCTGACCCATGCTAATATTTCTGTTGTTACTGCCGATAAAACCAGCACGGCAGGTGCGGTCAAGTCGCAGGATGATATTAGCGGAGCTGAATGGAAAATTACGGTAACCAGCAATGAACTCGCCGCGCAGGATTACGAGCTGAGGGTCGGTATCATGCAGCTTCATGTTAAATCAGGCCAGCTTGACCAGTCAGGCGCCGCTACGCCGTCATCGGTCGACGGCAAGACGGCGGCCGTCCCGTATTTCGCTTCGGTTAGCGCGTGGTTTGTCAACGGCGACGGGCAGGCCGCCCTGCCGGCGGACTTCGCATGCGAAGCGACCGTGATATCAGGAGGAGGAACGGTTTCCGTTGACACGGCGCTTCATACAGTGACATATATGCCGGCGTGGGAGGATTCCGGTGCCAACGTCGTTCTGCATGTTTTCGGGTCGTCGAACGGGCTGAAGACATTGGACTATGCGGAGGTTACTGTCGCTGTCGCGGAGCATCCGCAAAGCTTGTCCGAAGCGGTTGACAGTGTAAGCTATGACAAGTATAAGGATAAAAAGACTGACATCATGCTGACGTTGTACGGCAACACGGTTGCAAGCGTGGGCCTTGACGGACGGACATTGTTGCCCGCTCAGTACAGCCTGTCGGAGGTTACAAGCGACGGGACAAATCTGCTAACCCTGCCGGAAGCCGTTCTCGCGCCGCTTTCGCTTGGCGCGCATACCGTGCATATAGAGTTCAGCAGCGGCAGCCCCAGCGAGGTTGTTCTTACGGTTTCAGACAGCGCACCGCTGTACACCGTTACATTCATCGACCGGAAGAATATATATCACACAATCGCGAATGTCAGAGAGGGGAGTACCGTTTCGCTTCCCGCAGATCCGACACGCGACGGATATGATTTCGGCGGCTGGTATAACGGCAATGTCAAGTTTACCGGCACCTCAAAGGTTATGTCCAGCCTTTCGCTTGACGCAAAATGGACTGAGCAAGGAGGCAGCGGCAGCATCGGAGGAGGCGGCGGAGGTTCGCCTGCGCCAGTCCAGCCGACATTCCCGGCAAACGACGGAGAAATCATGATTCCGTTCTCTCAAGAGGGCGCTATAGTCACCGTTGAGCTGTCTGAAGATGAGCTTGCTGACATTTTAGCCGGCAAAAAGAGCGTGCTTTCACTTGACCTGACTGAAATCAAAGGCGCTGCGGCAGCAAACATCGACACTGCCTCAATGAGGTACATCGCCGAAAGCGGACTTGGAGTTGAGATAATCTTCCCGCAGGGGAAAATTATACTTGCCGGCGACGCGCTAAAAGCGGTGCTGACAAAGGCAAACGGCAGCAAGATTAACATAAGTGTCGAAAAGGTCGTGGAGTCCTCGCTGAGCCCGCAGCAGCGCATGGCGGTAGGCTCCGCACCGGTTTTCAATATATCAATCTCAAGCGGCGCCACCAAAATAACAACCTTTAACGATGCCGCAATCACGGTTGCTCTGCCATACGAGCATAGTGGCGCAGGCAAAGCTGTCGTCTTCTATATCAAGGACGACGGTACACTGGAAAGAGTGCAATCTTCATACGACGCCGCTGAAAAAAAGGTGACAATTACGATTAACCATCTGTCACTCTTCGCTATCATGAGTGAGACTGAGACATGGGAGAACCCGTTTGCGGATGTCAGAGAGAGCGACTGGTTTTATAAGGATGTCGAGTACGCGGTGGCAAAAGGGCTGTTTAACGGCACATCGGCGAATGCGTTCAGCCCAAACCTGCCGGTGACACGCGGTATGCTTGTCGAGGTGCTGTATCGGCTAGACAGCCTAAACCCGGATCATAAAACCGGCGGCACGCACAGTATGAGCGATGTGCCGGAGGGCAGCTATTACAGCGAGGCGCTCGGCTGGGCGGTTGAAAATGAACTTATCACAGGCTATAGCGACGGCACATTCCGCCCCGGCGAAAGCATTACGCGGCAAGACATGGCCGTGGTGCTTCGGCGCTATATGAATTATGTCAACGCCGATATTGTGCTGACTATGGAATACATCTCTTTCGCCGATGAGGATGCGATTGCGGGCTACGCAAAAGATGCGGTACAGACAATGTATAAACTCGGCGTCATCACCGGCGTCGGGGGTGAGCGAATCGACCCAGCCGGCAGCGCCACCCGCGTTCAGGTTGCGGCCATGCTGCACCGTTTTATTGAAAAGCTTAATCTTGCCGGCTGACAATGCGGCCGCGCCGCAAAAAAAATGAACTGCTCTCTACTCCCTTTTTACCCATAACGCAAAACGAAGCCCGCCGAGTTAATTCGGCGGGCTTCGTTTATAATAAATATTTATTCACCGAAGAATGAGAAGTGCATATAGTCGTTGCTGCTCTTCCACGCGTTGCCGCCCCACGCAAAGCCATATTTCGCAAATGCCGCGACGACGTCGCCGTCCGGGGGAATAGAGTATTTGTTCACGCCGGGCTTCCACAGCGAGCCGGCCAATATGACGCCGTCTTTAATCATCATGTTTTCGTTCGCATTAATGTCTACAGCTACGCCCCAGTTGTGCTCGGATGTGCCGCCGCGCCAGGCATATCCGCCTATCGAGTATATCGGAAACTTTTCTGGCCCGTTGTATATCTCTTCAAATATCAGCTTTACCGTCTCGGCAATGTTTTTATGCACTGTTACGCTGCGCGTCGTCGAAACCTTCACACCGTCCGTGTTGTAGTTCCACACGTTGACAGTAACAGACACCATATGCTTTGAAGCCTCTTCGCTGCTTGTGTACACAGGGGTGCTTAGCGAGCCGAATATCTGCTCGTACTTTTGATTGTACGCCGCTTTAGCCGCAGCCTTTTTCTGTGAATAATCGCCGCTTTTGCCATAACTCTGCGAAGAGCCGCTGCCCTTGTAGCCGGGTGTATAAGTGAAGTTGCGTGTATTGTCAAAATCGCCGTTTATTATAGCGTTATACACGCGAAAAGCCATAACAATAGCCTGCTCGCGCGATGTTTTGCCATTGGGGTCAAGCTTTGTGTCGCCGACGCCGTTTGTGATGTCCGCGCCAATCATCACGCACGAGGGACTTACCGCCCATGACTGGATTTGATGCGTGTCGTCAAAGCTCTTCAAGACATATTTTACAAAAGCATCCTGTACATCGGGCTTAATATCAAGCGATGAGAGCAGATTATTGAGCAGCTTGAACATTTCCTGACGCGTTATCGGGTTATCAGGCAGATATTCGCCGTTGCCATAGCCGTCGACGATTCCCAGAGCGTAAGCCATCAAAACCTCAGGGTCATCACAGTCCGCAAATGTGCCGTCAGGCATGTCGGGATACTCCTGCGAAAACAGGGCATAAAGCTGCATTGATATGTAGCAGAACTCAAGCCGTGTAACCGGCTCATCAAGCGGCATGTCCTCAAACAGCTCCGGGATAAGGCCCAGCTTGTCCGAAACGTTGATATATTCCTTAGCCCATGATGAGTAACTGCCATAAGAACTGTCTGAAGACTTGCGCGGCCGCTGTCTGCTGTAAGAATGCGACCTGCTGTTTCTGCGGGCAGCGTAAACGGTTTCGGCACCGGCGCCCTCATCATCAATCCACAGTGCACCGGCAGGCAGTGCAGAGACCGCAAGCATAAAAACCATACTGATTGCGACAATATGTTTTATTGCATTTTTCGGCATATAACTCTCCGCGTTCTTTGATAGATTTTGTAGAAAAGCGTATATTTTGCCCATTAATAATATTATAATGGCCGCAATGCAAAAAAGGCAAGTGCAGACGCCGGGCGAAAGACGCGCGGAAATGATATGTTTTTCGGTATGATTTTGTCAGAGACGTTATAGCAAGCAACATAAAACCCGCTGAAATCAAGGGCTTCAGCGGGCCTGAGGATAAAATATGGCAGCGGCAGTATCATAACGCATGTAATTTCGGCATGCAACAGAATGAAAAAATATAAGTAAAATAATGTAAAACGAGTGTGTTTTGTTACTTTTTGCGGAGTTTTTATGGATAATTATTGCAAAACGGATAAAGAACCGATTTATTTGTTTCTGCTTGGAACAATATATATGGCAACCGAAATGACTGTCAAAAGGAAAGCCGTTGCACAGTGTAAATCACCATTTTTGGCGCGATTTTTGCATTTTCGCCGCCGATGAAAGGCGGAAATGATGTAAAGCCAAACCGCATTACAGCTTGTGATTTTGAAGGCAAATATGGCACATGTGCATCGCTTTAAGCGCGTTGTTGTGATTTTCCGGCGATGTACCGGCGCAACACGATGCGTCGACGGTTATCTTTACCTCCGGCACGGCGGCTTTGATGAGCAAGGCATTAGAGATTACACAGATATCGGTACACAACCCGGCAATAACTATCTCGTCAATTGTGTGTTTTTTGCCCAGTACGGCGATTTGATTTGCAAGCTCAAGCGAACCGAATGCCGGCTTTTTGATTGTATACGCCACCTTGCTAGCACATTCTGCCAGCGCCTGCGCCACTTCGGGATGCAGCTGCCATCCGGCGCTGTTTTCAATGCAGTGTCTGACAGGCAGTATTTGCCCCTCCTGCGTGGACAGATAGTCCTCGCCGTGTGTGTCATAAGTGACTGCGATAATCCCGTCAAACTCACGTATCAGTTTCGCTATGTTCGGTACGACTTTCAGTGCGTCACAGGAACCGAGCGACCCGCTGATAAAATCAATTTGCATATCCACAACAACAAGCAGTTTCATATTATTCCCCCGGGCATTTTTATTCCGGCAGGGGATACATTGCGTCATCCCTCGGCGCGGCTTATTGCCTAAAAAAACGATTTGGCAAACTCCCGTCAAAAACCTAAAAAACCGCCGTCCACAGGTATAATCGCCCCGCTTACATAATCGGAAGCAGCACTGGCAAGGAAAACGACGGCTCCCTTTAGGTCGTCTCCCTTGCCCCACCTTCCGGCTGGGATGCGCGTAGTCATATACTTGCCGTACTCGGTATCGATGAGGTCCTCGGTCAGCTTTGTAGACATATATCCCGGGGCTATCGCATTTACATTGATGCCGCCGGAGCACCATTCGTTTGACAAGGCTTTTGTCAGCTGCATGACCCCGCCCTTGCTGGCAGAATACGCCGGAATGTTCTTGCTGCCGATAAACGAGGTCATTGAGGCGACATTGATAATCTTGCCGCTACCCCTCTCAAGCATATGCCTTGCCACCGCCTGCGCGGCGAAAAATGAGGCGCTTAGATTGACATCGACAATACTCTTCCATTTATCGGCGGGGTAGGAGATTGCCTCGTTCCTGAACTGTATTCCGGCTCCGTTTAAAAGGATATCTATCTTGCCAAGTGTCGAAATTGTACTGTCAACGGCGGCGTTAAGCGAGCTTTCATCGCAAAGGTCACACTGAACCGAATAAAAGCCTGCAGCCGCCCCGCCAAACTGTGCGGCCATTTTGTGCACATCAGGTGAGATATCAAGCAGCATTACCGCAGCCCCGGCTTCGTTTAGCGCCATGGCCATGCTGTGGCAAAGCCCGGTGTCGTTGGAAACCCCGGTTACAAGCGCGGTTTTTGATTCTAGCGAAAACATTTTTCCTATATCCATAGCAAGCCTCGTTATTTCAAAATATTAATAGCAAAATGGCAAAAAAAGCAAGTATCAACCTTACTGACATTGCGGGCGACGAAGTTATCAGCAAACTGTGTCGACATGTGCACACCGTGGCAGATTAATAATCGGAACAAAGATGGCGGCTGTGTGCTTAAACGCTTACAGGTTAAGAGGAGTGCGGACCGAAAACATTTTAATAAGCCCTCGTAGCTCAGGGGAAAGAGCATTCTCCTCCTAAGAGGACGGATAATCCAGAATAGCATCCGCCGCTTCTTTCGTTCGGCAAGACGCGAAATACCGCTCCTCCAAAGGTATCCACTGCGTGCGAAACCGCTCCGCCATATCATTGCCGTTGCGCAAAACAATCCGCCTTATCTGCTCATCGCCGGTTATGTCGCAAAATACCTTGAAATCGGCATAGGCTTCAAAAGCCGGATGACAGCTGTAGCAGCCCTCGACGATGTAAAATGATGATGCGGCGATATTGCGAACACCGGAATAGTCCATCGTTGCGCAGTCGAATACCCGGTACGAGAAGTCCTCGCCTTCGCGAAGCCGCACCAAAACCTCATCAGCAAACCGTTCGTAATGTACGTTCCCGCCAGGTTCGTCAAGCCGCACCGCAGTCCGCATCGGCGCCGGCAAAAAGAAGTCATCCATGTGGATGATACTTCCCTCGAGTATGCGCTCCAGTTGCTCCGCAGCAGTAGTTTTGCCCGAAGCTGCCCTGCCGTCGATGGCGAGAACAAAAGGCTTACGGCGCTTTTCGCTGCGCGATATCCCGATCAAAACAGGCAGCAGACGGATAAACTTGCGGTTTACAACCCGATAGGACGGATGCTCTCGCTGACGGTATAACGCGCTGTGATGCACAGCGCCCATGCCGTTTTTTTTGTAGTCCGTCAGATAATCCAGCCAGTCGCTATTGGAAAACAGCACCTTGCCGGACTTGACTGTCTCGTCGGCGTCGCGCAAATACATAATAAACCTCTCGTTGCCGCTTTGCGCCGCGCCAGCCGACATAACAAACATGCGAAACAGCCACTTCGGCGGCAAGGCGCTTTTCTTCCACGCGGAAAGGTTGACCCGGTACACATGTGGTGAAATCCGCTCATAAAGCGGCGCATCACTTTGAGTGGCGGCGTCATACTCAGACTCAAAGTAGGCCTGTGCGGCTGTTATGTCGGATAAAAGGTGTTCCGCCCCGAAAGCGGCTTGATAGCATTGCTTTACAATGTCCTGCGGCTGCACGGACGGATGCAGCTCGATTTGTTCATGCAAAAAGCCTTTAAAACTCATATATTCCGTCTGCCTTCTCAATCATTGAGAACAAGCCCCGCGCGCTTCAGAGCAATGACAAGAAGCGGCACTAAAACAATGTGCAAAACAATGCCCGGCACTGCCGAGGTTACAGCGCCCGCGACAAACATCGCCGGGGTAAATGTGGTGTTTTGCAAGCCGGCAAGCAGCCACCTTGCAAGCCCCCACACAACGCGGCCGGCGACCATTGCGGAAATTAAGGCGGCATAGATGCTCCATATCTTTTTAGGCAGCGCTTTATATAGCAGCCCCGAGACAAGGCCATAGACAGCCAGCTCGAACGTCATAGCTATCGCGGCCATGATTGGCGGCATACCAAACAGTAATGTGCGCAGAAGCGGCGCTACAAGGCCGACAGCGACGCCCCACGGCCAGCCGCAGACAAATCCGCACAGAAGCACCGGGATATGCATCGGGCTGAGTGCCGAGCCTATCTCCGGTATTTGTCCCGTTAAAAATGGAAGCACAAGCGCAATTGCAAGGTACAGCGCCGAGTAGGTCAGCTTTCGAATCTGACGCGGGGACAAGCCGGCAGATTTACGTTCATTGTTCACACTTTTCTCTCCGTTTCGGCAATTATTTGACGTATATGCTCAAGCGCGTTATCCATTATAGCGGATGAGTTGCCGGAAACCCCCGCGACATAGGTGTTGCAAAGATTCATAGGGATTAAAACGCGGTACGCATCGCTTCCGGCGACCGTGTTAGCCATTTTCGGGGATATCTCTCCCAGCAACGCATCCGCCATGGCAATGCCGATTGGGCCAGCAATAATGTCCGCGCTGCGGCAGGCGACTGCGACGGCGTTTTCACCCGTTGCGACGCGGACTGCCCCGCCGCGAAGCATATTGCTCGTCGCGGTGCTGTTTGTGCCGACCGCCATGATATCAATATCCGGAAAAGCCCTCTTAATGCTTTCGACCAGGCCGCGGCCGAGCTTGCCGCCCTGGCCGTCGATTACGAGAATTGTCATTAATGCATATCCTTTCAACTTCCAAATACAAAAATCCCGTTTGCGCTTGCGCCGGCTTCCTGCGCGAGTTGTCTAAGCGCTTCACCAGGGTCGATATCGGCAAAAAGCGCGGGGTACATCGCTTTGGCGAGGTATAATGCCGCTGCCGTTCTTCGCTCCTCGGTTTTTAGCAAGAGCTCCGACACAACAAGGATTTTCCCGCTTTCCGCAGCGTCCAGCCCTGCCCAGTCCTCGCGGGCAAGCAGCGCGTCTCTTGCCGCGCCTGCCGCTGCCGTCGCCGTTACGCTGTCACCGAGGATATCCTGGCTGACGACCTTGACGACCATGCCGGGGTTTTTGCGGCAGACCCAGCCGTCGTCAACCGTCAGGCTGTCCTCCATCAGCTTTGCCGACACATTATATGCTCCGGCATCCAGAATCAGTTGATGCTCGTCAGATGACTTGAATACCGTCGTGTAATCGGTGCTTGTCTCCCAGTAGATATAGAGTTTTTCACACTCGAACATCGAGCCGAGGCGGTCGTCAAGCAGCGTCTTGTAGTAGTTGAGCTGCGTTTCCGCAGCCGGTGCGTCGTCCGCCGCGTCGGTGTTCTCAGCATCCTCCTCCGGTACGCTTTGCGTAGCTGTTTTGTCCGCTTCCTCTGCCTCAATGCCCCCGCCGTCCGCGGCTGCGGCATCAGGGGCAGGCGCACTCTCTGCCTCCGGCTGCGCCGCGACCGGCTTAACCAGCGGCGTTTGCGCATCGGGCGTCAATTCGGCATCCGCATCAGGCGAATACTCTCGCCGCTCTGCCGATGGGTCATGCTCTGGGGATTCGGTCTGCTCAGGCTGTGGATTTTCATAAGCAGGAGCAGCGGCAGAGGATGGCATATTCTCCGCAATGTCCGTGGTGTCCGGCGCGGTGGTCTGCCCGTCGAGGCCAGCCTCTGTGGCGGTTGGTTTTATATCAGGAATAGTAGTAGTTCTTGTGCGGCAGGCTGACATAGCAAGCATGAGAGCCGCGGACAGCAAAAACAATATTAAGCGCTTCATAACGGCTCCTTTCAGGCGTATAGGCATTTGATATATTTCAGCCTGAATCTCGTCTTTCTGTCAGAACCATTATAGACGATATTCTCGATCTGCTCAAGTATTTTAAGCATGGATTTTTTCTGCCCGTCTGTCATCGAGTGGCCGCTGTAGGCGGCTTCATGCCAAAGCGCGACAGCATTGATATAGCTTTCGGCGCAGTCTCCCGGTATAATGGCCGCAACCTCGGCCGAACAGTCGGAAAACTGCTTGTTTCCGGCAGTCAGGCTGGCGCTTTCGAGACAGGCAATCATGTGCAGGAACATAGCGCGGATTGCTACGGCGCAGTCATCCGCCTCAAATGCCGCACGCCGTTTTATTGCCGCTCGTCTGCGCGAATCAAATATTATGAACGGCGCAAACGGCGCAAGAAGGATTGTTATTATCAGCAGAAGCATGGAGGAGATTTTCAGATAATCGGTACTTTCCGGCATGGATATTTCGCGCTCCGGGTTCTCCTTATGCCGATAATTGTTATAGTTTTGTGCCTTATCATCACTTAAGGCCGCGTCGAACCCGCCCAATCGGCTTTCCTGCCGGGTTTTAAGCTCATCAAACGAAAGATGAGTCAGGCTGATGCCGCGTGCCATTTGCTCGATTCGGTCAAAGCGGTCGCGCATGTCTTCAGACATCGTCTCAAGCCGCGCGTCGGTTCCCGCAGCAGCAGCTGAAACGATGAGCGTCAGCGCAATCAAGAAGGCGAGGTATACGGCGCCGGTGCGCGGCGCCGTCCCGTGTAAGAGCACCAGGCTTGGCAGGGCAAAAATCAGCACATTTACAAGCGCGGGCGGTGTGACGCCGAAATAAACCTCGACCCCGGCAACAAACAGCATAAAAAGCAAGGCGGCCGCCTTGCTTTTTCTTATAACGGCTATGCAGCAGAGCGCCGCGGTTAAAACACACAGCAGCGCACAAGCCGCCGCGGGGCTGGCGGGGCCCAAAACGGTGAAATAGCTATAAACATAAGGGTTTGCCGCCTCGCTGGCGGCAAAAAGCGTATTGATCAGCAGCAGCACGCCACTGCGCGCTGCCGGCCACAAAAGAAGTGTGCCCAGCGAAAGAAAAACAGCAGCCGCGCAGCAGAGGCAAATAAACCCTCGTCTGCGCGCTGAAACAATGCCGTCATGTGACGTATGCAGTTTTATTCCGGCGTAAGGCTGTATCATGTCCGCTCCTCAAATCACAATATAGCTAAGTTCCTCACACATGCTTTCCGTCGAATACGGCTGAACATGAACATCACCCGGCGCGCCGGAAAATGATTTACCGGCCGGTATCAGCAATGTCACGCGGCTGCCGGCGCAAATCGAAGAAATATCGGCGGGGAGGTCTGGTGCGCAGACGACGGTATGCGCATAAACCGCATCGCAGCATTTGCGAAAGTGGGAGCAGACGCCTTCGGGATGAGAAGCGGAGCGCACGGCCAGCACCTGCTCGCTCAGCGCGACGTATTCCTGCTGCGTGAGCACCTCGCAAAGCTCAAGCTCGCAAAAAATGTGGTTCATATAGCCGACGGTATGGGAGATGCCGTCCGCAGTCAAAGCGCCGGACAGCGACAGCAATGTCTCGACGGCCGCGCTCATCGCGGCGGCGTCAATGTTCCCGTCCGGCACGCAGGTATCAAGTAAAAGCAGTGTCTGCCCGGCAAGCGGAAGGCCGGTCTCGCGAAACATCGTTACTCCGGTTTTTTGCGACAGCTTCCAGTGTATCTGACGAACGGGGTCGCCTGGTATGTATTCCCTGATCGCAAAGGTCTCGCTCGGGTCGAAGCCGGGGCGCGCCGAGGGCGACTGTTCGGCGTCAGAAGAGGCGGCCGCGCTTTGCGCAAGCGAAACTTTGGGTGAAAAAAGCTTGGGGAGAACGGTAATGCATTTATCCTCACCGCGAACAGGCGCAGTACGTATAAGACCAAACAAGTCCTGCGCATAACATTCCGTGACTGAAATGTCGATTGTTCCGCAGTGGGCAGCGGTGAGAAAAAACTTTTTACCGGCGGCAAAGGAGGGCACTGCCAGCTCTAAAGCGGTTCTGTCGCCTGTCAGGCGGTTTTTGGTCTCTACAGTAACAACCGCCAGCGCGCCAGGCAGCAGTTTTGCAGCCGAAACCGCACAGCCGGCGGCACTATTCTTTTCACACGCTTGCGGCGCATAAAGAGATAGCATGAGTTTTTTTGCGGATATAACGGCGCTGAAGATTGACAGCAACGGCAGAAACACCGACGCAAAAAGCAGCGCCCTCGTCCCGGTGTTATTTTCGAAAATATACAGCATCACGGCGGCTAAAAGCCACACGGCCCACCCAAGCCTGCGTTTCCACATGTGTCAGAGCTTTCGGTCGGGCACCGGGACGCTTTCAAGAAGCCTTCGGGCGGCATCTGCCGTCGTATCCCCGGAAAGTCGGGTCTTTTGGCTTATAATCATGCGGTGAACGGCGACGTCGTAAAACACAGCCCTGATGTCCTCAGGAATCACATAGTCCCGTTCGTAAAAATACGCTCTCGCCTTCGCCATCCGGTCAAGGAAAAGCGCGCCGCGCGGGCTGATGCCGATTTCAATATCGGGTCGCCCGCGAGAGGCCACGGTCAGCCGCGTGATATAGTCCAAAATAATGTCTTTTGCCATGACAGACTGTACTTCGCGCTGCATTTGCAGTAACCGCTCAAGCGTAATAACCGGCGAAACATCGCTCATCGGGTTGTTATTTTGTCTGCGGCGAAGCATATCCATTTGCGCTGCCTCGTCGGGGTAGCCGATGGACAGCCGAACCAGAAAACGGTCCATTTGCGCATAAGGCAGAAGCTGCGTCCCGGCGGTGCCGACATTGTTTTGCGTGGCGATTACAATAAACGGCGACTTAAGCGGATGCGTGACGCCGTCTACAGTGACTTGATTTTCCTCCATTGCTTCCAGAAGGGCGGACTGCGTCTTGCTCGACGTGCGGTTAATCTCATCGCCCAGCAGCAGATTTGTCCTCGTCACAACTCCCGGTGTGTATTCAAACGCCCCGGTGTTTTTGTTGTACATAGAAAAGCCGACTATATCGGATGGAAGAACATCGGGGGTGAACTGAATGCGATTATAGTCAAGTGCCATTGTGCGGCTTATAGCGACGGCCAAAGTGGTCTTTCCGACGCCCGGTACATCGTCGAGAAGGATGTGCCCTTCGGCAAGGATGGCCATCAATATTTTCCTGATTACCTCAGTCTTGCCTGAGATGACTTTTTCGGTCTCCTCAAGTATCTGCGCCAACTCTTTTTGCATAAAATCCTCGTATCATTTATTGCGGAAAACGCGCGGGAGAAGACCGTATTTTAACCGATATATTTCTTTCCGCTTTCATTATTTTCCTTCGTCGGGCATGGCATGGCGGCAGCCGGCGCCTGCCCGACAAAGGGAGGGACTATTTGTAACAGCGGTAAAGAAATGTGACAATCTGCGCGCGGGTACACGTCCTGTCCGGCGCAAAGGCGGTCGCGCTTACACCGGATGTAATTCCCTTTTCAGCGGCCCAGGTCACAGCGTTTGCATAAAAAGAGTTGGCGGCTACATCTGTAAATGCGTTTTTTTCTGTTGATTCCGGAGATTTTGATGCCCGGTGCAGGAAGGTAACGACCTGCGCGCGTGTCACCGTGGCGCCGGGAGAAAATGTTGCTGCGGTGGTGCCGGCGGTAATGCCGTTCTCAAAGGCCCAAAGCACGGCGTCATAGTAATAATCGCCTTCCTTTACATCGGTAAAGGGATTGGCTTGCCCGGCGGGCGCGGGTGAACCGGAGGCGCGCCAGAGGAACGTGACTGCTTGGGCGCGCGTGCATATTGCGTCGGGTGAGAATGCTGTCTCGGACGTTCCCTCGGTAACACCGGTTTCAACAGCCCACGAAACGCAGGGCGCATAGTAAGCGCCGGCTTTCACATCGAGAAATGCCTTGCCGGTAATTGTAATTCTGCCCTGAGCTGTTTCGTAATCGCTTCCGATGACGTTTTCCAGCACCTCATCGATATACATCCAAACGATATCTCGCGCTATTGCCGTTGTGACGGCGCTTTTCTCGTTTGCGGCGGCGGCTTCCTTGAATATATATGAGGAATCCATGCCGTTGTAGTTGGCGTTACTCGTGATAACGGCATAGGTGGCGGCGGTATCAAACGCCTTGCCGTTTATCTCGCTGACAGCAACGCGGTTAATGCTGTTTGCCTTAAACCAGTTCTTTCCATAGGCCTCTCCCGCATCATAAGCTTTGCAGATATCGACGCTGTATTTAAGGCCGGATACCTGCATAAAAGACGCGCACGCGTTCACCGAAGCGTCGCTGCACGGCAGGCCCTGAGCGGCGGCCTCCAGCACTTCAAGCAGCTTGGCTCCGGTCATATAGACGACGGCGACACTGTTCGGATAGGGGAGGACCTCGGCAAGCTCCGCCGCGCCAAACTTGCCGACGGCAATGTTCGCGCGCAGGTTTCCGCCGTTCCAAAGCGCGACGATGTTATCTGTATTAACAGTCACAGAGGTGTTGCCGGCCGCGATATCATCCTCGTCGAAATATTCGTTGATTTTCCCCGAGGTCGCAAACCAAAGCAGCGCGTCTGTCCATAAATCTCCCAGATTTGTCTCGTGTGCCCTGGCAGCGTTTGCGGCGCCCAAAAGGGTTACGGTGCTGTAAGCCTCCAGCGCGTCATCCAGTTCAATTTCGTTGCCATGCGCATCGGTAAATATAGCGGCGAATGCCGTAAATGACAAACAGGAAATGAGGCAAACGGTCAGCAAAATGCTCGTGAGGATTGTTCTGGTCTTTTTCATAAGGCCCTCCTAATGATATTGGATACCTCTGCTTCGGCTAGCTTTTGCGATATAAAAAGGCATCACATCCCCCGTTGAGGGGAAAGCGATACCTTTGTGATATCTAAAACATGACAATGCCTTTGATGAGGTAGATGTCAGCTTTTGCTGACTGTGTCAACTTGTGTTGACAACGCTTGGATTATAACACAGTGTCTTTGCGCAGTCAAGGCTGATTTGTTTGTGGAAGCCCGCAGAATGACGGGGAGGCCTGCGTTTATGCCTCCCTCGCGGCGATTCAAACCGCTGTCATTGCGGATATCGCCTTCTGAGAAGAGCAGGATTAAAGCAACTTGATTCCGACATAATTTTCAGGTATAATTATTGTTGTCTGGCAATTCTTTTTGCAGCGAATAATTCATCAAAGAGCGGTTTTAGAGGTTTTTATTAGCGCAGTTTTTAATAAAATCTGAGAGGCGGCGCGGGATGAAAAGTGCAAATAAGGAATCCGGTTATGTATCCGGTATGCTGTCGTCCTTTGCCGGCCTTTGGCGGGCAAAAGACGCGCTGAGCATTAAAAATATTCGCAAAAGCCAGCTTCAATACTTTTTGACACTGCCGATATTGCTGGCGCTTGTCAACATGCAGAATAACTACCTTAAAATACCCGGGCATATTTTCGGCCTGGATTCGCTGAAACTGATGTACATAGCATATTGCGTCGGAATCGTGACGATGCTCATCATAAATGTGCGGCATTGGAACCGTGTTTCACGTCTTATGGCAGTCATTTGCGTCTGCAGCATTTTTGCGTTTGCCTTTCTCCGGCGCAGCAGTGCCGAGCTTGTTTTGGCAACTGTTTGCTGGACAGGCGTTGGTGGCTTAATGGCGTTCGCCATGTACATATTTGCATTTATCCTCAACAATACTGAGCGTCTGTTTGGTCTTCTTCTGGCTTTTTTTTCGCATGGCGTTTTCATGCTGCTGACTGGAATTGGGACGTCAAATTTCTTTTTAACCGATATTCTCGCCGCTGTTTTGACTTTAGCGGTTGCCGTCTGTGTCTTTCTATCAGACATTAATCATTTTCATGTGCCCGAAAAGCGTGATGAACCGCCGCATCCAAGTATACATCTGGCTATGATATTTTTTGCCATTTCCTTTTTGGTGGACAGTGCCAGCTCATTTTTGTTTACCCGGCTAAGCGATTCTTATCAGGTTTTTGACGGGCTGGGCATATTTGCGGCAATCATAATCTCCCTCGTTATCCAAATCAAATTAAAACACAGCGTATGGCATCTTTGGAATTTATTTTTTATAGTAGCGTTTCTTGCGCATCTCTGTACGTTAAGCGGAAACGCAGTAATATTAAGAATTGCCTTCTTCCTTCACGGCGTTATTTATGTCGGCTATGTCGCGATTGTTTATACAATCGGCGGCATTAATAAAAAGTATGGATCTGTCTCGGTATTTCGAAAAAACCTGATTATTCTGTTCGGGTTGCTTGCCCCGCTGCAGGCCGCCCTTGGTTATGCTCAAAATCACTGGCCTCAAGCGGTGTTTCTGTTTTCGGTGATAGCCTGCGGCCTTATGCTTTTTGCATTTTTGCTGCTGTCGCCCTTATTTCAGCGTCACCTTTTTTTATCCGAGTGGATGGATGATTACTACCGTGCCGACATGTCTCCTGCCGGGCAGCATTTGCACAACCTTAAGGCTGAAGGCAGGCCGATCCCCGATGGGCTGTTTGACGATTTTATCAGCAGAGTCGGAACTCTTACCCGAACGGAACGGGAACTGTTTCAATGCTATAAGGATGGCAAGGGCACACAGGAGATACTGGCCTGCATGTATATCAGTTTGAGT
>JAVBMB010000104.1:0-17478 GCA_031552995.1 Oscillospiraceae bacterium
TATAAAAAATGGCAAGGATGATAACGAAAATTATTACAGCCAGCCCCAGAACCGAAAGCTTATTGCGGGAGAACTTATACCACGTTTTGCGCAGGTTCTCGCGCCTGTTGCGCCGCGGCAGCTGAGAGACGTCGACGCCTGATATGTCGATTTTATATTCAACACTGTCCATAGATCCGCTCCATTTCTGCAAATCGCCTAGGCCGCCGAAGCAAAGCGTATCCTGGGGTCCAGGAAACTTATGAGTATGTCGGTGGCAAGGTTGAAAACTGCAATTATAGTGCCCTGCACCAGTATGACGGCCGATACGGAAAATACATCCTTGTTGAGCATGGCCGAAAGGGCGTACCGCCCGATGCCGGGATAGTTAAAGACGCTTTCTATTATGTACGCGCCGCCGAACAGCCCCGCGATGTCCATTGCCATGACGGAAACGGTCGAGTTAAGTGACGGCTTGAGCAGGTATTTGAACAGAATCTTGTTTTCGGGTATGCCGTAAGCGCGCTCTGCCGAGGCATAGGGCCTTTCCATATTTCCCACCATGCTGGCGCGCGTTATGCGCGCCGACTGGCTTGTTCCGGCAAACGACAGCACCACGGCGGGCAGTATCAGATGCTTGAATGTCTCCCACGCGCCGGCAAAATCGCCGTGAATCAGATAATCGACTATGTAAAAGCGTGTGACGGTAGGCGGAGGAATGTAGCCGGAGCCTATGCGGCCCGAAACGGGTAAGATGGGCAGGATAAATGCGAACAGCAGCATGGCCAGCACCGCCCAGAAAAACGCCGGGGCGATGACGCCGAAGTAGGACATAACGCGAACAATGGCGTCGGGCCATTTGCCGGAATATTTCGTTGAGATAACGCCCAGCAATATGCCGTTGACAATGAGAAATCCCGCCGCCAGCAGCGCCAGCTCAATTGTTGCGGGCAGATAGCTTTTGATGTCGTCAAGAACGGGGCGTTTTGAAATGACAGATGTGCCGAAGTCGCCCTTCAGCATGCTGGTAATCCAGTGGTAATACTGAATGTGCAGAGGTTTGTCGAGGTGCATTTGCTCGCGCAGCGCCTGCACTGTGGCCTCCGGCGTGCGGGGGCCAAGAGCCATGCGGGCAGTATCTCCCGGCATGACCCTGACGATGATGAATATCAGTATCGATAGGCCGAACAGCACCAGAGCGTATGATGCCACGCGCCTTAGAATCTTAAGTACCATACATAAAACCTCTCTCTTTTCCGCCGGTGCGGCGGCGTGCGATTATGCCTTCAGCCGCGGCGAAATCACCGGCCGAGGTGTGCTGACTTGTGGCGCAAATGGGGGATTTATTGTTTTCGCATGAGGCCCGGGGCCTCATGCGAAAACGGTTTGTTATAGCGTTTTGGGGTGTTCGCGCGCATATCGGTCGGCCGCTATGCGCGCAAACGGATTTTAGTACAGCCTGTAGTCGCGGTAGTATGTCGAGTATCCTGTGGCGAAGATGAAGCTCTCTCCGGCCTCAAACAGGTCACCGGCGGGCGTGGACTTGATGTAATTCGCGCGGTGAACCGTGCTGTGGGCAAGGTCGGTCGCCCAGATTGTCGGGCAAAGCTCGACCAGCTTGCGCCCGATTTCCTTATACATCTCGTTGCGCGCAGCCTCGTCTGAGACTTTCATAGCCTCTTCGATAGCCGCGTCGATTTCGGCATTCTGCAGCCACTCCATCTGCTCCCACGTGCCGCAGGAGGATGAATGGTAGCGGGCCTTCAGGTATCCGCCGCCGTCGAGGTAGGGGGGCGCGAACACGACGAATGACGCGTTGGGCGTCGTCTCGATTGTCTGCGCGTCGGTCATCATGTTGGCAAACGGCTTGCCGGTAATATCCAGCTTGACGCCGATGGCGGCCATGCCGGCCTGCATAAGCAGAGCCAGTTTTTCCTGCCTGGCGCCGCCCTCTGTGCAGTATGTCAGAGTAAAGGGCATTGTGCCGGCGATAATCTGGTCGTAGTACTGCGACTGCTTAAGCTCCTCCAGAGCCTTGTCGAGGTTGTAGCTGTAAGGCATGTCGGCATCGGTCAGCGCAACGGCGGACAGGCCCTTGACGACCGGCCCGGTCGGCTTTGTGCCGCCGAGGTATATGTTTTCGTTGACGGAATCATAGTCAAGCGCATAGGCCATAGCCCTGCGGACATGCACGTCGTCGGTCGGGGCAAGCTGTGTGTTAAGCGCTATGTTGAAGTTTGTGCTGAGCGGCAACCTGACAAGCTTCATACCCTCCTGGGCGGCAAGGCTGGCAAGCGTCTCGGGTGTCTGTCCGTCGTCGCTGAAATCCATCTCACCCAGCGAAAGCATTGTGCGGCCCGTTGTGGCGTCTATGCCGCCAAGCATTTTGACGACGAGCGGCGAGCCCTCTTCCCAGCCCTGCCAGTAGTCGTCAAATCTCTCCATCAGCAGGTACTCTTCCGTACGCATCTCTTTGACCTTGTACGGGCCGGAGCCGGCGTCGTTTGTCAGCAGCCATGCCTTGCCGTAGTCACCGTTCTCGCCATAGGGGCCGGCGGGGTCAATGTGCTCTTTGACAAGCTTCTCATCCATGATGTACAGGCGGATAATCATGCCGGTAAAGTTGCCGACAGGCTTGGACAGGTTGAACTTGACGGTGTAATCATCCACGACCTCGGTCGAATCAACCGTGCCGGTGAAGATATAGGCGTAGCCCTCGCCGATGGTCAGCAGGCGGTCCATGCTGAACTTGACGTCGCTGGCGGTAAGCTTGTTGCCACTATGGAAAACGACATCTTTGCGCAGTTTAAATGTATACGCCGTGCTGTCGGCGTTGGCTTCCCAGCTCTCGGCGACCAGAGGGGCTGATGTGCCGTCCCACTTCGGGAACACGAGTGTGTCATACATGTTTGTAAACGAGGTCGAGTCGGACGCCTTGCTGCCGACGCCCGGGTCGATGTAGGTCGGCCAGTCGGTCGGGACGATTACCGACTTTTCCGGCCTGCCGGCTGCGGCGTTTGGTGCCGTTGTATCCGCCGGAGCTGTCGTTGTGCCCGCAGGCGCCGTCGTGGTGGAACCCGATGCCGCGGGGGCTGTTGTGGTCGGTGTGGTGGGCGTGCAGCCCGCCGCGCCGATAAGAAGTGCTGCGAGAATAACAAGCGATAACGCCTTTGACAAGGTACGCTTCATAGTTTTCTCTCCTCTTTTTTGTTAATTTTGCACAAATTATTGCGGTCACCTCTGCTATTATGGCAACATAGTACCACAAGCATTGAAAATAGTTATTATCTTTTAATTTAAAAAAAGCCTCTTGCAATTGTTTTTTTTAACAAAGCAGGAGGCTTTTGTACGGTTGTGAAACGGGGACACAAAAGCTAGCCGCCGCGGCCGCCGTTGCCGTCAAGAATACGGCTGAGCGCCAAAGCGGTATATAATTCAATGGTTTCGGGGAATGTGTCCATGCCGTAAAGCGACTTTTCTTTAAACTTCCGCATGCGGTACTGAATTGTGTTTTTGTGCAAAAACAGTATGTCTCCCGTCTGCGATATGTTCGCCTGCGCGTCAAGATAGTATGTCGTCAGTGTTTTAAGCATCTCGCCGTGTGTGATGCCGTCGGTGCTGGGGATGGAGCCGAGTATGTCGGTATAGTGGCTGATGGACGCCTCGCCGCCCTCGATAATCTTCTTGCACTTGTCGGCAAAGCGGATGTCGGACATCATAAACAACCGTTTCAAGGGGAACAGCTCGCGCGAGGTGCTGAGGGCATCCATGTTGGCGTAGTACGCCTTTCGCACGTGCTCGGGGCTGTCCAGCCCGCGGCAGACGGTGACGGTGGCGAAAGCGCCGCCGAGGCTTTCGATAAAGCTCTGCGCCGCCGTGACAAGGCTCGCGCCGTTTTGCGGCTGGCTCATCAGCGCGACGATGCTGTCGTTATACGTGTCGAACACGACGGTGGCGCACATGTGCGACAGCTCTTCGGACAGCAGCCTGGGCACGCGCTTCATCAGCGTGTCGACTGTTGCTGCGCCGAGTGGGTTTATAATCCACATGTCTCGGATATCGCGCATACGTATGCCGAACAGCGCCGATATCCGGCTGACGGTATACGGCTCGTCCTTCAGAATGGCGCCGACGATTTCGGACAGCAGGTTCTCGCCGTAGCCGCGGCTCCACAGATTCGTGGATATCTGCAGCACCTCGCCCATCTGCCGCGTCACATCGGGGGACAGCGGGTCGCCGCGCTTAAATATTACGGCGTTCAGCGTCGGGCCGCCCGGCGGTTTAACCGGATAGCTGCTTACCTGATATATTTCGCCAAGCAGCGTTATAAAGCCGTTGGACAGCTGTACGAGGCCGTCTGACAAAAAATTGTCGGTCGTGAGGTTCCTGGGCCATACAGATGCGTTATACGGCGCGCCTGACGAATCGGCCAGGATTATCGTAGAATGCGTCTTGTCGCTCAGCATCCGCATCACGGTGCCGACGCTTCGGCTCTCCGGCGGGAACTGCGACACCTGCTCGATGATTGTGTTTTTAAAATCCTGCCCCAGAAAGCGGCTTTTTAGTATGGCCTCCATCGCCTCGTAGATAACCTCGCCGTAGCGCAGGTCGTGCCGGTTTTCCGGCATAGTGATGATGGGGAAGCCGAGACTGTCGGCCGTGGCTATAACGCGCTCGTCCAAAAACGGCATTATGACGCCAAGATAGAATATTATCAGCCCGCCGACTTTTTTGCGGTTCAGCGCTTCGACGACCTCGCACTGCTTTTCGACGCTGTCTTTTAATGTATAAAACGCCGTAATGAGTATCTCGTTGCCAAAATAGTCGGCGTGAACATCCTTGAACTGGTTGACCTGCGTGTATTCAAGCACGCTGACAATCGAGACATCCTTGTCAAGCCCCTTGTGGCCGGCGACAACCTTTGCCCCCTGAAGGGACGGGAGCTTCATAAGCTCCCCAACCGTTAAGCTCAAATCATATCCCTCCCGTCTTAATATTTACCGCGGCGGCGGGTCGCCGTCAGCGATGCCTGTCAAACCAGGCAAATATCTCCTCGTGCCGCCGAACCCTGTGGCTGGGCTTTCCGGTCAGATGAAATGTATGGCTGTCGCCCCTGAAAAGTATCAGCTTTGCCTCGACGCCAAGCTTCATCATCGCGGCGAACATCTCGACCGCCTGGTTTTGCGGCACGCTGAAATCGTTTTCGAACTGGAGCAGCAGCGCCGGCGTTCTGCAGCCGCGGATATGCTTGAGGGGAGAGCGGTCCCACAGCTTGTCGGCATCGTCCCACGGGTCGCCGAATGTGCGGTTGCTGTACCATGACGAGTCGGAGGTTATTTCCTGGCTGATAAAGTCGGCAACGCTGCACTGCGGCGCGGCGGCCTTAAAGCGGTCTGTGTGCGTGATGGCCCAGTTTGTCAGGTATCCGCCGTGCGATATGCCGGTGATGTACAGCCGCCCGCAGTCGACATCGGGGTACGCGCGGCACACGCCGTCGGTGAAGTCGAGTAAATCCTCAAGCTCGCCGTAGCCGCAGTCGAACTCGCCGAACTGCGTGTCGCGTCCGCTGCTGCCGCGGTAGTTGCAGTAGAATACATAATACCCCTCAGCGGCCAGCGTCTGATTGTCATGGTCGAAGCAGCCGGTGTAGTACATGCGCGGGCCGCCGTGTATCGCCAGGATACCCGGGTATTTTTGCCCCGGCACGGCGTCCGGCGGAGGGATGACCCAGCCGTCAACCTCAGCTCCGTCGCGCATCTTGACGGTGACTGGCCGCGGGCGCGACAGCGCAAACGCCCGCATGACATCCGCGCCGCGGCTGCCCAGCGGAAGCATCTCTCCGCCGCGCAGTGTATAAAGCGTCATCGGCCCGAACGGCGGCAGCGCGGCGGCGTAGACGCCGTGTTCGTTTGCCGCGACTGCTGCGACATGCAGCCCGGGCACGGCAAACGCCGTGTGCTCGCCGCCGCTATACCTGATAAGGTGTGTGCCGTCGCGGCAGGCGAGCGTGTAGTATATATCATCGCCGCGGGATAAAAAGCTGCGGCCCGTCCATCCGGCATCGCACTGCCCGCGGTAGAACAGGTCGCGGTCAAACGCGCGGATAAGGCGTGTTTCGCCGCCGGCGGCGGATACGCAGTACATGCGGCAGTGGTTTTCAATCCCGATGTCGAGGCAGTAGTATATATCCCCGCCGCAGATGGATACGGTGGAAACAGGCTCGCCGGGGCGCGCGATTTCTCTTGTCTCGCCGGCGGCGATATCATACAGCATCACGCTTGTCGCCGCGGGCTTAAGCATATCATACTCCTGCCCAAAGTAGCATATCATGCCGTCCGAGGCATACACGCCGCCGACATTGAACAGGCGCGGAGTTATCGTCAGCACCTCGCCCGTGGCGCTGTCATACAGCGACAGAGCCGAGCGCTTGCGGCTGACGACGCCCAGGCCGTCCGTAAGGGCGGGGAGCTCCTGAAATACGACAAACTCGTCCGGGTTCCAGCACGCGCCGTGCGGTACGGGGTCTGATATATCGACGGTATGCTGCACCAAAAACAATGTGCCGCCCAGAGGCTTAAGTGCCGCGCCGCTCACCGGGACGGTGAAAAGCCTCCTCTTGTCGCCGGTTTTGATGTCGAGCGCGCTGTATTCCGTTGCCTGCGGAGTAAACGACGGAAGCGCCAGCGTGCCCTCGTCGTAAAAGAAAAACATATGCTCGGCGCCGCCGTTCGTCAACTGCCGTTCGTCGCCGGACGCCGTGTCGGTGACGAATATAAACGACTCGTAACAGTCCTTTTCAAGGTTGGCGCCGGCGACGCAGTACGCCAGCGTTTTGCCGTCGGGAGACAGCGTAAGGTTCCTTATGTGCTTTATCGCGCCGAGGTCTTCTTTTTGCATTTTCCGCATAGGATACACCCCATTTTTATTTTTGCGCCGCGCGGGAACGCGCCGCGCCCGGTTGATTCATTATACGTGCCGCCGCAAAATAATGCAATACTCGACAGCCCGGATGCGCGACAAAACCCCCTGCGACTGCAAAGTCACAGGGGGTTTCATTGTCATGGAAACCACCGGCTATGCCGGTGGAGGTGCCCGTTAGCTTTAGCTTCAAGCATCGAGTGAAGCGAGCCGCGCATAAACCAGCCGCTATCCGTGATGGACGGTGGGTCTTTTCTATGGTGAGCTTGTCTAGTATCAGTGATTTTAGTATAATAAAGACAAATATATTCCGGATGCGATAAACTGAGTTCCGGATATTTGATTTTAATCACAACGAAACGCTTTCCCGGAGGTGGCATTATTCTTCTCACTTATTTGCAAATAATTGAAACGGACGAGGACAAGTCAAAATTTGAGGAAATATATAACGCATATCGAAATCTGATGTACCACATTGCTTATTCGCGAATTCGCCATGAGCAGGATGCAGAAGATGTAGTTCATCATGTATTTGTAAAAATTGCAGAAAACATTCAAAAGATTGAGCCGGTGAGTCCAAAAACGAAGCAGTATGTCGTAACTATGGTTGACAACAGAGTGACTGATATATTTCGTGTTAGTGGCAGACATTCGGTTGTTGAATATAATGATGAATTGCAGAACAATCTTTCAGCAGCAGTGAGCGGCGAAGAGTTATTGGTGTCATATATTTTTAAGCTGCCTAAGCAGCAGCGAACGGTAATATGGCTGAAGTACCACCATGGATATAACCTTAGAGAAATCGCGAAGATGCTTGGCATCTCACTTTTATGGGCGCAAAAAATTGATCAGAGAGGCAAGAAGAAACTGGAAGAGCTGTATGCAGAGGGAGGCGGCATGTTATGATTACGGAAGCAATGCTTCACTCGGCAGCGGAGAAATCCTGTGACATCTATGTAAATTGTCTTCAAAGCGGATTTGATACAGAAAAGCAGCATGTTTTTTCACTTCAATTCGAGCGAAAAATAAAAAAGTTGAAGCGCAAAGCGGATCATCCGTTTTTTTATCATTCGGTTCAACGTGTTGCATCCATCCTTCTGGCACTTCTCATATGCGCAAGCGTATGGCTGGCCATAGATGTCAAAGCTCGTGCCGCTGTGTTTGGATGGCTTAAGGAGGTCAACGAAACTTTCTTTGTATATCGATTCGAAGACGAATCAAATGCAGGAGTAACTCAGACTGATTACCGCCCATCTTGGCTACCGGAGGGATATAAAGTGTTCGCCGTTAATGAGACAGCTGGTACAATAATGGTTATATACTCAAACGAGGTTGGGGAGATGCTAAAGTTCAGCTATGCACATAACCCGAGCAAAACGGACTGGTTCATTGACGCTTCGGATACTGTCAGAACAAATCTCACAATCAGCGGCAATCAAGCCGATTTACTCACCTCAACTAACTCGGATATTGCCAGCGCCATACTGTGGACAACACCCGATAACACAGCATTCTACATTTCCGGCTTTCTGTCCGAGGCCGACCTTATCAGCGTTGCCGAGAGTATTCAGGATACAGAAGAGTAAATTATTATTTTAAATATGTCCAAAATCACCCTCTTTCTTCGTAATAGATAGACGAGAAAGGAGGGTGATTATCATGAAGAAACGAGTTTCTACTTTGTTGATTGTTACAGTGATGCTTTTTGCGATACCAGCCTATGCCGTATCATCTCGCACAATTGATATCTTCCCCAATATAACCTTTGATGGTACAGAGGCAATGTGTTCAGCAAGCATCACAGGCGACCGGACAACAGACAGCATTTTTGCTACAATGACACTGGAACAGGGAACAAGAATTATTGACGAATGGTCCGGTTCAGGATCAGGAATACTCAACTTAACCGGCGTTGCTGAAGTCTCTCACTGGAGAACCTACACATTGACAGTTAATGCAACGATTAACGGAGTTGCTCAGCCGTCAGTTACGATTTCGCGAACAAACAACTGAGCTCGTTAGTTGCTTATGCAACTAACTCAGGGAATCCCTATGTTAGTCAAGGTTGAATTTGTATCGCTAATTTAAGGAGTATGCCGTTAAAAAGTACATTTCTTTTCTTCTTGTTGCTGCAATGGCTTTCGTGTTCAATCTTCTCGTGTTTGCTGTTGGCGAAGCATAAATTGACTCGCAGTGCAAGTCACATTAATTTTTTGTAGAAAGGGATACTAATATGAAAAAATTATTTGCGCTAATAATGGCATTGGTGATAACCGCCGCCATAGTCTGTGTGCCCGTTTTAGGCATGGCGGAAAGCGCTTACACCGCCAATGAAGAAGCAAGTGTTGACGCTTATAATGCCTTGCTATACAATTACAGCAATATCAAGGCATTTTCAACCGCTGAAGAAGCCGCTGAAAAAGTCAGTGAAGTTAAATATTCATTTCCTGATGAATATGCGGGCGCATTTATCGACAATTCCGGAAAGCTTGTTGTCTGTGTTACCGGCGAAGCAGGCAAGTTTATTGCAAACTCCAAAGCTCTGCTGGAAAATGATAAAGTGGAGTACAAGTATGTTGATTACTCTCATAATCAACTTATGGATGCAATGCAGACCGTTGAAAAGTTGATGGCGATAGACGACGAACTTGGTGCTCAGATCGTTGGAGCCTACACTCGATATACAGACAATGTGGTCATCGTTCAAATTACCGATTTAAACGAAAATATCACCAACCGGCTCCAAGAGCAGTTTATCGAATCTGATGGGACAGAAGTAAAACAGCCAATGGTTCGTTATGAAAAAGGTGACTACCTCATACCTGAAGTATCCAATGAGGCTGGAGACAGGGTAGCAATAGAAGTAAGCACTGCTTACGGTGATGAGTGGGCAGGCTACAGCGTTGGCTTTAGAGCAAGAAAATATATCAATGGGGCTTATGTAGAGGGTTTTGTAACAGCTGCCCATGGTGTCGAAACACGAATCAGCAATGATGTTGAAGACGGCTACGGAGGACTCGGAATCCTTACCCCAAAGGTTGGCGAAGTAGTAAGCCATAGTATGGGCGGAGTTTGTGATGCATCTTTCATCAAAAACCACGGCAGTCACACCGTTACAAACGAGATAAGCGGATCTAGTCCAAAGCTATCCTATTGGCTTTACGGATACTACTCGGTACCAGAAAATGCAACGATCTATAAAACTGGATATAGCGGCGGGAATAAGTCGGGTACAGTTACATCAACAAATTACTCTTTCAGTTACCAAAGCTATCCCAATACAGTCTTCAGCGATTTTTACAAATCAAATTACTCGAGCAGTAGCGGGGATAGTGGAGGATTGGTATATTACCGCACTTCCACTGATACATACATTGCAGGTATTCACTCCGGTGCTAACAATGAATCAACAGCTGCGTGCAAAGCCGGCAATATTCTTTCTACACTCAGCCTAACATTATCCGGCCTGGAATAAGGAGAATTGAAATGAAAGCAAAAAAAACAGTGATCATTGTAGTAATAATCATTGCAGTGCTATACTATTTTGCTTTCGACTTTGTTTTCATTTCTCTTAATCAAACTGAGATTTTTTCTGATGATCCACTTATTCTTACTTGGCGATGCTACTCCCCAAAAATATATGACATCCTCAGTTGCGTCATCCAGACAAACAAAAGCGGATCTTGGCAAACTGTTGCTGATTCTGATAGACTCCGATCAGGACCGGGCATGAGCGTTCGATTTTTCGAATCATTCTCACATGAAATACTTCATGGGGCTCTTGATCCCGGAGAATATCGAGTTTTAGTCTCATATCGGGCGTTTGGAGCTGAGAAGTTTTTGAACGTATATTTCACAGTCATATCAAGGGACAGGCTTAGCTAAAAAAGCCTCCGCCAATGTCACTGAACCAATAAAACCGGACATTGCAGAAAAGCCACATACTTAGGATAATAATGCTTCATCAACGATGTCGACATGGTAATTTCTCTATCGACTCCACTCAGTCAATCATGGACAGATAACTCCAAGACCAGTGTCCCGGGTGTATTGCTCTGGAACACTGGTCTTGTCTATTGCCTGTTAGCGAAGAATATAGAGCAATGTAAGCGCCGGATTGTCATGCAGATTCTTCACAAGAAAGGTCTGCCCCAAGCGAACTCATGCTTTGTAGAAAGCACGTTTCAGAGGGTTGATACGCCTCACATTGTCAATTTGCGCAAAAAAAGGTACTGTGACGGAGCAAAATTAAGCTGCGGGCTCGCCGACCCCGAAAAAAGCTCAGTTAGTGAGGTGAAAATCGTGCTAATTTAGTTGAACCTATCAATTGGTCGAATTATTATCATCTTCTCGGTGCCGCGCCGAGCACCTTGACAAAAGGCATTTGGCGGAGCATCGAAATACGGCTTTTGCCGCCCGAAGAAAGGAGCGATTCTGATGGCAGCAAAGAAACAGAATGTCATTGTTGAGAACGGCGCTGTGTATGTACTGAGCGCCGGCACCCCGGTATACATAAAGACGGCCGATGTCTGCACCATGACCGGCAAAACAAATCAGTGGATAGGCCAGCTGACCGGACAGGGCATCATCAACAAGCGGCATACGCCACACGGCGCAATGTATGAAGCCGCGCCGACCGTGCGCGCCTACTGCGCTATGCTGGAAAGCCGCTCTGCCGCGGCCGAGAGGAAAGCCGACAACCCCACCGAAAAAGAGCGGCTTGATGCCGAGGTCAGCATCAAGAAAGCCAAAGCTATTATTTCCGTGCTGGAGGCGAAGGAGCTGCAGGGGAAAATGCACCGCTCAGAAGATGTCGCCGCCATGACGGAAGACCTTATTTACACCATCAGGGGAATGCTTGTCGCCCTGCCCGGGCGGTTGGCTGTTGACGCAGCCGATACTTCATCACCGGCCGAAGCCGCCGAGGTCATCCGCAAGGAGGTATACAAGGTTATGGGTGAGCTGGCGAATTACCGCTATGATGCGAGGAGATACGAGGAGCGCGTCCGTGAACGGAGAGATTGGGATTCCGAAAGCAGGCATGACGCGGATGACGACTAAGAGCGACGAGCATCGCCTTAATGCTGCGGTATTCCGGTTTGCGCAGTGGCTCGGTAAGGCGTGATTAAAATGATTGCTTCCGGCGGTGGCAAGAGAATACCTAAAAAAAGACGTGCGGAGTATTCCAAGAAGCTGATATCCGACGTGCGCTCATTGCTGTGGGCGGTGACAATCGGCGGCTTGCTGCTCGCCGCGTGGTGCATACACAAAGGCTATAACGGCTCGCTGCCGTGGCTCTCCGGCATGGTGGGGCTGCCGTTGGCCGCGCACGGCACGGTATGCAGCTTCTATCTCAACATGGCGAAGTCGGACCACAAGGAGGGCGGCGTTACGTTTGAGGCTGCGAAGGCTTTGGGCTTTACGGAAAACACCGGCAGCGGGAACAGCCCCAGTATATAGCATGGCCCCCTGCAGGGGGCTTTTTTTTGCGTTTCTGGCGGTATTTACGGCGCGGATGTGTGTTTACACTCGGAGGGGTATGAAAGTATGCTGCAAGACGTGTGCGGGCGCTTGGTGCGTATATTGCGATATTTCCCTATGGCTGCGTTACAGGGGCGTGAAAAAAGACCGCCGGGCAGGGATTACCCCCACTCGACGGTCTTCTGTTACTCTTTACAATCGCGGATTAAAGGAAGAACCAGAACGAACGCAGGGCCAACCATGTAAATGGCTGCTCCCGGGTTCGTCTGGCTCTCCATTGGTGGACCCTAACGGATTCGAACCGCTGACCCTCCGCACGTCAAGCGGATGCTCTAGCCAGCTGAGCTAAGAGTCCATACCGTATCAGCTTTTAAATTATAAACCAGAATACGTCGCTTGTCAACACAAAACACCCATGTTTTTTGCGGCCCGGCGCGGGTTTTGCCGCTGCCCCGCAAAATGCTTGGATTTTTGCCGTAACCGCTATTTAAATCGCCGCCGCTATGTGGTAAGCTATCAATTACAGGCGGACATCTTTTGATTATTATATTGTGCAAAGGAGATTTGATTATGCTTAAGACAAACAGGGACAGACTTCCGATTGTCGCCGTTCAGGGGCAGGTATGGCACTCGAAGGGCAGGCCGACTGGCGTGCTGACACCGGACGGAGATGTGATGTGGGTGCAGGGAACCGGCGGCATCACCTATAACGCCCAGGTCGGCGATATCTGCACCGGTTGGGTGGCCGACCACCTTGAGCCGGGCGTCACGACGCGCCACAGCGACGAGGTACATAACACGGCATACAACATGTTTTCCTGCATCGGCAACGAGGCCGAGGTTAAAACGGGCGACGCCAAAGGCGCAAAAGGCTTTGTGACCGGCAAGCACGGCGGCGCCGAGCACGTAATGATTTATCTTCCGGCCGAGGCGCTGGAAAAGCTGAGCATCGACGATAAAATCGGCGTAAAAGCCACAGGCCAGGGCATGAAGCTGCTTGATTATCCCGATGTGCTTCTGCGCAACATGAGCCCCGCGCTGCTTGACAAGATGAACATACGCGAGCTGCCGGGCGGCAAGCTTGAAGTCGGCGTTGCGAAGATTGTCCCCGCCGCAATAATGGGCAGCGGCCTTGGCGCCGGCAACACGACGACAGGCGACTATGACATTACGCTGTTCGACGCGAAAACCACAAAGAAGTACGAGCTTGATACGCTGCGTTTCGGCGACATCGTAGCGATAACGGATGCCGACACACGCTTCGGGCGCACATACCGCACCGGCGCGATTACCATAGGCGTAATCATCCATGCCGACTGCATTCTGGCCGGCCACGGCCCCGGCGTGACGACGCTTATGACCTGCAAGACCAGCCTGATAAAGCCGTTCATAGACGACAAGGCGAACCTTGCCGAATATTTTGTAAAATAAACTCAAAAACCCCGGAGGCAATGCCTCCGGGGTGGATTTTTACAGTGCGGCCGGCCGGGTGGCGGCGCTATTCGTTCTCCGCGCCAAAGCTTTCGGCTCTGGCTGAGATTGCATGCCTGAAGTCCAGCACCTTATGCACATATTCGCTGTCCATAAGCGGCGAGGAAATCATGAAGTCGGCTGTGGCCGGGGTGTTGGCGATCGGTATGTCGTACACCTGCGCGATGCGGAGCAGTGCTTTGACATCGGGGTCGTGGGGCTGGGCCGTAAGCGGGTCGGAGAAGAATATGACCATGTCAATCTTCCCTTCGACGATTTTGGCCCCGATCTGCTGGTCGCCGCCCAGCGGTCCGCTGCTGTAGCCCATTACCCTAAGTCCGGTTTTGTCCGCTATCGTACGGGCTGTCGTGCCCGTGCCGCACAGATTGTGCTTTATCAATATGCCCCGGTTTGCGACGCACCACTCTATCATCGCGGGTTTTTTGCTGTCGTGCGCGATTAACGCGATGCGCTTTTGCCTGCCAAGCGCCATGTCGATATAGTTGTTGTTTGTCTCCAATTGTCTGTTCATCCCTCTCATCTGATATAAAGGATACCGGCTTAATGTAAAAATATAAGCGGCACAATGTAAAAACTGTGAAAAGATTTGCAAAAAAGGCGGCATGTTGCTATACTATGGTATATATGGCGCGCCTTGCGCCATGCAACCTGAAATATTATACCGCACCGCGCAGTTAAAATCAATCTCATGCCGGGGGGGAACAATTTTGCCTGACCCATTGGGCCGATCTATTGTCATTCAGCTTGTGCTGCTTGTGTTTGCCGCGTTTTTCGCGCTTGCCGGGCAGGGGGTACGTTCGGCGTCGGCAAACAAGCTGAAAAAGCTGACAGAAACAGAGGGCGGCGGCTTTGCGCGCAGGCTGCTTAAAACCGTTCAGTCGCCCGAGGGATTCCTTGAGGCGATGCAGGCGTGTCAGACGCTTGTTATTCTGTGCGCTGCCGTGCATGGGGCGATTGACGTCACGCCGTATGTCGCCGGGTCGCTCGCGCTATATATGCGCTCGCCTGCCGTGCTTTCTGCCGCCGCCGTCATACTGGCGCAGTTTGTGTTGCTTACCGTGTTTGGCACGCTTCTGCCGCGAAGATACGCCGCGCTGCGGCCGTACAAGGCGCTGCGCGTCGTGTTCATGCCGGCGTGGTTTATCTGGCGTTTGACAAGCCCTGTCACATGGCTGCTCGACAAAATGTCGCTTGGCATAGCCCGTCTGCTGCGCATCCGTCCGGGCACCGAGGTGGACGAGGTCAGCGAGGACGAGATACGCATGATGGTCGACATCGGCGAAGAGGCAGGGGCAATAGAGGCCGCCGAAAAAGAGATGATCGAGAACGTGTTCGAGTTCAACAACATGACGGCCGAGGACATTATGGTCCACCGCACCGACATGGTCATTATGTGGGTCGATGATACCGAGGACGAGATACTCGCGTCTATCAGGGAGAACGGGCTGTCACGTTTCCCGGTTTGCCGCGAGGACGTAGACGACGTCGTCGGCATACTGAGCGCGCGGGATTTTCTGCTTAATCGCGGCGAGCCGATAGAAAAACTGCTGCGTTCGGCATATTTTGTGCCGGAATCTGTGCGCACCGATGTGCTGTTCCGCGACATGCAGCGGCAGAAGGTACACATGGCAATTGTCGTCGACGAATACGGCGGCACAAGCGGCCTGCTGACTATGGAGGACTTGCTCGAGCAGCTTGTCGGAGAGATATACGACGAGTTCGACGAGGAGGAGGAGCTTGAAATCATCAAGCTTGGCGACAATCTGTGGAGAATCAGCGGCGGCGCCGAGCTGGAGGTTGTGGCGGAGAGTCTTAAGGTCGACCTGCCGGAGGATGAGGAGTACGGCACGCTGGGCGGGCTGATATTCAGCCAGATTTCGGTGATACCGGACGACGGCAGCCATCCGGCTGTTGATATCTGCGGGCTGCACATCGAGGTCGAACAGCTGCTGGACCGGCGTGTAGAATGGGCGCGCGTGTCAAAAATACTGCCGCAGGAGAGCATAAGCTGATTCAGACATTGTCATTCGATATCCGCGCGCGGCAGCTGTCACGCGCGGATTTTTATTTATATACCCGTGCCATGCGCGGCAGCGCCGCGCCGGAAGGAGCCGTCGCTTGAGAGAAAAAACCGATACAGTCACAGCCGTGCGCCGCCTGACGCCGGACCCGAAGCACGGGCTTACGCAGGCGCAGGTGGACGAGCGCGTCGCGGCGGGCGCGGTCAACACATCGCCGCGGGGGATTACGCCGTCCGTGCCGCAGATACTGGCGCGCAATAATTTTACGCTGTTCAACCTGATTAATGCCCTGCTGGCCACAGCGATATTCATGGTCGGCCATCCCGAGAACACATTGTTTTTGGGCATAGCCTTTTGCAACACGCTTATGGGAATAATTCAGGAGCTGCGCTCGAAGCGCACGCTGGACAAGCTGTCGGTTCTGGCGCAGGCAAAGGCCAGGGTTGTGCGCGACGGGAAAACCTCGGTGATACCGCAGAGCCGGCTTGTGCTTGACGATATCGTCGAGCTGGGCATGGGCGACCAGATTTGTGCCGACGCCACCGTTATCGTCAGCGCCGGGCTTGAAGCGGATGAATCGCTGCTGACCGGTGAGACCGACCGGATAGCGAAAACGGCCGGCACAAATGTGCTGTCGGGCAGCTATGTCACGTCGGGGCGCGGGCATGTGCGCGTTACGGCCGTGGGCCGCGGCAACTACGCCAACGCGCTGACCGAGCAGGTCAAAAAGAAGAGAAAGAGCCGCTCGAAGCTGATAAACTCGATAAATATGATAATCCGCGTGCTGACGATTGTCATCATCCCGCTGGGCGGGCTGCTGTTCTGGTCGATGCACAGCGGCGGGATGGATATACGCCGCTCGGTTCTGGGCGCGGCCGCCTCCATGCTGGGGATGATACCCGAGGGGCTTGTGCTGCTCACTGGCATCACGCTTACGGTCGGCGCGCTTACGCTGGCGCGCAAAAACGCGCTTGTGCAGTCGCTTCCCGGCATCGAGACGCTGGCGCGCGCCGATGTGCTGTGCCTTGACAAGACGGGCACGATTACCGACGGCACGCTGACATTCCGGGATATCGAGATACTGGCCGGCACCGACGCGCGCGCGCGGCAGGCGATAAGCGAGCTGATGGGAGCGCTGCGCGACAGCAACTCGACGGCGCTGTCGCTGACCGGCGCGCTCGGCTCGTCACGCAAGTGGACGGCGGACGAGATTATGCCGTTCAGCTCCGACCGCAAATGCAGCGGCGCGACATTCCGCAACATCGGCACCTATATAATCGGCGCGCCTGGTGTTGTGTTTGCCGCCGATTCCGCCGTCATGCGGCGCGCCGACGAGCTGGCGTCGCAGGGGCTGCGCGTTGTCGCGCTGGGCTATTCGGCAATGCCGGTCCGCGCAAACGCGCCGCCGGTATCGATGGAGTGTCACGCGCTGATTACGCTGAGCGACACCATACGCAAGGACGCCGCCGAGACATTTGCTTTTTTTGAGGCCGAGGGCGTAAAGCTGAAGGTCATATCGGGTGACAACCCGGTTACGGTAAGCGCAATCGCGGCGCGCGCCGGCATAAAGGACGCGGAAAAATATGTC